>PYVH01000009.1 GCA_003030785.1 Marinobacter sp. B9-2 | reverse complement strand
CGGCACTCGAAGTAAAACGCATCGGCGGCCAGGTATCGGGCTTGCTGATTCAGCCAGAGGAAAGCGACGCGCCCATCGAGATCTCCGCGCCCCTGGTCATCAACGCCACCGGCGCCTGGGCCGATCGGCTGCAATCCAGTGACACCTCCGAGGCGGCCATGAACATCCGCCCGCTGCGGGGCAGCCATCTGGTGCTCCCCTGGTCATGCCTGCCGGTGCCCTGTTCGGTTTCCCTGTTTCATCCTGAAGATGGCCGCCCGGTGTTTGCCTTCCCATGGCTGGGCACGACCGTTCTGGGGACCACCGATATCGACCATGAAGGGAACCTTGATCAGGAGCCTGTGATTTCCGAAGCGGAGACCGCCTATCTGCTTGAGATCGCCTCACGACTGTTTCCGGGCAGCCCCATTGCCCGAAGCGACATACTGTCAACCTGGGCCGGCGTGCGGCCGGTGGTAACCGATGGCACAGGCAAGGCGCCCTCCAAAGAAAACCGGGAACACGAACTCCGGGTCGACCGCGGGCTGATCAGCATCGCCGGTGGCAAGCTCACCACCTTCCGGGTTATCGCCCGTGAAGCGCTCACCCGGGGACTTGGCGAAGACGCCGGTAAGGATCTTCGGCCAGCGTCCGAACCGGTATTTCGGGCGACGGAATATTCGCCAAGGCCAGCGGCAATTGGCCACCAGTGCTGGCAGCGACTGCAGGGGTTCTACGGCCCCGAGCTTGAGCCGCTCCTTGCCTCGGGCCCGATGGAGCCTGTCACTCCGAACCAGGCTTCCGACCTGCTCTGGGCGGAGCTCTGCTGGGCCTGCCAGAAAGAAGATGTGCAGCATCTGGACGATCTGCTTCTGCGCCGGACACGATTGGGCCTGGTGCTGCCAGCTGCCGGCAACGCCCTTCTGCCGGAGATCCGCAACCATTGCCAACCCCTGCTTGGCTGGGATGACCAGCGTTGGGAGGAAGAACAGGCCCGCTACCTGGCGATCTATCACAACGCCTATTCGCTGCCACCCGGGGAGGCCTCCGATGCCGGCTGAGCCGCTGATTCTGGCTATCGATAACGGCACCCAGAGCGTTCGTGCGCTGCTCTTCGATACCCGGGGCAACCTGGTGGGCAAAGGCAAGCAGGAAATTGAGCCCTATTTCTCGAGAGAACCCGGCTGGGCCGAGCAGCATCCCGAGTATTTCTGGGAGCAGCTCGGGGAAGCCTGCAAGTTGCTCTGGCATTCCACAGAAGCAACGCCGGATCAGGTTGCCGGTGTCACATCGACCACCCAGCGGGGCACCGTCATCAATCTGGATGAGAACGGACACCCCCTGAGACCTGCAATCATCTGGCTCGACCAGCGCCACGCAAAGGTCGAAGGCCCGGTCAAAGGGCCCTGGGGCTGGCTGTTCAAACTTGCCCGGTTGGAAGACACCATCAACCGGTTCCGGGAAAAAACCCAGGCCAACTGGATTGCCCAGAACGAACCGGAGCTCTGGGCCAAAACCCGGCACTTCCTCTTGCTGTCTGGCTACCTCAATTACCGCCTGACCGGGGAGTTTAAAGACTCGACCGGAAGCCAGGTCGGATACCTGCCCTTCGACTACAAAAAACACCGCTGGGCCGGCCCGAGGGATTTCAAATGGCAGACCATGCCCGTCAAGCCCGCCATGCTTCCGGAGCTGGTAGCGCCCGCTGAGACTTTGGGCCACCTGACCGACGAAGCCTGCCAGCACCTGGGCCTTACCAAAAGCCTGCCCGTGATCGCTGCCGCTTCGGACAAGGCCTGCGAGATTCTGGGCTCCGGCGGGCTGACACCGGACATTGGCTGCATGAGCTACGGCACCACCGCCACCATCAACACCACCAGCCAACGCTACGTGGAGCCAATCCGGTTAATGCCACCCTATCCCTCGGCGCTGCCGGGTCACTACTCCACGGAAGTCATGATCTACCGGGGTTTCTGGATGGTGAGCTGGTTCAAGCGGGAATTCGGCCTGCGGGAACGAAAAATCGCCGAACAGCGAGGCATTGAGCCCGAAGCGCTGTTCGATGAACTGGTCAAGGCGGTGCCGCCCGGGGCCATGGGCCTGATGCTTCAGCCCTACTGGTCTCCCGGCGTGCGCCAGCCGGGGCCGGAAGCCAAAGGTTCGATCATCGGGTTCGGGGACGTTCACACCCGTTCCCACATCTATCGCGCAATCCTCGAAGGTCTGGCCTACGCGCTGCGGGAAGGAAAGGAAAAAATCGAAAAGCGAAGCGGCGTTAAGATCCGGAAGCTGCGAGTGGCCGGCGGTGGCTCCCAGAGTGATGCAGCCATGCAGTTGACCGCCGATGTGTTCGGATTACCGGCCGAAAGGCCTCACACGTATGAGACCTCCGGACTCGGCGCCGCCATAGACGCGGCCGTGGGGCTGGGTCTGCATCCGGATTTCGACACCGCCGTGGCAAACATGACCCGGGTTGGCGACGTTTTCCACCCCAATGAAGAAACCCGGGCCCTTTACCAGCAGCTCTATTCCGAGGTTTATCTGAAGATGTACCCCCAGCTTCAACCTCTGTACCGGAAAATCCGGGAGATTACCGGCTATCCCCGGTAACGCTCTCGGCGACCATTTCGGCGGTGATCGCCGAAAGTGTCCAGCCAAGATGCCCATGGCCGGTGTTGTAGAACACCGTTGGCAGGCGACCCGGCCCAACCCTTGGCATCATGTTCGGCAGCATCGGGCGTAATCCGGCCCAGGGGACAACCTTGCGTGTACAGACTCCGGGGAAACACTGCTCAACCCAACGGGTCAGCGGGCGGATCCGGTCATCCTTGATATCGCGGTTGTAACCGCTGAACTCGGCGGTACCGGCAACCCGGAAACGGCCATCGCCAAGGCGACTGGTTACGATCTTGGTGGCATCATCCAGCAGGCTGACCGTCGGTGCGGCCTTTTGCGAGGCTTCGTCGTCCAGCTCCACGGTAATGGAGTAGCCCTTCACCGGATAGATATTCACCCGGTCACCCAGCTTTTTCGCGAGCCCGCGGCTGCCGACACCGGCACAGATAACCACGCCGTCGAATGTGTCCCGGGACTGCTCGGTGCCATCGTGAGCAGTAACCCAGGCATTGCGCTCGTCGGCGCTCAGCTCGGTCACCGTGTGGCCATAGCAGGTTTTAACGCCAAGGCGCTGGATGGCATCGGCCAGCCCGTTGGTGAATTTGTGAATATCACCGGTGGAGTCACTCTCGGTGAAGAATCCGCCGTAATAGTTGCCGGCCAGGGTCGGCTCGATGGATTTCATCTCCTCCGGGGTCACCGAACGGCGCTCAAGGCCGCCAGCAGACAGCAAACGAGACACTTTGGCCGCGTGGTCGAACCCGGCCTTATCGCGATAGATGTGGAGGATGCCCTGCTTCTTGAGATCAAAATCGATGCCCTCTTCCTGCGCCCAGGCAAACAGGTGATCACGGGCAGCAATGGCCAGACGGGCTGTTTCCGTGGTGTTTTTCTCGTACTGGGGAATAGCGGCAATGAACTCGGCGAACCAGCTGAGTTTGTGCCAGGAAGGCTTGGGATTGACCAGCAGGGGCGCATCCCGGCGGGACATCCACTTGATGCCCTTCATGACCGTCTGCCAGTTGTTCCAGACTTCAGCGTTAGAGGCCGAAAGCTGCCCACCATTGGCGAAGGAGGTTTCCATCGCCGCATAACGGTGTTTCTCGTAAACCGTAACATCAAGCCCGCGCTTGGCGAGGGTGTAGGCTGTGGTAATACCGGTGATACCACCGCCAATTACTGCGATTCGCTTCATTCCAATCTCCGTGAGCGCCCAGGGTTTCCTCTCTGCTCGAAATGGCAGAAAGCACCCCTTCCGTCACGGAACCTGAGAGATTCACGGGCCGTTTCAGCGAAACCGGCCGCTTGCTCCTTCGGTGTGCCGACTGACGCGATTGTCGGCAGCTCTTCGGAAAGTATTCATGTCAGCGGTCCTTTTGCCTGAGAGTTTCCGGGGCAGTTGCTCCTTCGGCGCTGATCACCAGCTTGGGCGATTCAGTCTCTCCCGCAGACATGTCTGATTGGTAATAAACGCCAATCAACGGTGCTAAACATAGCAAATAACCCGGAGCCGGGAAACCAGCCGCTGCACAGTCCAAGCTGGATACGTTAAGGTAAAGCCATGAAAAACTCTTCGAAAACCCGCAGACAGCTAAAGCAGCAACTGGAGCAGGCCCGCGACTACGAGCAATGGTGCGAGGCCGCAACCGCGCTCGACGACCTGGACGGCGTGCTGGCGTGGCGCGAACAGGAAGAGACCGGAATGCTTCATGAAAGCCTGATGCGCAAGCACATGGGCCTCATGGGCCATTGCCGGCAGAATGGCGACACCCGGCGATTGATCCGGATCCTCCAGGAGAGTCTTTACCGTCACCTCGGGGAACTCTCCAACCCTGATCTGTACACCGTGGCTCGCAGCGGCACCAACCGTTTGGTGGGTGAATTCCTGAATGAAGTGGAGACATCCATGGAATTCATCTGCGAGCACCCCATTCCCGAGGTCACAACCGCCCGTAAGCTGAAAATGTTTCGGGACGCCGAACGTGTCTATGGCCGGCCAGCCCTGATGCTCAGCGGTGGCGCGGCTTTCGGCATTTACCACATAGGGGTTACCCGGGCGCTCTGGCGCCAGGACCTGCTGCCGGATGTAATGGCGGGCTCCAGCATGGGTGCGATCGTGGCCGGCGCCATCTGCACCCGGGATGAGAAGGAACTGGCAGACTTCTTCAATCACCCCGAACGCATCCACCTCAACGCCTTCCGCTGGCTTGGCATCACGGAAGGCCTGAGGGCCGGCCATGCCATGGATCCGCGCCAACTGCAGGAGCATATACAGCACAACCTCGGCAGCGTCAGTTTCAAAGAGGCGCACGAACACAGTGGCCGTACCCTGAACATCTCCGTCTCCCCCACCCGCACCCAGCAAAAACCGAGGCTGCTGAACTGGCTGTCCTCGCCAGCCGTTCTGGTGGATTCAGCGGTGATGGCCTCCTGTGCGGTGCCGGGCATTTTCCCGCCAGTGACCCTTCAGGCTCGGGAAACAAACGGAAATCGCGAAAGCAGTGTGCCCTACATGCCCACCGAAAGCTGGATTGATGGCAGCGTACATGGCGATCTGCCACTGATGAGAATGGCCCGGCTGCACAACGTGAACAAAACCATTGTCAGCCAGGCCAACCCCCATGTGGTGCCATTTATCAGCCACCATGACCAGAGCGGCGTGACCGCCTGGGCCAAACGGGCAGCGGTTTCCCTGGCCCACGGCCAGATCGCCACAGCGCTTGAACTGACCAAACAGAGCCCGCACCCTGGCATCATCCGGCCGCTGATCGAACAGGCCCACGCCATGACCAGCCAGCAATACCTGGGGGACATTAACATTCACTTTCCCCCGAAACCCTCGCTCTATCGCAAGGTACTGGCTAACCCGAGCCCTGAGGATCTGGAGATGTTCATCAACCTCGGGGAACAGGCTACCTGGCCGCGGCTGGCCATGATCAAGGATCAGACACGGATCAGCCGGGCGTTTGATCGATGTATCCGTCAGCTGGAGGCCGAGACTACTCGTTAGCTACCTTTCTGAGCCATTCCACACCGAAGCGCACACCAAAGCCCTGGAGATCCGTCGGTATGTGCGCCAGCCCTCCGGTGTGGGTGCCAGACGAGGCCATATCCACATGAATCCAGCCAATGTCCTTGTCGACAAATTTTCCTAACAGGCGCGCCGCATAAATATGATCTCCAGCGCCACTGGTCCTGCATTGCAAGGTATCAGCAACCTTCGATTCGAGGTCCTCGTCATAATCCTCTTCGTATGGAAAAGGCCAGACTCGCTCGCCGCACCTTTCGCCTGCCTGGATAATCGGCTCTATCCAATCACGGCGATTAGTGATTGCACCCGCCATGCGCTGGCCCAAAGCCGCAACCACTGCGCCTGTCAGCGTCGCGTAGTCGATAATCACACGGGGCTTTTCACGGGAGACAAGGGCCAGGGTATCCGACAAGACCATCCGCCCTTCTGCATCGGTATTTATCAGCTCGATCGTCGTGCCATCCAACGCTGTAATTACATCATTGCATTTGACCGCCCTGGACCCGATATGGTTTTCGGCAAGAGCCAGCCAGCAATCCACCGGCTGGTCGAAGCTCAGGCGCGTAATGGCAAGCAAGGCACCAAGGGCAACAGCACTTCCCTGCATATCGCCGTGCATGCCCAGCATGCCGCCTCCAACTTTGAGGTTGCTGCCACCGGTATCAAAACAAATTCCCTTGCCGACCAATGCGAGGGGTTGGCCTTTGGCTCCGGCGGGGCGATATTGAAGACGTAATATCCCGGCATCCCTGACCGGGCTCGCCTCGACGACAGAAAGAAACGCCCCGGCACCCAATTCCTCGAGCTTATCCCGATCAAAAAACGTCGCCTGCCAGCCTTCCTCTTCCGCCAGGCTCTCCGCAAAACTGCGATAAATACCCGGGGTCAGATAATTCCCCGGAAGGTGGGTCAACCATCTGGCCAGGTTGTTACCCTCGGCCGTGGCCGAGACGTAGCCAAAATCGGCGTTCTCAAAAGGTCCAAAGAAAGTGATTGAGTCCAGCTTTTTCGGCTCCGTAGGCTTACCAGACACCCTTGGTAACTGGAAAAGGTCAGCATAGGCTGCAGCCAGAATGGCTTCCGCCATCATGTCCCCAGCCCCGGCGTCCTCAAAAAGAGAAATAACGTTGATCTCAACAAACCGCTCCGCAATCAGTGGCCCTATCGCTTTTCGGGCGAGGGTCAGGGCTTTGAACGGCTGAATATTCTCGGGCACGAACACAGCAGCGACCCGCCCGGCCTCGGATGAAGACAGAAACACCGGATTTTCATTTTCCGGGTACCTTGCCAGAGTCCTTTTTACTGTCGCTGCCCAGGGGCTCTTATCGATCGCGTCTTTCTTCCCTTTCGGTAGCAAAAGGACAACACCAACGTCGGCCCCGAAGTCCCAGGACGTGGGCGTATTGCCGTATTTCTGAACATTCAATGGATGCAAGCCTGGAAATGTCGGTCGCATGGATTTCCCCTGTCTCGTTGTTCTCCAAATTGGTTGCTTCTGGGGTCCGTCATTTGTCCTTGGCGGAACAGCAACTATAGTTAGTGATGGGGTTGGCATTTACCAAATACGTTCCTGCCTATGACTCACTCTAGCTGCCCCGGCAGTCTATTGCCCATTTCTTAGCCCACCAGGAGTATATTCAATGTCAATTACGCCCGAATCCAAGATGTCCCAAGACGTGTTGGCGTGGCGCGACGCCACCATGGACTCAGTGCTTGGAACTGAGACACCCAAAGATCCGAACAAAGGCTACATTGCCCTACTCGGCTGGAGCATCAATGCGATCAAGGCCGCCCAGAAATTTGACCGGCGTTACATTGTGGTCGCACCCGAATGGGCTACAGACTTTTGCGCCGCCAACCACATTCCTTTTATTCCCTGGGATTTTGTTCGTCTGAATGATCGATCAATGGAAATCGCCCACAAACTCAAGGACGAAGGCGTTGATGTCGCCGTTCCATTGTTCGAGGAAACCGTTGAATGGTCCGGCGCCATTAACTCTGTCTTGCTCGATAATCCCCGGATGTACGGTCAGTCTATCCTGTTCCGAGATAAAGCCCTGATGAAACGGCGTGCCCAGCTCGGCGGTATACGCGTGGGGATCTTCGAAGAAGCTCACGAGAAAGAAGACATCGTCCGCTTCATGAAGCGCGTCAACCAGACTCTGCTCAAACTGGATGGCGACCCGGATGACCCGATTCACGTCAAGGCCTTCGACAAAGCCGGCTGTCTCGGACACCGGATGATCCGAACACTCGAAGAAATTGATCAAATCCCGGCTGAGGAATACCCGCTACTGATGGAAAGCCATCTCAGTGGCTGGGAGTTTGCCGTTGAAGCCTGGATTCATGATGGAAAGATAAAATTTCTCAATATCTCTGAGTACGTGACCCTGGGCTATTCGGTGTTTGTGCCGGCAACCAAGGAACTCGAGAGCTGGCGCAATGCCATTACCAAGCAGATCGAATTGCTGATTAAAACCTTCGATATCAAGTTTGGTCTGATTCATCCCGAGTACTTTGTTACCGCCGACGGCGAAATGTACTTTGGCGAAGTGGCGTACCGTCCACCGGGATTCAAGGCCTTCGAATTGATTGAACGCGCCTACGGTTTCAACGCTTATCAGGCATCCATGCTGGTGTTCGATCCCAAGAGCACCAAAGAAGAAGTGGATGCATTCTTCCCGCGCGAAGTAGTCGATGCCAAAGGCTATGCCGGGTGTTTTGGGGTATATCCACGCCGTCGCGTGGTCAGCAAGCTGGAAATGCCTCCCGAGTGCATTGAACACCCCTACTTCGAGTCACACGAGCTGCACGAGCCAACAGAGGAAACCGTTCCGGATAGATCAGCCTTCGGTACACATTGGGGCCTGGTATTCTTCTTCGGGGATGACCCCATCAAGATGCGGGACCTGCTGAAAGCCCAGGAAGATCTGGACTTCTACGTTTAAATCGATACTCCGGGCTGGCTTTGTCAGCCCGGAAACCTTTAATCCTCTCTAACCCTGCTCATACTCCCGAACCAGCTCCTGTAGAAAGTACAGACCGGCGGAACTCAGAAAACAGCGCCCTGCACCCGCGCGAAACAGCAGATGGCGTTTATCCAGGTAGTCCAGGGCTTCCGGCACGCCTTTCTCGAACCGTGCTGCCCTGAGAATCTCCTGGTACTCCTCATCGCTCTCCAATGCGGACAAGTCTTGCTCGTTAAGCCCGGCGTCCGGACGGCCAAGGTATTCCAGGTCCCGCCCGCTGCGTGCGAAATAACGCCCGATCAACAGCAGTATCACCTGCACCCGGAAGGCGTTCTCGTCGTGTTCCTCGTTCTCGTCGTCGCTGCTTTCCTTGAGAAAGAAAAACGCGCCGGTTTCGTTAAACACCAGCTCGCTGCCCAGGTGTTCGTAGAAGGTCCGGAAATGGGACAAATGGTTGTACAGCAGGTTGTAGAGCGGGTTGGCTCGCAGCTCGGAACGGTTGCTGTCCCAGACATCACGCACAATCACCCGGCCGGCCTGGAATTCCCGGTAGATCGCGGCGCTCTGGGCCGGGAGGATCTGCTCGAAGCTGCTCGAGGTTTGTGAATGATCGGCGGATTCGGTGGTATCCATCGCGTCGGAGAATTCAGGCATGCTGTTGCTCTTCTTGATTGACCGGGGCGTTGCGTTCAGTCGTTTCCAGATTTTCCAGACGGCGCTTGCGGTAGACAAACTGCTCACTGTCTGAGGACTGGTCCAGAATCCGGAAACGGTTGGTCGTGACTACCTGCAGGCCCTCCGGCGGCGAGTTTACCAGCCGGTTCAGTGCTGCCAGCAGGTCCGGAAAGCGATAGCCGGGGATAAAGCCATCCAGGCGGCCGTGCAGCTCCCGCACCAGATCGGAGGTGGGCCGCAGCTCCAGGGTTTCCAGCCATTGATAGAGCTGGCTGATACGCTGGACATCAATCCGGGTATGGCGTCCGCTTCCGTCCACTGCCTGCAGAACAGGCACCTCGGCTCTACGGCGAAGATCATTCAGCCGCAGGTCCAGTTCACTGAACAGCAACTGGTAGTAGCTGGACGATTCACCGAAGGCGTAGTGTTTCGGGCGCTGCTGGGCCCGCAAGCCCACCAGGAAGCCAGTGCTACGGGCAAAGTCGCCGCCCTCCAGCCACTTTCTCTTGAGGCTAAGGGTCTCGGTTTCGCTCTTGAGTTCCTGCAGCTTGCCGTAGAAATGCTCCATGGCGTTGTACTGGACCATGCCCTGGCGGGTCTTGCGCAGGAAGTGCTCCACTTCCTGCGCCACCGCCTGGATGGGCTTGTACAGGGCGTTCAGGCTGATGGAAGAACGGAACAGCTGGTCCGCCAGGTTATGGTCCCCGTGGTTTTCCAGCAACCGGACCATGGCTTCCAGAGTCTCGAACAGGTTGCTGCCGTCAGGCAGGCGGGTATCCGGGTTCAGGAACACCAGCGTTGGCTTGATGTGGCGCTCGTACAGGGTCACGATCTGCTCAAACAGGTTCTGGCGGAACTCCAGGAATTTTTCCGGCGCGCGACTGGCGTCGCCGGACAGGTCCGCGAGCTGGGCACTGATGGTCTGCATCCGCAGGACGTTCTGGCGCAGCAGGCCGATGAGCTGGCTGACCCGCTCGTTCAGATCATCCCTCAATTCGGTGTAGTCCGGGTCCGCGTCGCTGAAGCTGCTGGTTTCCAGCCGGTTGCGCACGTCCCGCAGGGTCACCAGGTGGCCGCGCAGGCGGGCGTCGGTCAGCTCCTGATACAGCGAGGCATTGCAGGCGCGCATCAGGTTTATCAGGGCATCCTGGAACACCAGGCGCCGCTCACCTTCGGCCTTGATGATGTCGATCACCAGGCCGCTGCGGAACAGGTTGTCGGTATTCAAGGCAAGCCGCACCCGGTCCCGGTCGGCCTTGCCAAGGCGACGGGTATAGTCCATCACCTCGGCCACCAGATCACTCTCGCGGATATACCGGGCTTCGTTCCGGTCCATCCGCTCAATCATCCGGAACAGGATCTTCGGGTGCTCGAACAGCAGCCGGGTGGTATCCAGGGTGCTGAAGCGTTTACTCATCCGCCGACTCCAGCAGGCTGTTCTGGGTCTGGTCGGCCCATTGGCTCAGGGATTCGCCGTTGGTGAAACCCTCGGCCCCGCCCCAGAACACGAGAGTGCGCTGCGGGCTGTAGGGGCGTGCGGTGCGCATCTGCCCCACTTCCAGGTGCCGGCCGATCAGGTAGATCACTTCCGCACTGGCACTGTGAGTGGCGGCGGAGAACAGATTGAAACCTTGCTTGCGCAACCGTTCGAGCAACGAGGGCATCTGACTGATGTCCACGCTGGCCAGCTCGTCCAACACCATGGGGAACGACAGCTGAACGCCGGGATACAACACGCGTTTCAGCAGACGGTACACCAGTTCCAGATTGATCAGGGCCGTGGTGGAGGTGGACTGGCCCTTCTTGTCCAGGCTCGTGGCATTCTCCTTCCGGGTTCTGTAGGAAATGCCGGTAATCACCTTGTCCATGGTCAGGCGCTTGCTACCACCCTCCCCGAAAAAGTCCGCCACGAACACCCGCAAACGGTCATAGAAGGCGTCCGACTGCAACTGGTTGCCATAGGGATCGATGTTGTTGGCTTCTTCCACCAGATTGCGGAATTTCGGATCGGTGTGGATGTCCACGCGGATTTCCACCAGATCGTTGATGCGCACGCCTTCCAGCTCGCGGTTCAGCTGCGCTTCAAAACGGGCAATGTGCTCGTGGTTGGATTTCAGGGCCTGCCGGTAGCTCGCCACGGTTTCATTGTGGATGCCGACTTGCTGCTCCAGCACATTCCAGCGCTCGGCCATGCCGGCAAACAGATCCGACAGGCTTTTGAACGTTTCGCGGATAACGGATGACGCCGGGCTGTCTTTCTGCAATTCGCCTTCGGTATCTTCGTGGATGCCAAGATAAACAAACTGGCGAAGGTGGTCGAGGATGCTGCGCCGACGCTCTTCCAGGTCGTCCAGCTGGGTTTGCAGGTCGTCGAACGCGGCAACAGACACCTGCTCGATCGCCAGTGGCTGCTCGGCTTCTACTGCTTTCAGATGCGGAAATCGGTGCTCCACGGTCCCGACGCTTCGGCTAAGACCCGCCAGTTCCCGCTCCCGCTCCTCGATACGCTCTTTTTCGGCCCTGGCTTTGGCGGCCTTCTGTTGCACGCCATCCTGCTTTTCCTGCTCCAGCCGGGCCTGTTCTTCCAGCTTGGCCAGCTGTTCCTCCGCCGCCTGCTTTTCCTCGGTGGCGTCCCTCAGTGTTGTTGCAGCTGCCGGGTAACGGCTCAGGGTATCCAGATCCTTTTCGATGGCGCGGATCTCTTTCTCCGTGCGCTCGATCAACCGTGGCCGGTCATGTTCCTGATTGGCGGTGTCTGCCAGCTCCGCCCGCTCCTTTTCCAGGCCATGGAGCTCACCTTCAATATGCCGGCGCTGCTCTGCAAAGTCGGTCTGCCGGGCCGGCTGGGCCGAGTATTCGGCGTCGAACCAGTCAAAGCCTTTGTCATTGGGCACAAACAGCCGGGCAAACGCTTCGATGGCCGCCTTGCTGTCGGCGTCCAGGTCCTGGCCCGGGCTCGCCATCACCAATCTGGGGTCCACGGCCCGCAGCGGTGCGGCGGTGGCTTCATCCAACTGGTTCTGCAACTGCCAATGTTGCTTGCTTTCCCGATCCTTGAGGGATTCCAGCTTGCGCTCAAGCTCCTGCTTCTTTTTCTGGATCTGCTCCAGCCGGATTTCCGCCTGGGCGGCACTCTTGAGGGCAGCCAGGTGCCCTTTCTTGCTATCGAGTTCCTCTTTCTGGATCTCCTCGATTTCCTGAAGGGTCATCTCCCCGTACTGGGATACCAGCAGATCGCCATCTTTCTGGTTCTGCTCGGCCTGCTTGATGCGACGGTCGGCGGAACGGATCTCGCCCTTCAGACCGCTGGCGTCCTGCTCCAGTTTTTTCAGAGCCTGGAGCACATGGCGCAGGGTCTCGTTCTGTTCATTGAACGCATCTACTGCGGCCTTACGCCTGGCGCCAATGTCCTGCAAGGCATGGCTGACGCCATCCCGGAAAGCGGCAAAATCGTGCTGGCTGCGAAGCAGGGTCTGGTAGGCCTGATAATCCCTTTGCAGCTTCTCGAACCGTGAACGCTCTTTTTCAATCTGGTTTAGCTGGATTTGCTGTTGCTTCAGTTGATCGTGCCGGTTGAGAAACTCATCGATATTGAAATCGAAGGCGTCATCGGCAAACTTCTTGTCCGCCTCGATGATGCTGGCCACCGCATTGGACATGGCCTGATCGTCCGCCTTCATTTCAAACAGCAGCAGGATCAGCGTGCGCAAAGACTGCACCCGGCGCTCGTCGGATTCACCCAGCGGCAGCACCGAATAGCGTACGGCATCGGCGTTCATCAGCTCGCTGCTGTACAGCATCTGTTTGAGCTTGGCCGGGTCATTCACTAACCTTGTTTCCTTCGAGCGTTTTTTCAGCATCTCGGACAAACGGCTGAACGACAGCTCCGGCACCGCCTGGCCGATTCCGTCCTCATCGTCACCATTCCAGAACAGCGGCCGCAGCTGATCGTAGCCCACCGGTACGAAAGCGCGGCCATAGCTGAGCTGGCTGGCGCTGTCCCGGTACAGAATCTGGCAATGCACCCCGGCCGGGTTCTCGGCTTCCATAATCAGGAAGCTGAACTGACTGGGAAAGTAATGCTGGTAGCTTTCCTCGTTGGTGTAAAAACTACCGGCACTGGCATTGCGGAACGCGAATTTCTTGCGGCTGTTCTTGAAGTTGTTTTCCGGCAGCAGAAACAGTCGCAGGCTGTTCAAAAGGCTGGACTTGCCAAGATTACCCGGGCCCAGGATCAGGCCGTGGTTGTCCACCGGAATTTCCACGTAACAGAAGCCGGCGGAGTCCACCAGCACCAAACGACGGATACCAAAATTGAAATTGCCTGGGCTCCCCTGGGAGTCACTCATCCAGAATCATCTCCTGTTCCATGAATTTGCCGGTAGCTCGAAACGCTTCTGCCAGGGGCACAAAACCAAGCCCCTCTGCCAACGAAATCGCCCTTGTGAATCGTTCGGTGGTGTCCGGTAGTTTGCGGAACCGGCCCAGCCATGGTTGCCAGTCGGGCGGCTGAACAAACGTGGCTTTGTCACCGAGCGAGGCTGCGATCGTCGAGAACATTTGCAGACCACCCGCATCATAATCGAATGCGCAGAATACTTCTTCATAGCCCGTCAACCAGTCGAGAATCGCGCCCCGGGTAACCCGGTTGCCACCGCCCAATACCACATCGCAGTCCGCCAGATGCAAGGGCCTGCCGAGAATCTCACCGGTAAACTTCAGCATCTGCTGATACTGGTAGAAGTTACGCTCGTTTTCTATTACCAGCACGGAGCCGGCGCGCTGAAAACCGATGTCAACAGAATCGCTCTCGATAACAACCACATCCGGACGGCTGGATGCCAATCCCCCATGGTAAACCAGAAGAAAACTTACCTCAGTACCATGGCGATGAGAGTCACCCTTTTTGGCGGCGTCGATCCTGCTTGCAGGAGCCTCCGCGAGGATCTGCAGCTCCGCGAAAGCAGTTTCATCCTGAACCGTGACCAGCCACCGGTTGGACTGGACCTTTTCTTTGGCAAACATATCCCGATGGCGCCGGCGAAACTGCTCCGGAAGCTTTTTCAGGAAGGCTTCATAATTGATCGGTTGGCCACGCAGGATTTTGTCGAGGTAGTCGTTCAAGGATGCACCGCCATAAATCCGGGAGTTGCGCAAGCAGAGGCACAATCAATTCGGCATTGAAAACTGAATACAGGGTTTAGTATAACTCTATCAAACATATAGTGTGTCGATTGCTTGCTAAACAATAGTAAGTCAGTGATCGTGTTCCAAAACTTTGAAAATGTTCCTATGGGAAAACAGATGCGCCACCAACTCATCGAAACAAAGAAGTTTATTAGTCTTATGATCTTAACTTCCGCCACCATCCCTGGCTTATCCAAGGCCGAGCTGCTGAATATCGTCTGGGACAATGATCTTCTGACAGGTTCCGATCGAGGTTATACCAACGGGCTGATGATCTCCTATCTTACCGATTCGGCACAGAAACCGGAGAGCTCTTCAGGCGCGCTTGCCCAGACCGCAAAGAATACTCTGGGCATTCTTCCTGGTATTTCATCTTCCGGAGATCAACAGGCTCTGGCGTTCGGCCTGAGGCAACTTATGGTGACGCCCGCCGACATCACCGTGACGCCTCCTGATACAGATGACCTACCTTATGCCGGCTACCTTTCGGCCAGCGCTACGTTGTGGAGCTGGGATGCCAACACGATTACCGGATACGGTGCGCATTTAGGCGTTGTTGGCCCTGAGAGCGGCGCAGAAGCCTCCCAGAAGTGAGTTCACAAACTCACCGGAAGCGAAAAGCCCAGGGGATGGGACTATCAGCTCGGCACCGATGTCGTCGGAGGCGTCCAGGGCGCTCATGGACGCAAACTTATCGATTACGGCTCGCCGGATGAGCTGCAACAGGAGGTCTCGCTGGTTGGCTCTGCAACCCTCTCCAGCTTTCGAACCAGTTTCAGGGCCGGGACGGTCTGGCGCATCGGGCAGAGCCTGCCGGCGAATTTTATACCGGACTATGCCAGTTCCTCGTCCACCATCGGGTTACCAGGAGCCCTTGATAGCAATGGCCCCGGCTGGTCTGCTTTTATAGGGATAGGCCTTGAAGTTGTGCCTTACTCCTATCTGGATAAAAACTCTGCGCCTTACCGGTTTGACGAAAGCCTGGTCCAGGGCCACGCCGGCATTGGAGCAACGATGCATTGGGATAAGCTGCAACTTTCTCTTATCCTCCGGGCCACTACGGGAGAAGAGGAAACCAATAAAGACAACTTCAGCTATGGCAGCCTCTCAATGACATGGGCTCTTTAATTTCCCCATTTCGCTCTAGCCTTATGCCGGATTATCAGGGAATTACGAATGGTTCTTGAAGTTACATTGACCACGGTTTTTATTGCAGCGCTAATCACGGCTCTGACGACGGGGTTAGGTGCGCTGCCGCTGGCTATCAGCAAGAAAATCGATCAGAAATGGCTCAGTATTGGCGCCGCAGTGGCCGCCGGCCTGATGCTCGCGGCAAGTCACAGTCTCATTCAAGAAGGGCTGGCCAAACAGGAATGGCTCACCCTTGCTGGCATGGTTTCAGGCCTGGTGCTGGTCTACCTCGCCTACCGATGGATCGAGAACCAGGGCGCCCCGGACGTCAGCGAGTTGCAAGGTGCTGACGCTAAAAAGGCACTGCTCATCGTCGGGGTTATGACCGCCCACTCCTTTGCAGAAGGCATTGGCGTTGGCGTTTCCTACGGAGGCAGCCGGGATCTCGGCGTTTTTATAACGGCAGCCATCGCCGTCCATAACATCCCAGAGGGGCTTGCCATTGCACTTATCCTGGTGCCAAGAGGCATGTCCGTCGCCAAGGCAGCCGGCTGGAGTGTTTTCAGCAGCTTACCGCAACCTCTGATGGCCATTCCCGCCTACCTGTTCGTAAGTACCTTCAAACCCATGCTCCCCTTCGGCCTTGGTTTGGCCGCGGGCGCCATGATATGGATGGTGTTTGCCGAGCTTCTGCCGGATGCCAATAAAAAGCTGGAGCCGGCCGCCGTTGGTGTTGTGATTGTACTGGCCTTTCTGGGCATGATGGTTTTCCAGCTCGCCATCCAGTGACCGCGGACGTGCTGGATCGTCAGTAAGATATTGCGACGAACGAAACTTAATACATTTTTTAATTATCGAAGGTAACTCGATGTAGAACCGGGATATTTCCGGGAACGCCACGCAACATCCGCTACTTGTCTCGTTCCATTCAGAGGCAAGCCAGTTAACCTGGCAGCCCCTCGGTGACCGCGTGATGGGTGGGCAGTCTGACGGCACCGTTGATCTTGCTGAAGGCGGCGTTGGTGTCTTTCACGGCACGGTGCGACTGGATAACGGCGGCGGATTTTCGTCTGTGAAGGCTGACCTGCCGAAACCTTTCGATGCAGCTCACTACACCGGTATCGAGCTTCTTGCCCGGGGCGATGGGAAAACCTACAAGATCGGTCTTCGCAACAGCACCGACCGGCGCAGCATTGTGTACCAGCATGGGTTCACACCGGGTACTGAAGACTGGAGCCGCATACAGCTTCCGTTCAGCGAGTTCATACCGACCTGGCGCGGCAAGGCAGTAGCGGATGCGGGGCCTTTGGACACCCGGAGCCTGGCGTCCGTGAGCCTGTTCGTTTCCGGGCGTCAGGCCGGTGAGTTTGAGCTCAGGATGCGAGACTGGGTTCTATACTGAGCTTTAGGTGGTTCACTTTCCCTCATTTGCCAGCATATTCATTATCAAGCGGATCATGGTTTCTTTATTTGCAGGGTCGGATTCGGCTACTAGCAAGGTCAGCGCGGCCAGACCCACATCATTGATCACTGGCTCCCCACACGCGTTAAACAACCGACTGTTTCGGTGCAGAAAGTCCACAAACAAATAGGCCGCACTCCGCTTATTTCCATCGGAGAAGGGGTGGTTCTTGATCACAAAGTACAAGAGGTGTGCCGCCTTTGCCTCCACACTAGGATAAGCCGGCTCCCCGAAGAC
Organism: Marinobacter sp. B9-2; assembly: GCA_003030785.1. Lineage (GTDB taxonomy): Bacteria > Pseudomonadota > Gammaproteobacteria > Pseudomonadales > Oleiphilaceae > Marinobacter. The sequence goes on along the minus strand of PYVH01000009.1, from coordinate 36,992 downwards.
GGACTGGTCCAAGTTACCCAGTAGGGATGCCAGACCATCACCTCGGTCACGAGCGAACAGCTCGGTCGCCTCTCCCCGGGCCATTAACTCACTCTTCAGAGAATCGAGGCCTGACTGAGCCTCCTCCAGCGATGGCAAAGTGCCACCGGCCTGCGCCTGAGGATCGGTGAGCAGTCCTTCATCGTAACGTTGCAGGAGTAGAAAGGTTTGGGCGTAACGGCTGACGATGTCCACCAGGCCCCGCCCACTGTCGGTGTCCAATGCAGGGCTCTGGGCAGCCTTGCGCACCAATGTTAAAGCCGCTTCCAGTTCCCGGGCGTTTTCTTCAAAGCGCTGGCGGTTCAGCGTCCAACCTTTAGTGAGGTGCTCGCCCAGAATTCGAGTAGCCCACTGGCGAAAACGCGTAGCCTGACTGGAATTAACGCGATAGCCCACAGAAATAATCGCATCCAGATTAAAATACTCAACCTGATAGGTTTTGCCGTCCGCGGCAGTTGTTGCATTTTTTGCAACAACTGCCTCCCGATCCAGCTCCGCGTCGCGGAATATGTTCTTCAAATGACGAGAAATTACTGATTTATCGCGACTAAAAACATCTGCAAGCTGCTGCAGGCTAAGCCAGACAGTTTCTTGATCAGCATCCAGGCGAACCTCCACTGCCCGATCGGCACTCTCATAGATAACGATCGGCGTATCGCTTTCTTCACTCATGTTATTTCTCCATCCTTGAAAATTAACTATAAGCCCCTGCTTTACGACTAGTGGCCTCAACTAAAAAATCGTCCATCAATTCCTTTCCCGGAAGCTTTGTTAAGCTCTACTTTAAAGCTCAATAGCAGATTCGCAATCATATAAAGAAAACCGCCAGAACCCTGACCTCCATTGGCAGCCCCTCGGTGACCAGGTCATGGGCAAGCAGTCTGATGGCGAGGTTGTCTGCCGCGATGACGGTATTGGCCTCTTTCAAGGCACTGTGCGACTGGACAACGGCGGCGGATTTTCGTCTGTGAAAGCTAACCTGGCGACTGTTCAGGGGCTAAGCTGGCACGGCTTCAGTAGTACCGCTGGCCATCATGATAATGCGCTTTACAATGCCCTTATCGGACAAAACCGGTAAATAGCGAGCTTCCAGCCAGATCGGCTGTCCGTCGGCACCAAGATTCAGGAATCGTCCCTGTTGCACGTGGCCTGTAACCAGTTCACGCCAAAACCTGATGTACTCCTCACCACGCGCATCCTCAGGCTTGCAGAGCACCCGGTGATGCTCACCAATCAACTGTTGTTCCTGGTAGCCAAGCATATCCAGAAAGACATCGCTGACCGACTCAAACAGTCCATCGCCGCTCATTACCGCAAGCGCCACCGACCGTTGAATTGCCTACCAATCGGCCTCCAGTTCAGCCACCCGGTTCTCGGCGGCCTCCAGCTTTTCCAGAGCGGCCTGCAGTTCCTGCTTTCGTTTACTTTGAAACACCATCAGTTTCCTTTCTTCAGCGTACGATCTTTTTACAAGGTAACGAGCAGAATGAAACCCCAGATCACTTCAAGAGCGCGCCATGAGCCTGATATCCAAACCTTTTGATGACAGCGGCGTGGACATGTTTGACGTCATACCCAACTGATACAGTGACAGATGCGGTTCGTAGACCAATAGGGAGTCACCAAACAAAACCAGTTTTAAAGCAAAGGAATATGTATGAACAATTCTGAAGACATTCTTCAATCTCCAGTGTTTCAAACCGTCGCTGACTTGGCTTTTGAATCGATCATGGTGACAAAAGCTACTTCCGATCATACAAACTCTGTGATCATCTATGTAAACCAGGCCTTCAGCAATCTAACCGGCTATTCTGCGGATGAAGTAATCGGAAAAACACCAGGATTGCTTCAGGGACCGAGAACCGAGAGCGGAGTCAAAGAGCGGTTGGCTGAAGATCTGAGGAATAACCGGACCTTTCACGGCGACACCATTAATTACCGCAAGGACGGCTCCTCGTTTGTCATTGAATGGAAAATCGCACCGTTGATGGATGGCGACGAAGTCACGCATTATGTGGCAGTCCAGAGAGCTATCGGTTAGGGCTTATAAACGCGTCCGAGTAGCGAGCGACATTGCATCATTAACGTTTCGACCACCCAGCGCAGTGATCACCTGCGACCGAAAGAAAGCCAATGAAAGACACGCACAGTAACAGCCGCGGCAGCCATACCCTGGTTACGTTCGATACCAGGGGCGAGCGATTGGAATGGGACTCCCTGGGTGACCAGGTAATGGGCGGACAATCGGATGGAGCACTGGTTCACTCTGCGAAAGGAGTCGGTCTCTTTCAAGGCACCGTGCGATTGGATAACGGCGGCGGCTTTGCCTCTGTCAAAGCAGATTTGCCGGAACCCGTCGATGCCTCACAATGGACAGGCATTGAATTGCTAGCAAAGGGCGACGGAAAAACCTACAAGATCGGCCTTCGCAACAGCACCAACCGGCGAACCATTGTTTACCAGCATGCATTCACACCAGGTACAGAAGAATGGAGCCGCATCCGACTCCCCTTCAGTGAGTTCATCCCTACCTGGCGCGGCAAAACATTGACCGATGAGGTAGCACTGAATCTTTCGCACCTGGCTTCAGTCAGCCTGTTTGTTTCCGGGCGACAGGTTGGTGAATTTCAACTGAAGATGCAGGACTGGGCTCTGTACTGATGGAGCTCTCCTGGTCATGACCACGAATACCTTTGCTCTGGACCTGCAACGACCATTCAACCTGCGCATGACGGTGGAAAGCCACGGTTGGTGCCAGCTTGCGCCCTGGGACTGGGACGGTGAGAGTCTTGAGCGAACAGTAAGAATAGGCACCAACGCGGAATGGGCCCGGGTGCACCAGCCCTCTGAGGATCAGCTTCTTATCGAATCCTCCTCATCAAGCACAGCGGCTGTTTCCGAAAGTGTCGCCCGCTGGCTGCAGCTGGACTGGGATCCCTCAGAGTTTCTTGCCCTTTGCGACAGGAATGATCCGGACATTGCCCGCTTTATCCGGTCCGGTGGCGGGCGATTCCTGCGCGGCGATACCTTCTTTGAGGATCTCATTAAAACCGTTTGCACCATCAACACCACCTGGAAACAGACCAAATCCATGGTCGCCTCTCTGGTTGCTCTGGGCGACGGCCTGTTCCCTGAGCCCAGGGAACTCCAGACGATTGGCCCCGGGCGACTGGCCGACGAGTGCAAACTGGGATTCAGAGCCAGAACCGTCGATACGGTGACCGATCAATTGCTGCAGGATAAAGCCATCGAGACCGATGGTTCAGCCCGTGATGACAGCATTGATTACGACTACCTGATCTCTCTGAGGGGCATCGGCCCCTATGCCGCCGCACACACCATGATGCTCATGAGAAACTTTGAGACGCTGCCGGTCGACTCCGAAGTCAGCGCCTATCTCCGCCAACAAGGGTTGGACCCGAAGCATGCCCAAAGCGCTTTTCAACACTGGGGCAAGTATCGGTTTCTCGGCTACAAGCTGAAGCGAATTGTCGATAAAGCAAACTGGATTGGGGATTGATGCAATGACCAAACTCGCCCTGGTAACCGGTGCCAGCGCCGGCATTGGCCGTGAAGCCTGCGCTATCTTTGCCCGGAAAGGCTACCGGGTGATCGCCCTGTCCCGACAGCCAACCGGCGTCGAGTCTGCCGATCTGGAGCTGGCGCTGGATCTGGAGTCCTTTGAGCAGATTGAAGGGCTTGCCGGCACGCTGGAGGCAGAAATTGCGGGCGCCGAGCGGGTTATTCTGGTCAACAACTCCGGTTACGGGCAATTCGGCGCGCTTCGCGACCTGTCCGAATCCATGTGGCAAAAGCAGTTCAGCACCCACGTTTTCGGGCCCATCAAGCTGGCCGCCGTCTGCCTGAGGCTCTGCGAACAACACGGCATACCCCTGCGGGTCATCGCGGTTAGCTCCGTTCTCTCCATCGCGCCCCAGAAAATGAAAGGCGCCTACTGTGCCGCCAAATCCGCGATGAACACGGCCCATGAGAGCTTCTGGTTTGATAAACAGGGCAGCGACAGCCTGGAAAGTGTTTCGCTTGTGCTCCCGGGCCCCGTGGTGACCCGGTTCAGAGAGCATGCCCTGGCCGCTTTACAGCCCGTGCTTGGCCGAGCAAGCACCGTGCACCAGGAAAAATACAAAGCAATGGAAGCAGCGCTCGCACCAGGCGCCAGAATCAAGCCCTTTACAGCCAGTGCATCGGACGTCGCGAAAAAGATTGTCAGGGCTGCAGAAGCAGGACGTCCCAAGCCACGATACCTGGTTACACCCCAGACCTACGCTGCCGAATTTATCACCCGGTTTATTCCCCGGTCGATCCAGCGCATGCTCTTCAGCTAGTGTTACCACATACTCAAAGCCAATCCTGTTGAAGGAGACCCACCATGGAAGATCGCAAAGTACGCTGGGGTATCATTGGTACCGCCGAAATTGCCACCAAGGTGGTGGCGGGAATGCACGACGCGAAGAATGCTGAGGTTGTCGCCGTCGCGAGCCGCGCTCTCGACCGGGCCCAAGCCTGGGCAGACGAGCACGATGTACCGCAGGCTTTCGGCTCCTACGATGAACTTCTGGCGGATGACAGCATCGACGCCGTTTACATCCCGGTCCCCACGGCCCTTCGCAACGAATGGATCAAGAAGGCCGCCCGCGCCGGGAAGCACGTATACGCCGAGAAACCGCTTGCCGACGGCATTGAAGAGGCCATCGACGTCTGCAAAGAAAACGGCGTCCAGTTCATGGATGGAACCATGTGGCTGCACAGCACGCGCACCCGGGATATTGAGAAGCGAATTGCCAACGGTGATATCGGCGACGTGCGGCGAGTGACCAGTGCCTTCACCTTCAAAGCCCCTTCCAAGGAATGGTACGAAGGCGGCAATGGCCGAACCGACAAGTCTCGGGAACCCATGGGCTGCTTTGGAGACCAGGGCTGGTATCCGATCAGCGCCACCATGTGGAGCTTCGGTTACGAACTGCCCGAAAGAGTCCAGATGAACTTCGTCTCAAAAAACTCGATCGATACCATCGTCGCCTGTGGTGGCACTCTGTGGTTCACCAGCGGTCGGATGGCAACCTTTGATGCGGGGTGCGAACTGGCGCACCGATCGCAATTAGAAACCGTTGGCGACGCCGGCCTCATCCGGATTGACGATCTGGTCGGCGGACAAGGCAGAAGCGGCAATTTCGCCGCCTATGGAGAGCGATTCACGGGTAGCTCGAGGTACATCCTGGGAGATGTCGATGGCAAAGACACCGAGCAAGAAGTGGAGCCGTGTGACCACGTGGTGAAGCTCGTCGAGAAATTCTCGCACATTATTCTGACAGGTGAGCTAGAGGACGAATGGCCGAAGCGTAGCCTGGCCTGTTACCAAGTGATGGCGGCACTTTTTGAGTCGGCGGAGTCAAACGGCGCCGTTGTCTCACTGTAAAATTCCTCAGCCCCCGCCGTGCTGGCGGCGGGTGGCGTGGAGCTGATCGTCGGCAAGCCCCTCGGTCATGGCAGCTTTGGCAAGTCGGTTCGGCAACACCGCACCACAGGGGAGTTTCAGAGGTTCGGCGAGGGGCGATTGGGGCATAGCTTCATCCTGATGGTTTTGAATGTGGGAATTTCCAGGTTAAAAACTCAAGCCATTCATGAGTGAAATTGCCTACGGCTGCGCGGCTTGTCACTGGTCATCACCTTGCCGTACGGTTTGCCACTGACAGCGCAAATTCGAACACACTCCGCAATCAAAGGGATTGTCTTTATGTCACTGGAAAAACACGATCTGATTCATGAATTCCCCGAATCAAAAGAAGCTATTCATCACCTGAAAACCAGCAACAATCATTTCGCGAAACTGTTTGAAGAGTACCATGAGGTAGATCATGCAGTTCACCATTTCGAGGGTGGTGCAGAGAACACCTCTGACGAACACTTGGAGGACCTCAAGAAACAGCGCCTCAATCTGAAAGACCAGCTTTCTGGCATGATTCGCGAGTACGAATCCGCGCCTGAAAAATAGAAGTAACCCGGCAACTATTCCCCGGGCTCGGGCGGAAGCTCCCAGCTCGCGCCGGGGCTATGCCCCTTTCCGCGAACACTCCTAAAAAGAATCCAAACCGCGATTTACCGCGTCAATGGCGCCGGCCAGATACCCCGTAAACTCACGTGACCACTCACTGCCAATTCCGGTTACTCGGTTAGCCCATGCCCCTGAGCTCGGCGACAATGCAGGCATAGGGTGATCTCCAGAGGATCTTTGATCCGTGTCGGTGGCGGTGTAAATCTCTTTAGCCCAGTCCTTGATAAATTCTGCCTCTGGATTCTCCGCTTGCGAACCAAACAGTCGCACGAACTGTGTGCGGCAAGCAGTAATAAGCTCTTCCTCAGAAACACGACTGCGCACGTCAGCAGGCACACCCAGGAAACCAAACAATGCCGCCTTCCCGCCCGGAGTAGAGGCATCATGGATCTCAACCATTGGCCCAACTGCACTTCGAGCCTCCCCGGATAACCCTTGCTCTCTCCAGAAAGGCCGATCGAACACCGCAATATATTTTGCATGAGGGGCCATCCAGGTATCGGTCTCTCGCCACTGTCTTGCAAGCTCGTTCGCCAAGGCGGGCGAAAACGTAAGCTGAGACTCAACTAATCGGGGCGGCATGGCCAACAGCACGTGTTCTGCAAAGTGGCTAAAGGTTTCTCCTCTCGCATTTTCGCTCACTAGCTCGACATGTGGTTCTGACATGCGCAGATGACGAACCGCCTGGCCCGTCAGAACTCGCGCTGAATCAATCCGCCGGTATAACGCATCAATCATCGAATACATGCCACCGGCGATTCGCATAGATGGCGGAGAATTGACGTACCCACGTGTTCTCTCAGGCGGCTGATTCGATGAACGCTCCAGAAGCATGTCGCCAGTTTCGAATTGTTGGAAGGTCTCCAGTTCGAGTTCATCTACCAGTCGCGCCATATCGGTCTGGAATGCGGGCCAGAACCAGGAGGGCCCGAGATCGAAGCCCACAACGCCTGACACATCCGGTTTACCATCAAAGTGGATCGTAGAAGCAATGCGTCCACCAAGAATCTCCCGGGCCTCGAGAACGACATAGTCTTTGATGCCCTTCTTCTCAAGTGAATAAGCGGCGTATAAACCCGCCAGGCCGGCGCCAACAATGGCGATGCGAGCGTTTTGCATGAATGAACTTCCCGTGATGATCGTGTTGTCTCGGTGATATACGGTTCTAACCCTTCTTTCGGCAAAGGGTTAAACAGCTGTGAGCAGCCTAGTGGGAGCTATCACTGCAAAATATCTATTGGGATCAGCGCATGGCTAATAGAGTTCTCTATCTTCTAACAAGCCGACTGGAATATGTCTCGCATTAAAACCGAGCTCGGTAATTTTGCGGCAACAAATGCACATGTTGCTCAATCGCCCCCGGCAAGATGAAGAATTTTGGAGCAGTGGTAAATTCGTAAACCCGATACAAGCGGAACGCGTCTGAGTAGTCGTTAGAAAACGCCCGCTCGTTCTCGCTAATGAAAAACGGCAGATACTTCCCTGAATTCGTCGCCTTAACTTCCAGGAAGCGCTCTTGATCACCAGCCGCATCAAAAGATCGAATATCGAAACCTAATCCATCTCCACGTTTCTTGCTCGACCACTCAACCTCGGCCGCCAAGTCAGGCCTACCTTGTGCGGTGAGCCTCTGCATTTCCATGCGAAGAACAAATTCTTCAGCGCGCTCGCCAAGCTGGCGATTTCGGCGTTCCCTTTCAGAGAAGTCGATACGTTTCGCTAGGTAGCTTGGCCTGTTCTCGGCCACATGAGGAATTCGCTCTGGCGGTTCCGGATCAAACACCGAATCCCAGGCCCGATCACTATGATCCGGCTCTTCGGCGACCTTATCCGCAACGAGATTAACGTCATCAACGACCTTCTGATGGCCCGCAAGATAAGACAGGACTACCTGTTTGAGTTGTTGCTGATAATTGAAAGCAGGTTTGTAGCCGGGGATGTATGGAAGCCCCAATTCTAAGAGCACAGCGCTGACGTTCTGGTGTTTGTATTCGATCGATCCTTCGGAGCGATTATTCAAGCGCGGCTGCAGTGCCCTGCGGTGTGCTGCCTTACTGTAGGTCGCGCCGACGAGGTGTTTCTCCAACATCGTCAAGTAATCATTGACCAGAAACTCACATTCCAACCAGTCCCAGCCCCCACGCTCAGGTTGAAGAAGGTCACGAATTGACTTCTCGTCGAGGCTAGTCAGCAGCGCAGATCTCAGAAGCTCTCGGGCAATCCGGTTCCCCAGCAGTTCAAACAGCTCATCGTCCAGATACGCATGGTCGATGTGGGCGTTAATGACGCCCGGCGATGTTGCCGTAGTCAGTTGCTCATATGACTCGTGCTGACCGGGTCTAACTTTTAGGTGCCAGAACCCTTCGCTTCGGAGATGGAAGTACGGTAGGTGGGGATTGTTCCGATCCGAAGAGGACGCCAGTTCTTGAAAGCGCGTGTTGAAGTGACTCTTAAGCTTGTCGTCAAAATAGAAACGATTATTCGCAACTTCTCCCGTCTCAACAAGATCCATGACAGCCTGCAACATGGCCACTTTGTGAGGGCTTTTATTAGCGCCTCCCCTGTTCATTCGAAGGGTTGCAAAGCGTTTCTCGTAATCAAGCAAACTCACCGGCTACTCCAGTAATCCGCTTTCTCAGGAATCACCCATCGAACGCCACCCCGGGGATCTTGCTGATCGCCTGCATACCTGGGAATCAGGTGACAATGCATATGTAGAACTGTCTGACCGGCTGCCGCTCCACAATTCATACCGATATTGTAACCATCCGGCTGGTAATGCTCTTCAAGCCACTGCTTGCCTTGCTCTACCAACTCCATGATGGCTTTTTGTTCAGCCGGAGTCAGATCAAACCAGTCGGCGGCATGGCGATTGGGAATGATTAACAAGTGGCCTTCAGAAACCGGAAAGCCATCCAGGCGGATATGGGCCAACGAGTTCGACGGCATTGAGCCCTGCTCTGATGTTTCATTAACGGAGCAAAACGGGCAGTCATGTTCCATTCGGTACTCCCTTCGATGCCTGAATATCCACAGGCGGCACACCCAAGTCCTGCCACTTCTCCGGATGACAGGTAAACAGCAGTATCTGATGCCGGCTGGCCGCATCGAACAGGATGCGTTTCATGTCTTCCAGGCGGTCGCTGTCACTGTGCACCAGGGTATCGTCCAGGATGACCAGCGTTGGCCTTCCTGCTTCGCGCAGAAGATCGGCATAGGCCAGACGGCTGATCAGGCCCATCTGTTCCCTGGCACCAAAACTCAGTTCAGTGATCTGCCCCAGTTCGGTCCCCCGGCTGAAGGTGCCCGGGCGTAGCTGTTCATCCACTTCCAGCGACGCTTCCGGAAACAGCACTGAAAGGTAGTGGTTCAGGTGTTTCTGCAACGGCGCCTGCAGTCGACGTGTCAGGGCCTGGCGCTTTTCGGTGAGCAGGTTCAGCAGCAGATCCAGTGCCTGGGCCCGGCGATGCAATTCCTGATAGCGGCGGTTGCACTGGTCGTACTCCGCCTCTTTCTCGTTGAGCTGTTCTTCCAGACCTTCCGCCCCCCAGGCTTCGAGTCGGACTTTGATATCGCGCAGTTCGCGGCCCCGGTTCTCCTGCGTCTGGCGCAGCTGATTGACCGCATTCTGGTAGCGTTCGATGTCCTGCTTAAGAAAGTCCGGGCGAGCGTCGCGGATTTCCCGTTCGCGGCGTTCGAGGCTGGCTTGCAGTTCGGCCTGCTGTTTTTCGATGTTCGCCAGGTCGGTGGTTATCTGGCGGAGTTGCTGCTGGCGTTCCGGGCTCTTTTCTTCATCCGCCAGCCGCTGCCATTCGGTTTTGGCGTTGTCACGGGCCTGCTTCAGGGCAGACAGACTGGACTGGTGCGTGCGATCATCGGTTTCGGCTTTGTCCAGGGCGGTGCCAGCCCGGGTGAAGGCCGCCTCCGCTTCTTCCAGGGCCGGCACATTCTCTTTCGGATCCGGTTTGGGAGTGGCTTCCAGTTGTGTTTTGGCTTTCTCCAGCTCGACTTCCGCCTCTTTCTGGTCGGAGATAAGTTGCTCAAGGCCTGCCGGCGCCAGAGATTTGAACAGCTCATCGGCATGCTTCACGGCTCGTGCAGCACTTTCAAAGGCGGAAAGACGATCCTCCGCCTGTTGCACAGATTCCACGCCAAGGGTCTTTAGCTGTTCTTCCAGGTTTTCCTCTAGGGTCTTGAGCTTCCTCCGGGTGCTGGCCAGCTCTTCCCCGCCCGGCGTTATGCCCAGGGTGCCCACACCCGGAATCACCAGCGTCGATTCTTCCAGAAGCTGCTGCTCGCCTTGTCCGGTAAGCGATTCATCGTTCAGCGTCAGCGATGCGCCAGCATCCAGCTGCCAGCTCAATCGGGTGGCGATGGTCCGTGAGCGAATGGTTTCTTCGTTCAGCTGGTTGCCCGTTGCTCTCAGCCTTTTGACCAGCTCTGCATCAATGCGGTTTTCCCTGGCCTGCTGCCTGGCCTGCTCCAGCTGCTGGTGGTATTCCTTTGCTTTGGCAAGGTTATCGGTCAGTACTTGTTTTTGCTGCTCAAGCCGGCGGACATCCTGCTCCAGCCTTTGTCGGGTTTGCAGCAAACCCGCCAGTTTGCGTTGCTTTTCCGCTTGCTCATAGGCACTTCTGGCTTCGCTCAAACGGCCTGCAATCATCGGAGTTTGGGCTTCTGCGGTAGCGAGGTCTCGCTCCGCTCGGTCCAGTTCGGCTTTTCGGCCTTCAAGCTGGCGACTGAGCCCTTCCAGGTGTTCCTTGTTCTGCTGCAACAGGCGGTGGTTTTGCTGTAGCTGGCTGAGCGTGGCTTTCTCCTGGTTCTGTTGCTGCTCCAGGCGCTCAACCTGCTGATAGCGTACCCGGGCCTCCTCCAGCTGGCGCTGGGCGTCTTCCCAGGGGCGCTCGGCCTCGGCCTGCTCATAGTCCTGGGTCAGTTTGCCAAGCCGGTCGACCTGCTCCTGGTATTTATGCACCCGCTCCTTCAGCTCTTCAATTTCAAGTTCATATTGAGCGCGGTCTTTTTCCAGTTTCAGGTAATCGCCCCGGGGCTTGCCGGTGCCGGTAAGCAGGGTGTCCCGCTGGCTGCGAACCGTCTCGATCAGGTCGTCGCCTCCGGAACTGGCCACTTCTCCGACCATGGAATTCAGGGCGGACTTCAGATGGTCCCCGGCATGCTCTATGGCCTGTTCGATGTCCTGCCCGGTGCCCTGCTCCACCCACAGCAGTCCCGGTATGCCCCAGTGTTCGGCTTTGCTGGCGCCGCGTTTCGGGTACTGGTAGCCCAGCAATTCAGCCAGTTTTTCTTCGGCGTCGTCTTCACTGTAGGTCTCGGTGCCGACAACCAGGTCGCACCGTTTGCGTTGGAGAAAGCTTTTGGTAAGGCGCCACGTGCGCTTGTCGTGCTCGAAATCCAGCTCAATGGTGGGCGCCGCGGCCGAGTCGCCCCAGGGGCGCAGGTCGTCTACGGCGGTTGAACGGTAGCGTTCGAAGAACGCGGCACGGATGGCTCGTACCAGCGTGCTTTTGCCAGACTCGTTGGGGCCGTGAATCAGATTGAGGCCGGTTTGCAGGTTGTCCAGAACAAAGGGTTTGCGGAACTGGCGCAGCTGTTCAATGCGCATTCGCTGCAGCTTCATTGCCCCACCTCCTGTTCCCGCTCCCTGAGCATTCCGGCCAGAATCGCCAGCGCATCCCGGGCGACATCGTCCTGGGCCCCTTCTTGCCGCTCTCGCAGGCTCTCAACCACCTCGCCCACGTAGCCGTCGGCTTTCAGGGCCGCGATGTCTTGATCCGTGGGTGTAAGCTGAAGCCCGCTCCGCTCACAGCGAAGGCTGCGGAATCGCGCTTCGGCAACCGACAAGGCCTTCAACAGGGTTTCTTCGCCGGCCAGGGTCACAGAGCCTTCAAGGCGCAGATCGACAACAGCGGATTCGGGCAAGGTGTTCAAACGCTCCAGCAACTGCTCAAGATCGGAGTGGACCGCCAGGGTTTCCCGCCACTGGTGCCACTGATACCGCCCCGTTGGGAGTGAGGTTACTGTCGGGGTTGCCCCGGGCTCGGACACTTCAACGATCAGGGCATTGCCCGCTTCGTTGTTCCGGAACCGTTCCGGCTCGGGGGTTCCGCTGTACCAGGTGCGTTCATCGATCTGCTTGGTGCCGTGCCAGTCGCCCAGGGCGAGGTAATCGAGCCTGCTGGCTTTTGCTCGGTCTGGCGCGATGGGGTTGGTAGAATCAATCTCGTCCGGCAACAGGCCCTGTACACTGCCGTGAGCCAGACCGACTCTGAGAAAATCTTCCGGTGTTTCATAGCCGCTGAACGGCTCGGTCAGATCGCCGTAGGTATGGCGCTGAGTCAGCGGCGCGCAGAGGATGCTGAGGCCCTGGGCTTCCAGATCAATCACCCCGGGCTGTAGCGCGAGATGTACATTTTCCGGTACCGCACCCAGGCGCTGGGCTCGCGTCCATACGCTCTCTGCCAGGGCGGCGTCGTGGTTGCCTGGCAGCATGACCCAGGGGCCAACGAACGCCTTTGTGGCATTGAATACCCGGCGGATGGTGCGATCGGAGACTGTTTGCGCATCAAAGACATCGCCGGCCACCAGGACCGCATCGCACTCATGTTCGTTGGCCAGTTGAGCAAGCGTTTCAATGGCCTCGAACCGGGCCTCGACCAGGGCTGCACCGTCTTCGGTCTCGAAGCGGGTAAAGGTCCGGCCCATCTGCCAGTCTGCCGTATGCAAAAACTTTGGCATTTTATCTACCTGAAAGATCTGGAAATTTTGGCGTTATTCTAGACTACCCGCGACAACTTTACAGAGGCGGTACGACAAAGAACGTCGTTCTGGACGAGTTTGTTTGCCTGGGAAGCTACGCCGGGCTCAACTTGCAGGCTGCGTACTTGAACTCCGGGATCTTTCCGAACGGGTCCAGGGCCGGGTTGGTGAGCACGTTCGCTGCCGCCTCGACAAAGGCGAAGGGAACAAACACCATGCCCTCCGGCATGGTCTGGTCGGCCCGCGCCGTCAGGGTGATGGTGCCGCGCCGGGTGGCGATTTGAATCTCATTACCCGGTGCTACGCCTATGCGATCCAGCTCCGCTGGTGCCAGGTAGGCTGCCGCTTCCGGCTCCCGCTCATCCAGCACCCGGCTGCGACGGGTCATGGCGCCGGTGTGCCAGTGCTCGAGTAATCGCCCGGTGGTCAGCACGATGGGATAGGCCTCATCCACCGGCTCATCCGGTGGCAACGGGCTGGCCGGTGAGAACCTGGCACGGCCTCCTGCGCGCGGGAAGGCATCGGAGAAGACAACGTCCTGGCCCGGGGCGTCATCCGCAGGGCATGGATAGGTGACGGACCCTTCGCGCTCCAGGCGAGACCAGGAGATATGATCCAGTGAGTGCATGCCCTGCTTCATTTCTTCAAACACCTGCTCGGGGCCGGCGTAGTTCCAGGCCAGCCCGAAACGCCGGGCGATTTCCTGAACAACCCACCAGTCGGGCTTTGCCTCCCCCGGCGGCGCCAAAGCGGCACGGCCCATTTGCACCTGGCGGTTGGTGTTGGTAACGGTGCCGGACTTTTCCGACCAGGCGGCGGCAGGCAGGATAACGTCGGCAAACTGGGCGGTCTCTGTGGCGAACAGATCCTGTACCACCAGGTGTTCCAGGGCAGCGAGCGCGGACCGGGCGTGGGTGAGGTCCGGGTCGGACATCGCGGGGTTTTCGCCGAGGATGTACATGCCCTTGATGGTGCCGGCCTTGATGGCGTCCATAATCTCCACCACGGTGAGCCCCGGCTTCGGGTCCAATTCAGTGTTCCAGAGCTCTTCGAAGGCGGCGCGCAACTGGGCATCCCCGACCGGTTGGTAATCAGGCAGTACCATTGGGATCAGGCCGGCATCGGAGGCGCCCTGCACATTGTTCTGCCCCCGCAACGGGTGCAGGCCGGTTCCGGGCCGGCCGGTGTGGCCGCATGTGAGGGCCAGGGAAATCAGGCATCGCGCGTTGTCGGTGCCGTGCACGTGTTGGGAGATGCCCATGCCCCAGAAGATCATCGCTTTATCAGCCTTGGCGTAGGCTCGGGCCACTTCACGAATGGTGTCGGGCTCAACGCCGCAGACCGGGCTCATCACCTCCGGAGTCATGCCTTCAACGCTCGCTGCCAATGCCTCGAAGCCTTCGGTATGGGCGTCAATATAGGCCTGGTCAAAGAGTCCTTCGCTGATAATCACATTGAGCATGGCGTTGAAGAGTGACACGTCGCCACCAGGCGAGAAACGCAGGCTGCGCCACGCATAAGCATCCAGCGCCTGGCCCCGGGGATCGATGATGATCAGCTTGGTGCCCTTTCGTGCCGCCTGCTTGAAGTAGGTCGCGGCCACCGGATGGTTTACCGCCGGGTTGCAGCCGGTGAGGATGACCACATCCGCCTCAAGCGCCTGCATGAAGGAGGCGGTCACGGCGCCAGAGCCCAGGCATTCCATCAATGCGGCCACGGAGCTGGCGTGGCAAAGCCGGGTGCAGTGGTCAACGTGGTTGGAGCCGAAACCGGTGCGCACCAGCTTCTGGAACAGCCAGGCTTCTTCGTTGGAGCACTTGGCACTGCCGAAACCGGCGAGCGCATCCGGTCCGTGTTGTGTTTTAAGTTGGGTCAATCCCCCTGCCGCCAGATCCAGCGCTTCTTCCCAACTTGCCTCCCGGAAGTGCGTCAACGGATTGGCCGGATCAAAGTCCGGGTCGAGGCCCTTGGGAACGCCCTCCCGGCGGATCAGCGGCCTAGTAAGCCGCGCCGGGTGCGAGGGATAATCGAAGCCAAAACGGCCTTTCACGCAGAGCCGGCCCTGATTTGAGGGGCCGTCTTTGCCCTCCACAAAGAGAATACGTCCTCGCTGCTCGCCTATTTCGGATTCGGCTGGCGCAGGCTCGTCTTTCACGTGATAGGTCAGTTGGCAGCCCACGCCGCAATAGGGACAAACGGAGTCCACGGTGCGGTCGGCCGTGGCGGAGTCTCCGCGGCCCTGGGCATCGATCAGGGTGGCGGGCATGAGCGCACCCGTCGGGCAGGCCTGCACGCATTCGCCACAGGCCACACAGGTGCTGTCGCCCATGGGATCATCGAAATCAAACACTACCTTGGACTCTGCACCACGGTGCGCCAGCCCAATCACGTCGTTGCCCTGCACTTCCCGACAGGCCCGCTCGCACAATCCGCAGGTGATGCAGGCGTCCAGATTCACGTTCATGGCAGAGTGCGTGGCGTCATGGCCCCGGGCGTGGGCCAGCGAATCCGATCGGGGCTCTACATGGTGAACCGTTGGCTCGTTGCGCTCTGAACGGGCCGGGAGGCGCTGGCGCACATCCCCGACATCAATCGCCAGTTGATCCGCCGTTTCCCATAAGTGGCTTGAACGATCGGGGCTGCTATCTTGCGCAGGTTGATCGGCCAGTAACAATTCCAGCACCGCTCTTCTGGCTTCCTGGGCACGGGCGGAGCCAGCGCTTCGCACCACCATGCCGGGCACTGCCTCGCGAATACAGCTTGCGGCGAGCACCCGCTCACCCTCCACTTCCACCATGCAGGCGCGGCAATTGCCGTCCGCTCGGTAACCCGGGGCGTCTTTGAAGCACAAGTGCGGGATAGTCTCGCCGGCGCGCTTGGCCACTTGCCACAGGGTTTCGCCGGGGTAAGCCTGCACTTCTACGTCGTCCAGTGTCAGGGTGAAGCTTGTGGTCGCATCACTCATGGCTGCCTCCCCTAACCTTTCTCGATCAGGTTGCTGCTGGCGAGTTCGCTGCGGAAGTCCCGCAGCAGGCTCAGCACCGGATTGGGTGCGGCCTGGCCGAGACCGCAGATGGACGCATCCGCCATCACTCCGGCCAGCTGCTGGAGCGTCTGTTCATCCCAGGTATCCCGCTCCAGCAAGGTGAGCATTTTCTCGGTGCCCACACGGCAGGGCGTGCATTGGCCGCAGGACTCATCCGCAAAGAATCCCAACAGGTTGGCAGCCGCAGCCTGCAAATCATCCTGATCCGACAGAACGATCACGGCAGCGGAGCCGATAAAGCAGCCGTGCTCCTGCAGGGTGTCGAAATCCAGCGGAATATCGGCTTTGCTGGCCGGCAGTATGCCGCCGGAGGCCCCGCCGGGCAGATAGGCCAGGAGCCCATGCCCTTCGGCCATGCCACCGCAGTATTCCTCGATCAATTCATTGAGGGTGATGCCAGCGGGTGCGACGTGCACACCGGGCCGAGCAACCCGTCCTGACACCGAAAAGCTGCGAAGCCCCTTGCGACCATGCCGGCCCTGGCTCGCGAACCAGTCGGCGCCCTGGGCGTGGATGCGGGGAATCCAGTAAACGGTCTCGACGTTGTTAACGAGTGTGGGCTGGTTAAACAATCCCTTCTGGGCTACGAACGGCGGGCGATGGCGTGGCTTGCCGGGTTTGCCTTCCAGGGACTCGATCAGGGCAGATTCCTCGCCGCAAATGTACGCGCCCGCGCCCCGGCGTAGGATTACAAAGCCGGGTTCTACGATGCCGGCAGCTTCCAGTTCGGCAACGGCGTCTTTCAGCACACCGAGGAGGCCTGGATACTCATCGCGCAGGTAGATGTAGAGGGCCTTCGCCTCAACCGCCCAGGCGCTAACCAGTGCACCTTCCAGGAAGACGTGGGGTTCTCGTTCCAGGTAATAACGATCTTTGAAGGTACCCGGCTCTCCTTCATCCGCGTTAATCACCGCATAACGGGGCCCCGGTTCGGCCCGCACGGCCTGCCATTTACGGAATGTTGGAAATCCGGCGCCGCCCAGGCCGCGCAGGCCTGCCTGTTGAAGTTCTTCCGCGAGGGACTCGACAGTAACCTGACCGTCTCGGCAATCCTTCAGCAACTGGTAACCACCTACCGAGCGGTAATCCGCCAGCTTCTGCCAATGGATGTCGTCGGGTTGAATCTGCTTTTGTTCGACTGCCGCGCCGACCGTCTCAACAGTGGCGTTGCCTACATGATGTTGTCCCACGGCCACCACGGGTGCTGTCTCGCAGCGCCCCATGCAGGGCGCGAGGACCACGCGCACCTGGCTCGGGTCAGCCCCATCAGCCAGCGCCTCGTGCAGTGCGCCTGCGCCCGCCAGTTGGCACGAAAGCGAGTCACACACCCGCAGAGTTATCTCAGGCGGTGGGGCTTGTTCATCATGAATGACGTCGAAATGGGCGTAGAAAGTCGCCGTTTCATAGACGGCGGCCATGGGCAGGTTCATGAAAGCGGCAAGGGCCCGAAGGCGGGGCATGGAGAGGTAACCGTCTGCGTCCTGCAGTACATGCAGGTGCTCGATAAGGCGATCGCGGTCCCGCAATGACGAATCAACACGTTCGTCACCGATCAGATCCCGCAGCTCCGACAGTACCGCCGGTTCCAGTTGACGGCCACGTAGAGCAGAGCGCCGGCGTTTGACCATCTTATCGTCTGTGCTCATTGTTGTTGACCAGGCGCCGAGGTATCAAAGACAGCCTTGCCGACTGACTTGATTAGTTACCGATCATTGAAGCACATCAGGCCGGGATTACGCCAGACGATGGAAAGCGGGACGAAGAGTTCGAAAACTCGGCCTCGTATATCTTTATCCGCATTTTGACTAGAGTTAAAAGAGCAATTGATACACTCAGCCAAAGCGAACGGACTGGCCCCATGAAACCGGACGACCGAATAGCACTCTTCAGTCTTGATTGCGGCAGCGACTTTGCCTCGCAAGTGGCCGTCCACCTGGGCGTGCCCCTGGGCAAACATGAGGAACGGGATTTCGAAGACGGCGAGCACAAGATCCGCACGCTGGAGACGGTTCGCAACCGGGATGTATTCGTGGTCCAGTCCCTCAACAGCAGCGATGGCCTCAGCACCAACGACAAGCTCGTGCGTCTGCTGTTTTTACTGGCCAGTCTCCGAGACGCTGGCGCCGGCCGACTAAATGTCGTGGCGCCCTACCTTTCTTACTCCCGCAAGGACAGGAGAACCAAGCCCAACGATCCTGTCACCACCCGCTATGTCGCCCAGCTCTTCGAGGCTATGACGATCGACACCATAGTGACCGTGGACGTTCACAACCGCGCCGCTTTCGAGAATGCCTTTCGCTGCCCTACAGTTCATTTGAGCGCCAGGGAAGCGTTCATCGACTACCTCCTGCCGGAACTCGGGGACAGGGAAATCACCGTAGCGTCCCCGGATATAGGGGGCGTAAAGCGTGCGGAACTGTTCCGCGAGTCATTGGCGAATCGGCTGGAGCGCCCCGTCGGCAGCGCATTTATGGAGAAGCATCGCAGCCAGGGCGAAATGAGCGGTTCTGCCGTGGTTGGCGATATCCGCAACCGCACCGTGCTGATCCTGGACGACCTGATCGCAGGAGGAGGCACCATGCAGCGGGCTGCGGAAGCGTTCAAAGACCAGGGCGCGGAGGACGTGATCGCCATCGCCACGCACGCTGTGTTCACTCAGGATACCGGGGAAAAACTGTCTTCGTCGGCATTGTCCCGGGTGATTCTCGGCAATACGGTCACTCCGTCACTGCCGTCCAAATCACTGAAGACCAAGGTTGAGCTGGTGGATATTACTGCCGGCATAGCCGATACCATCACTGCATTGCATGAAGGCAGGGATGTGACAGATCTGGAGTCCTGAATCCGGGTTTCTTGGGCGCCATCGCTTCAGCCGCCAGCACCTTTGCCGAAATCGGAGGCTATGTTCAGGTAATCCAGCGCTTTTTGCCGCCATGGCCCGCGCCTCTCGCGGAAATCGTCGTCCAGGTGCCAGATCGCCAGCTTGGCCCGTTCTGTGGCTCGGTCAGGCAGACATGCTCCGGCCGCAAATCACCATGGGCCTCAACGAGGATGCCGGCCTTTGCGCGATCCGCAAAGACCGCCGAGTGTTTTTCAATCAGTGTCATTTGCTGGTCACGGACCCGTTTGACCCTGTCCTCCGGAAGGGAGTAATCAATCAACTGTTGGTAGTGATCGTCGATGCCCTCCCGCAAGCGCTCCAGGTACTGGTTCCCCGAGAGCCGGACGCTTGCGGCATCCAGATAAAAACGGGCAAGCAAGTCGGCCGCCGCCGTGACGCGCTGGTATTCCACGGCTGAGGACTTGATCTGTTTTTCCAGCATCGCAGTCTCTGGCAGGCGATGCATGACCACCAGCCAGTCGACGGGAATGCCCTCCGTGCCCAACCTCAGCTCACCACCTGCCTCAATCACAGACTCTAGCAGAGTATGTGACCCGGGTGGATAATGACAAGGGCGGCCTGGTGTCGGCCTGGAGAATAAAGGTGGCACCGGATAACAAAGCGCTCTGGTGAAACCGCCCCTGTGGTGGTCTGATGGGTATTAAGTTGTTACGGTCGCTATCACACCGGTACTATTATGAACGCCATATAAATGCCATTATCAGGCCCTGTTTGCTGCCACCCGTTATCCAGATACCAGATAAAAGCACACTGCCGATGGACGAACAAACCCACCTGAGAACCCGCTCCTACCTGGTGGCCCGTCACCAGCATCCGGCCTGGAAGCTTCTGTCTGCCACCCGCGGGCCCCTGGTACTTAGTTGCCTGCAGGCACTGATGGAAACAAACCGGGAAGAAATCCTGTTCGAGGATGCCCAGCAAATGCTGACGGATATCCTGCGTGAACACGCCAACAGCGACGACCTGAAGCTGTCCCCCGACGACCCGGCAGCCGATGCCAGGAAAGAACTACGTTCCTGGATTCGCAAAGGGCTGATAGTGGAACGGGACGGCCGGCTGATGGCCACCGATGCCCTGCAAAAAGCCCTGGCCTTTGTTGAGGGCCTCGATGAAAAGATCATGACGTCCACCGCCTCTCGCCTCGCCACGGTACAGCGGGAAATTGAAAACCTGGAAACCCGTCTGAACCCGAATGCCCAAAGCCGTGCGGACCATATACGCCGCAAAATAAGAGACCTGGAGCACGAACTGGCCGACGTGGAAGCCGGTCGATTCAAGGTGCTGGAGGGGGCCGAAGCCGCAGAAGGCATCCGCGAAGTCTACAATCTTGCCACCAGTCTGCGAGCGGACTTTCGCCGGGTGGAGGACTCCTATCGGGACGCAGACCGTCAGTTACGCCAATCCATCGTCAGCGAACAGCATCACCGTGGCGAAATCGTTGACCGCTTGCTGGACGGCCACGACACCCTGCTGGAAACCGCCGAGGGCAAGGTATTCCACAACTTCAGTGAGCAACTTAGCCGTTCCATCGAGCTGGACAACATGAAACACCGGTTGCGTACCATCCTGAAGAATCCGGCAACCCGCCACGCCCTGTCCCGACAGCAACAGGATGAATTGCGCTGGCTCGTGATCCGGCTGATACAGGAGTCCGCTGCTGTCATCCGCGCCCGGGCCCGCAGCGAAAAAGACGTCAAAGGGTTCCTGAAAACCGGGCTGGCCGCCGAGAACCACAGAGTCGGCGAACTGCTCAATGGTATACTGAACACCGCACTTAACATCGACTGGTCCAGCCACAAGGTCCGCAAAGGCGACACGCCTCTGCCGCCAATTGCCGTGGCGGTTTCCAGCCTGCCGCTGGTTGAGCGGCTCAGATTCAAGTCCGCCACTGAAGAGCAGGCACAAGGCCTCGAGTTGACCGATCAGGGCGTCAACCTCGACGACGTCGACGAAGAGTTCTGGCGGGCATTTGACGGTCTTGACCGGGAAGCCCTGTACCAGGAAACCGTGGAACTGCTGAAAGTCACCGACCGCCCCATGAGCATCGGCGACCTGGCGGCTCACCTGCCGCCCACTCACGACCTGGAAACCATTGCCCTGTGGCTGGCCATGTCCCGTGAGGCGGAGGTGGAAATCACCGACGACCGGGAAGCCGTGGATATTACCGACAGCAACGGACACCGGCTGCGCTTCCACGTGCCGCAACTGGCGCTAACCCGACAAGACGCAGAAGCCATCGACTGGGAGCTGTAAACCCGCATGTCTGACTATTTTGACCGCCTGACAAGCCAGGCAGACGACCAACAAGGCCGGGACGAGCCGCAACAGACATCAGAGGCACTGGCCCATGTCGATCAGCAAACGCCTCTGACGGAGGCCAGCCACTACACGCCCGGCAATGTGAAAGCCACCGCCCAGGAGCTGCTGAAATACGGGTTGCTGGAAGCAGACCGTAAGCCCAACCTCTACCAGGTTGCCACCACCCAGACCGCTGCGATCAACCAGATCCTGGAACCGTTCGACCTGCGCCTGAAAGTGGACGACGTACGTGGACTGGCTTTCCTTGTCGTGTCAGACCGGCTCTTCAGCGAAGGCCAAGAAAACGACGACGAGTGGTCCCACCCCCTGGTGCGCCGCCAGCGTCTGACCATGGAACAGTCCCTGCTGGTGGCCATACTACGCCAGCACTTTATCGCCCACGAACAGGAAACCGGTCTCGGTGCCGGCGAAGCCACTGTGGAACTGGATGAGCTACTGCCCCAACTGCAGCTGTACCTGGGCGACACCGGCAGCGACACCCGCGACCAGAAACGCCTGCGCAGCCTGCTGGACAACCTCAAGAGCCACGGCATTGTCTCGGACATCGACGCCAACGACCAGGTGGTCGTTCGCCCTATCATCACCCACCTGGCGAACCCGGAAAATCTGCAGAACCTGCTCCACCATTTCCGACAAATGGCCGGCCAGTCCGCCCCGCAAGACGCTGACGGAGAGGATGTATGAGCCTGCCCCAGACCGACCTCTTTGCCGCTGACATCCTGCCGCCCACGGCCTATATCCTGACCCACCTGGACCTGTATAACTGGGGGCCCTTCGGTGGACGGCACTGCGCGGAGATCGACCCGAAAGGCACCGCCATTATCGGCCCCACCGGCAGCGGCAAGACCACGCTGGTGGACGCGTTGATGACCCTGTTGACTCACCAGCCCCGGTACAACCTGGCCTCCACTGGCGGCCATGAAAGCGACCGTGACCTGATTTCCTATATTCGGGGCGTATCCGGTGCCGGTAACAATACCGGCGACAACAGCCATATCGCACGCGCTGGTAAAACCGTAACAGCCGTGAGCGCCCGCTTCTCCAACGGTAACAACGCTATTCGCATCGGGGCGCTGTTCTGGATCGACGGCAGCAGCTCTGCCGCCAGCGACCTGAAACGCCTATGGCTGTTTTCAGAAAGGGATGACCAGAGTCTGGACAACTGGCTGGCCATTCACCACGAGGGTGGCGCCCGGGAGCTCAAGCAACACGCCGGGGATAACCCAGGCTTACAGGCCAACGACAGTAAGAAAGCCTACCTGGCCCAAGTACGGCGATTTTTTGAAGTGGGGGAAAATGCCTTCACTCTGCTCAACCGCGCCGCGGGCCTGAAGCAGCTCAACAGCATCGACGAAATCTTCCGGGAACTGGTGCTGGATGACCACTCGGCGTTCGACCGGGCGGCAGAGGTGGCCAGTGAGTTTGACGACCTGGCCGCGATCCACAGCGAACTGGAAACCGCCCGAAAACAACACCAGTCGCTGCTACCCATAGCGGAAACCTACGAAAAGCACCAGAGTGCCACCAGAGAGCTTGACCAGCAGCTGTTATTGAAAGACATCCTGCCGATCTGGTTCGCACAAACCGGCTACGAGCTGTGGAGCACCCGCAAACAGGACCTGGAACGCCAGCTTGATAAGGGCAGAGAAACCCTCGAGTCATTGAGCAGCAATGTTAAGCAACTCAACAGCAAAGCCGATACCCTGAAAGACATATACCTGCAGGCCGGTGGTGCCAGCATAGAGCAGCTAAAGGAGCAGATCTCCCAACAGAAGCGCTGGGTAGGAGAACGGGGCCGACACGCCAGGGACTACCAGACCCTGACCGGCAAGCTTGACCTGGACAGCACACTGAGCTCCGAAGCACTGGCCCGGAACCGCCAGCTCGGTGAGTCAAAGCTGGCCGAACTGTCCGAACTTGCGGACACTCAGGACGAATTCCTGCTCGACCTGCGTTTTCGTCACGGTAAGCTCAATGAAACCCTGACGGAAATCACCGAAGAAATCGACCGCATCAAGGCCCGGCCCGGGTCCAACATCGACGGACGTTACCAGGAATTCCGCAGCGAACTGGCCCAGGACCTGAACCTGGACGAAAGCATTCTGCCGTTCGTGGCAGAACTGGTGGAAGTCAAAGCCGAAGAACGTGACTGGCGTGGCGCCATTGAACGGGCTATCGGCGGGCACCGCCTGCGCCTGCTCGTGCCACCGGCCGCCATGCAATCGGCCCTGGACAGGGTCAACAGCCGTGACAACCGCCTTCATGTGCGACTGCTGGAAGCCCAGGCACCCCAGGCCACGGCACAGTTCATGAAGGATGGCTTCACCCGCAAGCTGAACTTCAAGGACCATCCTCACCGGGAAGCCCTGAAACAATTGTTGGCCGAAATCGACCGACACTGCGTGGACTCTCCCGAAACCCTGCGCCAGACACCCCATGGCATGACCCAACAGGGCCTGATGTCCGGCAAGAAGGGCTATTTTGAAAAACGGGACAATCAGCGGCTCGACAAGGGCTGGATGACCGGCTTCAACAACCGTGACCGTCTCTCCGCGCTCAACAACGAACTGAGCGAAACCCGTAAGAAAGCGGACGCTCTGGGGCGGCAACTCGAATCAGCCCGCCGTAATCTCAGGGACACAAATGATCAGATAAGGCTTTACGAACTCCTGGGCGAAACCGAGTTCAGCACCATCAACCTGCCCAGCGCACAACGTGAACTCGATGCCCTGCAAAGCCGGCTGGAAGCACTGACCGCTCCGGACTCGGATGTGGAAAAAGCACGGGGGGAATTTGAAGCGGTTCGCCAGCAACTAGAAGAAGGCCGACAACAGCTGTCGAACCAGGAAACCGCCCTCGCCCTGCTGAAAGAAAAGCGCAACCAGGCCACGGACCGCTGCACAGAACTGCTGGACCGGCTTGGCGATGGCCTCACAGACGACCAGCAAAGCCTGGCAACCAGACACTTCCGCACCCCGAAAGCGGACCAGTACGAACGACTGGAAGCCCTGGAGCGGGACCAGCGAGAGCAACTGGACAAAGTCATTGGGAAGCTGGGCAAACAGATCCAGAGTTTTGAACTCAGCCTGACCCAACTGATGGAAAAGGCGCTCACCATTGATACCGGGGCGCTGATTGAAACCGGCAGTAATATCCAGGACATTCCGGAATACCTGGAACGCCTGCGGGTACTGGAGGAAGAAGCCCTTCCCCAGAAGCTGGAGCGATTCCTCAGCTATCTGAACCAGTCGTCGGATCAGGGCGTGACCCAACTGCTGGCTCACATACAGAACCAGGTGGCCATCATTGAAGAACGTATCGCCGATCTGAACGCCACACTGCGGCGGGTCGACTTCCAGCCTGGCCGCTACCTGCGCCTGGAGCCCCGCCGGGTTACCCATGAATCCCTCCGCAGGTTGGAGCGCGCACAACGGCAGCTGCGGGCGGATGCCCTGAAAGGCGACCAGGGCGAAAGCCATTTCAAGGCTCTGCAAAACATGGTGGCCTTGCTGCGGGACGCGGCAGACAACAAGCGCACCGTGGGTGCCCGGGCTCTGCTGGACCCGCGCTACCGGCTGCAGTTCGAAGTTTCGGTGCTGGAACGCGAGTCCGGCTCGGTGATCGAGACTCGCACCGGCTCCCAGGGGGGCAGCGGCGGCGAAAAGGAAATCATCGCCAGCTACATTCTTACCGCCTCCCTGAGCTATGCGCTTTGTCCGGACGGCGCCACCCAGCCACTGTTCGGAACCATCGTGCTGGACGAGGCCTTCTCCAAGAGCTCCCACGCCGTAGCCGGCCGCATCATCTCGGCTCTCAACGAGTTTGGCCTGCACCCACTGTTCGTCACGCCCAACAAAGAGATGCGACTGCTACGGGCCCACACCAGCTCTGCCATCCTGGTTCACCGCAAGGACCTGCGGGCCACCCTTACCTCACTGAGCTGGGAAGAACTGGAGGCCCACGCGGAGAAAATGACCCGGAAAGCCCATGAAATCCCCGGCTGAACTGGCAAGCCGCCTGGCCCGCCAATGGCAGAACGCGGACCTGCGCGAACAGCGCCTGCTCCGGCCTCAGGGCTGGCCATTAACCCTCCCCATCGGCAAGCCCACGGGCGCGACGGTACGGGAGAAGGTCACACAGGTACGAGAACACCTGCGGCAATGGCGGGAGGTCACCACCGGGCAGGTCCAGTGGCAGCTGGTCCGCTTCAAGAGCACCAGCGAAGCTATCGACATTCCCACCCACTGGACACTGGACACTCCCAGCCAGTGGGTGCAGGCCGCAGGCAGCAGTGAAGTCAGGCGGGAATACGACACACTCAGCCGTCTCGCCTCTGTTCTGGACCCGCGATTTCACTCACTGATCATACGCCGGCGCAGCCTGGTCATGGATAAGCCGGAAAGCGACGTTATTCGCAGCGGCAAGGTTGCCCTTCAGCTCCAGCCAGGCTGCGCCGAAGGAAAACCCCTCAGGGCACTGTCTATTGCCGGCACCGACAGCAAGTTCTTCGAGCGCAACCGCCAGCTTGTAACGCTGATGCTGGACATTCTGTTCGACGGCCAGGCCAGCGAAACCGGGCTGGAAGCCTTTCTGGGCGCTGAAGACGACGGCCACCACTGGTTACTGGTCGCCGACCTTGATGGCTCGTTGTTGCCCTTCACGCAAATGCGGGTCCGGGCCCACGAACTCCAAAGCACGCCTTTACCTGGCGAACGGTTGATACTGGTTGAAAACGAACGCTGCCTTCACCAGTTGCCCAGGGTCTCCGGTACGGTCTCGGTACTTGGGTCGGGCCTGAACCTGTCCTGGCTCAACGCAACATGGCTGAAAGATCGGGCGACCGCCTATTGGGGCGACATCGATACCTGGGGGCTGACCATGCTGGCCAGCGCCCGGAAACACCTCCCGCTTCTCACACCACTGCTGATGGACAGGATTACCTTCGACACGTTCGCCGACGCAAGTGGTGTTGAAGAACCACAGCCTGCCCCCTCGATCACTCCGCCAGGATTGACCGGAAGCGAGGCTAAGCTTTACCAACGTCTGAGACAGGCAGACCGGGGCCGGCTGGAGCAAGAGTTTCTGCCGGTCTGTGTTGTTCATAGGGCCATTGGAGACTGGGTCGATCGCTCCGCAGAATAACATCAACAAAATAGTCCAACGCGCTCAAGATCTTGCGCAGTGCTCACATGTATCAGGTTTTAACGATTCTTCGGCGTTGAATTGCAAGCCAAAACTCTATCGGTGTACACTGCACGTGTACACAAAAGAAGGAGAAAGCATGCAGACCATTAATGTCCGGGAAACGCGGGAAAAGCTTTCCAATCTATTAGACGCGGTAGCCGCTGGAGAAGAGATTGTTATCCTTCGCCATGGTAAACCAGCAGCGCGCCTGACGGCAGCCTATCCGGAAACTATTCAGTTTCTGGATCGTTCAGGGCTAAGAGCTTCGCTACCGCCTTCTCGAGAAAGTTCTGCAAAGACGGTGCGAGAGCTCAGAGACGAAGAGCGCTATTGATGTACTACTTCGACACCAGTGCCGTTCTACCCTACTACCGCCAAGAGCATGCTAGCGATAGCATTCAAGCCTTGCTTGAATTGCAGACCAAGCCAGTTCTGATCAGTCATTTAACAGAAGTGGAAGTTGCAAGTGCTTTGGCCCGTTGGGTTCGCATGGGGGAGCTTAGTGAGCCCCAGGCAAATCGCATCGAAAGTGCCCTCCATGATGATGTCAGCCACGGCCGCTTCACCCTCTGCTCTATTGAATCAGACCATTACCGTCGAGCCGGGCATTGGATCGGGACACGAAAGACAAGTCTGAGGACACTGGATGCACTCCACCTGGCCTGCGCGGAGTCTAATCAGGCTTGTTTGATCAGTGAGGACGAAGCGTTGCTGAACGCGGCCGTTTTTTTTGGCATAGACGCGCGCCTTGCCTCAAATCGCAGCTGAGCACTATAGGCAGGAAGCTGAGTCTACTTAACCTGCTGTAACAACACGGAAATAAATTGGAGGCGCGGGTCGGAATCGAACCGGCGTACACGGAGTTGCAGGACGAGCTTTTTGAACCATTATTTTCGATTATTTACAGATACTTAAAGAATTTTCCTCACAAACAGCTTGCGATCGTTCGGGCATTGCAAAACCCCTTCCAATCAATAAGTTATATTTTCATTTTTTGGGTGATTTTCAGCTCACCACCTCCGTCGGCTCGATAAGATCTTCTATCCATCAGGTAGTCCCCGCCCTCTGACTACGCCAGAAAACATGCGGTTTCACGAAGAAAACAGGAACAATTGGAGCCGGATTTTTCCAACTCTGGGTGGACCTAATACGGGGTCAGGGTCAAAGGGGCACTATCTACATCGAAATGGTGTTCTAGGTTAGCATTGTGTTTGGTGACACTGACCGGCGAGAACCTCACCGTCAGTGCTGAGATTGGCCGAATCAGGAAAAGCGTGTGCACTTCGATTTACCAGACTTAAGGGTATTCATCCTTATTGCCGAGGCTCAAAGCATTACGGGAGGCGCTGAACGGGCTCACATTTCTACCGCAGCGGTCAGCACAAGGATAAAATCTCTTGAAGAACAGTTAGGCTCCCGCCTACTTTATCGAAGCAGTAAAGGTGTAGAGCTGACACCTGCTGGTGAGAAACTTCTTAAGCACGCGCGAGCCATACTGCGACAGGTAGATTTCCTGAAAAGTGATTTCTCAGAGTATGGTAGCGAGGCTGTGGGTCACCTCCGGATATTCGCAAACACCACAGCTGTTTCTGAATTCATGCCAGCAATTCTTGCCCGTTTCTTAGCCGACAGACCACACGTTACTGTAGACCTGCAGGAACGCTCAACCCAGGAAATTATTCGCGGTATTAAAGAAAGTGCTGCGGACCTTGGTTTGGTGGCTGGCGACATCCCGGACAAGGGCATTGAAGTACGTAAGTTTCGGGAAGACAGGCTTGTTGTCGTCACGCCGACTCATCACCCTCTGGCTAAAAAATCTTCGGCGAAACTACTAGATTGTCTCGAGTATTCTCACGTCAGTCTGCGTGACGACAGCACTCTACTCCAGTTCGTGCGCCACAAAGTGAGAGATGCTGGGGCAGAATTACCTCTTCGCGTCCAAGTGCTGGGATTTGAACCTGCCTGCCAAATGATAGGTGCCGGCGTCGGGATAGGAATTCTTCCGGAATCGTGCGCCCGACGCCATCAAGCATCAATGCAAATTGAATTAATACCGCTCAACGAAAGCTGGGCTCTCAGGGAACGCAGCGTCATAGCAAGAGATTTTATGGCACTGCCGAGTTGCGGACGCGAGTTGCTATCAAGAATTTGTCAGTCAGAGGAATACCTTAGCTATTAATCTGATCCAATATACTTTTCGCCCGGTCGATCACTGGCGCGTCGATCATTTCTCCATCCAACTTAAAGACGCCTGCCCGACCAGCATGCTCCATTATGCGTTGGGCCCAAGCTATCTCCTCCTGGGAGGGCATGAAAACTTCGTTTGCAATCGGGACTTGGCTGGGATGGATGCAGAGCATACCCCCCATACCCATGCCGGAAGCGTAACTGGCGTTCCTACGAACCTCCGAAAGATCCTTAACCTCAGTGGTCACAGTATCAATTGGAGCGTTTAGTCCATGTGCGGAAGCATGCAAAACAAGCTGCATACGAACCTCATTGAAAAACTCGCGAGCTCCGTTAGACCCTGATTTCAACCTCAGATTCGCGCAGAGATCCACGGCCCCGAAGGTAAGACGCTCGACACTGGGAGCACGGCAGATATCAGATAGATTGAGTAAGCCACTTGCGGTCTCTATTAGGGGCCAAACCCCTTTACCGGCTTCTGCCGCAAAGCCAATCTCACTCCCCTTTTCAGCTTTCGGCATTACGATTCCGGTGATACCGGGGACGCTCCCACAAAGTTCCAGGTCTTCTCGAAAATCCGATGTACCGACACTGTTAATTCTTACCAGTACACGTACCTTTGGGTTGCTCTCTAGATACTCTCGGATATCATGCCTCGCCTTCGCTTTTTCGCTTGGGAGTACTGAGTCTTCCAAATCGAGAATAACGCGGTCCGCATTAGTCGCCAGAGCTTTAGAGAAGCGGTCTGGCCGCGACGCTGGCACGAACAAGAGCGACCGGACCCTGCTTGAATGTTGCATTTGCTCTCACTCCTAAATCACGCGGCGCTCGCGAAGGCTCTCGATTTCCCTAGAGCTATAGCCCATCTCTTGAAGAATATCCTCACTGTGCTGTCCGAGAGAAGGCACCTCATCAAGACGGGGCCTGAACGAACTATTACTTCCAGGAGGCAGCAATGCGGGTAGTTCGCCAACAGGAGACCCAACTGTGGTCCATCGCGACCTGGCCGCGAGCTGTTTATGATTCCAGACATCACGCATTTCATTGACATGCCCATTGGCAATCCCAGCATTGTCCAATCGCTCACCAACTTCATCTGAAGAGCATCCCTCAAATGCCAACTCAATTATCGCTTTGAGCTCAACTCGGTGTTCTGATCGCAATTCATTGCCAGCGAAACGGGGATCATCAAGTAACTCTGGTTTTTTCAGCACCTTAAGGCAGAATCCTTGCCACTCTCGCTCATTTTGAAGCCCTAGCATGACACTTTTTTTGTCGCCACACTGGAAAGGACCGTAAGGGAAGATGGTTGAGTGCGATGCACCTGCCCGCGGCGGTGGAGGCGCATCTTTGTAGCTGTAATACAGTGGATAGCCCATCCATTCGACGAGACTTTCTAGCATGGACACTTCTATGTGACTGCCCTTGCCTGATTTTGCCCTCAGTAATAGAGCCGAAAGGATGCTGGAGTAGGCATACATTCCCGCAGCAATATCAGCAATGGAACAACCAGCTTTCGCCATACCATCATCCCCTTCGGTTCCCGTGACCGAAAGAAAGCCGCCCTCACTCTGGATGAGAAGGTCATAGGCTTTCTTTACTTCGTAGGGACCACTCACTCCGTAGCCAGAAATGTCGCAAACGATAAGTTCCGGATACTCACTGTGTAGGTCGTCGAAGGACAACCCCAACCTCCTCGCAGCTCCAGGCGAAAGATTCTGGACTAAAACATCAGCACCCTCTAGTAACTGATGCAGGACTCTTTCAGCATCCGGTTGTTTCAAATCCAGAGTGAGGCTTTCTTTTGAACGGTTCGTCCAAACAAAGTGTGACGCCAAACCATCAACGCGGGTATCGTATCCTCGTGCAAAGTCGCCGATTCCCGGTCTTTCTACCTTTATCACTCTTGCCCCAAGTTCCGCTAATTGACGGGTGCAAAAAGGAGCTGCAATCGCATGTTCAAGACTGATGATACGAACCCCATCCAGAGGTCTTTGGCTACCATTAACGTGGGACATCTAAATCTCCAGATTTCGACGGTCTTTTGGTAATCACATTACGTCAAAAGACGATACCAATTGCCCTGACGCTCCGGAATTCATATGTCTCGAACCATCCCTTAACGGTAGCCTAAGGCCTGCGCCATGGGGCGATAAGCCTTGGACGCCACATGTCGTATTCAGTTTTGGTCGAGAATTAGATCTGCTCCCTTCTCTGCAATCATCATGGTAGGAGCACAAATATTGGACGAGGTAATATGAGGCATGACTGATGAGTCAATGACGCGTAAGCCTGCAACCCCATGCACCCTCAGCTGAGGATCAACGACTGCCATTGGATCTGAGGCTGGCCCCATCTTTGCTGTTCCGTTCAGGTGGTACGAAGATACTCCGAAA
The DNA here is from genome assembly GCA_003030785.1 of Marinobacter sp. B9-2. GTDB lineage: Bacteria > Pseudomonadota > Gammaproteobacteria > Pseudomonadales > Oleiphilaceae > Marinobacter. The sequence goes on along the minus strand of PYVH01000009.1, from coordinate 6,072 downwards.
TTGCGAATAAACTCCTTGATCTCTTCATCACTCTCTACGTCGCTTCCTGGAAAAGTCTCCTGATCGCGGTATGGTTGCAGAGCAGGAGAGGAGAAAATTGAGCGAGCTAACCGAACACCTTTTACGAGAACATCGAGGTCTTCTGAGCATGAGAGATAGTTAGGTTGAACCACAGGTTCCATCAAAGGGTCCCTCGAACGGATTCGCACATAACCCCTGCTCTTCGGTTGGTGTTGCCAGAACCCACAAGTCATTCCAGGATACTTGTCGAGCACCCCAACATACCCCTGTTTGTAACTTGCTGGCGTAAACACTCCCTGTAAATCAGGGTGGTCAAGCCTATCTTCAGACTTCCAGAATATGTGGACAAGAGAGGGGCTCAATGCAAGCACACTGGGCCTCTTCAAGACCCACCTAAGCACCTGCCGAATCAACCGCCACCCGCGAGCTTCTTCATTGATCGTGGTTGCATTCTTGACACGGCAAGAAAGCCGCACCGAAAAATGATCGGATAAGTTTTCTCCTACCCCCGGCAGCGCATGACGTACCTCTATGCCGAGCGATTCCAACAACCCCTGCTCGCCTATACCAGAAAGCTGTAAAAGTTTGGGTGTATTTACCGCCCCTGCGCTGATAATTACTTCCTTCTTTGCGAATACGGTAACGAAACTCTTTTTGCGGGAGTCATAATACTCGACACCTTTCGCACGCTTTCCCTCCATAATTATTCGGGTGGCTTGGGCGCGGGTCCGGATATTTAGATTGTTCCGATCCTTGGCTGATTTTAAATATGTACGTGCAGTGCTCCTGCGGAGACCGCGGGATATAGTCCTCTGGTAATACCCCACTCCGATTTGGGTAGCTGCATTGTAGTCATCGTTTCTGGGAATGCCGCGTTCCTCAGCCCCATCCTGAAAAGCTTCACAAACTGGGTTTTTCCAGTCCAGTCGACTGACCGGGACCATGCCGGCGTTGCTCCGGTACCGTTCATCAACAGGGAATTCGCAACGTTCCACTCGCTTGAAATAAGGGAGCACACTCTCGTAATCCCATCCACTATTTCCAAGTTCCGACCAATGGTCGTAGTCAGCTTTGTCACCTCGATTAAACACTAACCCGTTAATAGAGGTAGAGCCTCCTAACGTTTTTCCCTGCGGAATAGGAATTTTTCTACCATGAGTCCTTTCATTCCCTTCTGTGTAGAATTGCCACGCTAGTTTTGGATTAAATATAGTCTTAATGAATCCGACAGGCATATGAATGAACGGATGCCAGTCCGTCCCTCCTGCCTCCAACAAACACACGCTGTTCGAAGGCTCCTCACTAAGCCGGGTCGCAACAATAGCCCCAGCAGCCCCACTGCCAACGACAATATAATCAAATATGTAGGAAGTACCTTTGGACATAAGTAACCCACTGAAAAAGGTGTGAATGATGACCGCGCTTGGTATGTGCGGCTATTTAAGCCGCATCACCCAAAATCAAGTCTGAGGCTTTTTCTGCAATCATCATGGTTGGAATTTGAGTGTTACCGGATGGCATAGTCGGCATTACTGACGCATCAGCGATTCTGAGGTTAGCCACCCCTCGAACACGGAGCTGATTATCTACGACGGCGAGCGGATCACTTTCAGGTCCCATACGACAAGTGCTAACGAGGTGCCACGCTGTGCCGCCACGCTTCCTGGCGAAATCTAGTAAATCGTCGTCTGAGGTCGCTGATGCTGGTGGATACTGTTCCGCTTCAACAAAATTTGATAGTGGTGCCGTGTTAAACATGCGTCGAACAAGTCGCAATGCATCCAAGATAACTTTTTGATCATCCTTATGCGCCATATAGTTTGGCTGAATGATAGGTTGGTCCTTTGGATCGCGTGAACGCAGGCGCAACTTGCCAACACTTTTTGGACGAAGGTTATAAAATCCAAGCGTCATTCCAGGAAAATCATCCAAGAGCCCTGCGACTCCCTCTTTATAGCTGCCAGGAGAGAAATGGAACTGCAGATCTACTCGTTCGAGATCGGGGTTAGACTTCCAGAATGCATAACAAACTGAGGGGCTAATTGCCAAAATGCTGGGTTTTCCAATAACCCAACGAAAGATTTCTCGGAGTAACGACGAGCCTCGTGCAATCTCGTTGAGTGTGCGAGCTCCTTTGACTTTACATACGTAACGAATCATGTGGTGATCCTGGAGATTTTCACCAACACCAGGTATATCTTTATTTACAGGAATGCCGATCTCTTTCAAATGGTCACTAGGACCGATACCAGAAAGCATAAGCAACTTCGGCGTATTTGCTGCACCAGCTGAAAGTACGACTTCTTTACGTGCCTTTACTTTGACCTGTTCATTCTTCTCGCCGATAAGACCCTGTATTCCGGTTACCACGTCACCATCCAAGATAACCTTTGTTACCTGAATCTGTGTAAGAACGGTCAGGTTCTTTCGCCCCTTGGCATTCTTCAAGAAAGTTTGCGCAGCACTTTTTCTGAATCGCCCACTGATCCACCGTTGATAATAACCAGCGCCTTCCTGCTCGGCAGCATTGTAATCCTCAGTTTTAGGCACACCAATTTGATGGGCGGTATCAATAAATGCATCGCATAGACTATGCCGCCAAGGACAGTCGGTAATCGGTAATAGTCCTTCGGTCCCTCTGTATTCTGGATCAGAGGGACCTATGCGCTTCTCAGTACGCTTGAAGTAAGGAAGTACGTCAGAATACCCCCAACCTTCATTGCCTAATGCTGCCCAATAGTCATAATCAGCCGGCTGCCCCCGAGTATAATTAAACCCATTAATTGAGCTCGAACCACCCAGAGTTTTGCCTTGAGTAGTTGGAATTGCCCTGCCAGCAGTCCCATCACTGGGCTCCGTCTTGAACTGCCAAGTATAGGCAGTATCGTACGCAAGCTTAATGAATCCGCCAGGAATGTGCATAAATGGATTTTTATCTGGTGGTCCAGCCTCGATTAAGCAAACCGTGTATTGTCCCCTAGCTGAAAGTCGGTTGGCGAGGACACATCCGGCAGCGCCCGCTCCAACCACAACATAATCAAATTCGCCAATTGTTTTCATTATATTTATACCTCAACTCCCACTGACGCTTTATCAGGGACTGCCGTAGAGAAAGCTCGGCAACCCTGTGATCAACTGAGGAAATACCGCCAAGATCACGCAAGCACACACAATCAATAGACAAAATGGAATAGAGGCTTTATATAGATCAAGCATACTTACGCCAGAGGGAGCCACCCCTTTCAAATAGAACAAGGCATAACCAAATGGAGGCGTAAGAAAGGATGTCTGCAAAACTACTGCAACCATTACAACGAACCAGAGAACGTCTACCCCCAGCGTCTCGATGATCGGCAGCATAATGGGGAAGCTCAACAATACAATACCGGTCCAATCAAGAAACATTCCAAGTATAAAAACAACAGCAAACATGAAGAGAAGAGCACCAAAGGTACCACCAGGCATGGAGAGTACAATTTCTTTGACAACCTCCATACCGCCGCCAATGGTAAATACGCCGGTAAAGGCTGTTGCACCTACCAGAACGAACATAACCATGGTTGTGGTCTTTCCTGCTTCGAGCAGACTGTTGTAACAGGTGGCTAGCTTACGATCCCCAAAGATAAGGAAGAGAATAAAAGCAATAACGACACCAATGGCTGATGCTTCAGTGGCTGTTGCGATACCAGTAAATAGCGCCCCCAGAACCCCGAGAATCAGCGTCATTGGAGGGAGCACATACTTGAAACCCATCAGTAGAAGCTGTATGCCAGTGGTGCTATCTCTCTCATCCTTGCTGACTCCAGGCCCCCATTCCGGCTTGATGAAGCAGACCACAAGCACGTATAGCGCATATAGAGTTCCAAGCATCAACCCAGGAACTAGCGCTCCAGCGAACAAAGAACCAACAGATACCGGAGAGTAGCTGGCAATAAGAATCAGCATAATGCTGGGAGGAATCAAAATTCCAAGGCAGCCACTGGCCATAATAACGCCAGCACTTAATCCTTTGTTATAGCCATATTTCAGCATGGGCTGGAGAGCAATCATGCCCATTATTGCAATGGACGCACCAACAACACCCGTAGTAGCTGCGAGCAAGACAGACACCACGACCACGGTAAGTGCAAGACCGCCACGGACACGCCCAAATAACAACCGCATGGTCTCAAACATCTTTTCGGTAACACCGGAATCGTTCAGGAACCGGGCCATGAGTATGAAAAGCGGAATAGCCACCAGGACGTAGTTGTCCATTGCTCTTCCGTAAATATTATTGATGAGCATGCCCAGGGTCTGCTCGCCCGGACCGAGATAAGCCGATACTACAGCTGTTCCGCCCAGCACAAATGCGAGGGGATGCCCCATGAAAAGGCCGATCAGCAGGCCTGCGAACATAAATAGAACAAGAGCTTCAGGCCCCATGACCGTCCTCCTTCAGTTCCCGGAATAACCGCAGCACAATGGATACTCCTTGAAGCAAAATCAGAACACCCGTGACTACAATTACCGCTTTTAACGGATAAATCGGAATAGAGACCATGCCATAGGTCGTTTCACCACGGCTCCAGGAACGTGCGGCAAAATCCCAACCATAGGTCAGAAGCAACCAGACAAATGGCGTAAAAAAGATCAGGTAACCAACCAGGTCGGTAACTGTTCGGACTCGATGACTCAGCAGTCGTTTGACGATATCCACTTCAGCATGAACGCAATGACGCATGCCGTAGGCTGTCAGCAGCATAAAGTAGGCACCGAACAACATCTTGGTGATATCGAAGGCCCAATCACTGGGGCGGCCCCAAAAATAACGCAGCGTTATGTCATAGATAACAATCAAAGTAATGATTGCTATAACTGGCGCGATTAGTTTTCCAAACCAATCGTTCAGTGCATCAATGGCTTTACAGATCCTGATCATACTGGGAGACTCTTGATTCGTTACGAACAACCATTCATCCCAGTGATCATCCACTGGGATGAATGATTAAATGCACTTACATACACTTCTCGATAGCGTCGAGAGATGGCAGGTTGTCATTAACCCGGCTGAGGTTGTAAGGTGCGGAAAGGTCACGCCAGTTTGAGTAGTGGTTAAGGTAGCTGACCTGCGAATAATAAATTTCTGCAGTAAGCTTATCTTCGCACGCGCTACTGAGAACTACCTCATTGGCCACATCTTGGATATGCTGCAGATCTTCTTCGGGGTACCTAGTAATATCGACACCGTTTTTCTTGAAATTCACCGCGCCCTCAGTAGAACGACGTTCGGTCCAAGCAAGGGACCAAGCCATGTTGGCTTGAGCGGCAACTTTGAGCTTGGTTTGCACGCTCTCAGGCAGTGCATCCCAAGATTTCTTGTTGATCATAACTCCATAGACGCTTGCAGTCTGATGCCAACCTGGTGTCGCCCAGTATTTGGATACCTCGGCAAAGCCCGCTTTGTAGTCCACACCAGGCATTGAAAATTCCCCAGCATCAACTACACCGCGTTCGATAGCCTGATACAGTTCGCCACCAGCAAGCGTCACTTGCGAAGCACCCAGCTTCTCCAGAACTTCGCCCTGAGCCTTACCAGAAAGACGGATCCGTTTACCTTCGAGCTTTTCAAGATTCGGTATCTTTGTTTGGCCACGGAACCCTGACTCGGCGTTAGCGATCCCATAGGGCAGGTAAACCAATCCATATTTACCATACAGGTCCTCATAAAACTCAAGCCCACCCCATTCGTAAATCCAGTTCATGTAGTCAACCGCATTAAACATGCTTACATGCGAGGCTAATGGGGAAAATGCTGGATCTCGACCGGCCCAATAGCCTGGCCAATCGCCCGAAGCATCGATACTGCCATCTTCCGCGGCATCAAGTACCTCACCGCCTGGCATCAGAGTACCTCCAGCGAAAAATTTGATCTCGATATCATCGCCTGCGATCTGATCCACGAGCTCAACCCAGTGGCGATCGATTTCTATCAATTCCAGGCTATCCGGCCATGTCGATGTCATCGTCCATGACGCCTTATCTTCGGCAAATGCGGATCCGTCTTTCTGG
>PYVH01000093.1 GCA_003030785.1 Marinobacter sp. B9-2 | reverse complement strand
GGTCCGGGTGGCAGGCTTCACGTGGAATGGGTGGCAACCTTCAGCGGTTTACGCAGAAGGAGGCACTTTACCTAACTGATTACTCAAATCTCGAATCAGACCGGGCATACCGGCCGCAATGCCGCTAAGCCGAAGGAGCTCATCGAGTGGTGGTAAGAATGGTAGCTCTGATGGTGGATAAGCAATGAGAACGCGATCTTTCAAAGTCTCTAAAGCCTCGTTATTGAATAAAATTGGAACGAACATAAGCAAATCAATGGTATATAGGATGTTTGCTTATGGGCTTGGCGCGTATCGAATTGCCATACCCTTTCAAGAATATGGAAAGAGTTCGGCGGCCGTATCGGTCTGCTTTTGAGGCCTAAAAATCCGGCGCTTTGATTCTGTCTTACCAATTATTTTGATAGTCTGGCCCGTCAGATTCGGGGCGAAAGAAAGGAGCTTTAACCTGGACAGTCATGGGAATCGGGAAATCGATACCAATTAATGCTGCTTCGCCGGGCTGTAGAGAAGGGATGAATGCCATGGCTGACCTATCCATCTCTCCGCAGGCTCGCTCAATCAAAAGGCGATCTCGATCGTTAGTCAGCCGATGGACAATCAACGCCCCCATTTGACTAAGGACTCCCTCCGTGAGGTCGCGCGGCCGCTGAGTAGCGAGGCAAATATTTAAGCCGTATTTACGCCCTTCCTTAGCTATTAAATCAAAGGAGTTTAGCTTAATATTCCCGTCCTCTGTTCCAATTTGTTTGCCTATGAAGTGATGAGCTTCATCTAAAACAACTAGAAGGGGCTTACTCCGAAAACGCCCTTGTCGAGCTTTATTCAGCAATAATCGACCTAATGCATTCGTTAAAACAAGTCGAGCATCGTACTCGTAGCTAACACCACTCATGCAAAGCCTTAGCAACTTCTTCTGGGGATCATCAAAGAAGCGATCAATTATCCCGTCGATTGGATTATTTTGATCTCGAAATACACAAGAAAAAGCATCGGATGCCAAGATACCTTCGATCCGAGTTACCAAGGGAAGACAATTCGTAAATTCGCCACTTTCACCTCCCCATTTAGTAGGATCTTTTTGGCCTGGCCGCCCACCTCTAACGAAAGCCTCTGGCCACACACACTCCTGTTCGATTTGGTGGGTCAGTTGTCGAAAATCAAAAGGCTGCTTCGGATCGTCCACGAGTTGAGCATAGTAGGGATCAGCCAGTAGCCGCAGATATTGTTCCTTTGGCTGGTCGATTTTTCGAATAAAACCGTCTGGTGCAATTTGGGGCGCTGCCGCAGCTAATCTGAGGCTCTTGATTGCCGCCCGGAGTTTCGGTCCTTGAACTTTTCCAGCGGGATCGAAGAGTGCAATAAAGTCTGATTCTTCAAAATTGCTAGGTGGCAAACAGGAAGGGAAAGATTGATGCGCAGTGTATACAGGCTGACCGAAATGCAAATGAACAACATGGTCAGACTGAAAGTTCCGATACTCGGATGTCGGATCAATCAGGATGACCTTCGAATTGAGTTTTAAGGTCTCCTCCACTAGGTGTGCAGTTGTCCAACTTTTACCTCCTCCAGTTGATCCTAAGATGGCACAATGTCTGCCAAAGAGCGCTTCTGGTTTGACGGACACTTGTCCTTCTTTTGCGCTGGAGGTGTGTCCGATGTTTATGGTTGATCCTTGGGGTTCATCAAAATTCTTGTTGTGTAATATGGGTATCAAGGATACGAGTTCAGTCGGAGCAGAATAGACAGAATCACCAATGCGAGGATATGCAGAAACGCCTTGCATTATAGACAAGCGATCAAGTGGTATAGTCCCGAGGAGCTGAGCAAAAGCGATCGTATCCAGGTTAGGGCTTTTATTAGTTCTATCAGTAAAGTCCTTGCGCTCTTTGTCAGGCAGTCGAACCTCTGTGATCCTGCCAAAAAGCAAAGACTGTTGAGATTCAATTACAATGAATTCTCCAACCTCACCTTTACCGTAACGGCTACCCCCATGATAAACGCCAGAGTTCTGAGTTTTTTCAGTAGCCAAAGTAATCTGAATACTCTGGGCATCAACAATCGAAATGTAACCTATGTATAGCTTCTTTCGAACGAGACCAAATCTTTCAATACTATCAAAGGCGCGCTCTACCAAAGTCATACCCCACCTCTAACGCGTGAGATCGCTTTTTCTAGCTGTTGTGCAGGGGTTAGGGACTTTAGGTGAGGAAGTAGGCCGGAGAATACGTCAAAAGTAGTGTTTAGTAGCCATACATCAGAGCCAGTAGAAGCGTGTTTTGCAAGCGATCGCAAATTCGGGTTCTCTGATTGGTCGTATTTCATTACACCAGGGTCAGCTATCACTACCCTTAGGTCAGGGTTTGACTGAATTGCGGACAATATGGGAGCAGATAGGTGATCGTCATTGAACCCAAAGCCAGCCACAATTAAACAAGTGTTTGTCTGCCTTAGTGAGCTCATAAATTGGGACATTAGCTCAAGGTGTGGCTGCACATACGACTGTTGATATTTCCCATGCGCGGGATAAATCAGGCAAGCCTTTTCAGGGCTTGGAGACTCGATTTCAGCTATCTCGCCATTCTCCTGCCTTTCCCAGTTCACGGAGCCATGGAGCTTTAAAACATGTACGACTCCCTCGACAAAATCATTTTTCTGGGAAGGATCACTGCCTCTTCTAACGACATCGAAGCCAAAAAAGCCAGGATCAAAGATCCTCGGTTTATTTAGAGAAAAGCCATCGATTACAATCAATCCTTGGAGTGCCGCTGATTTTTCGAAACAGAGGTCATAATTGGTTGTAAAGAGTTTTATCCGCGGATCGCTGTTTCTTCTACGTGACAGGCGATGTAAGAACTTTCGATGGGCTTCAAGGTTTTGATCGGATAAAAAATCTGTGCACATCCGCAAAATAGTGTTTTTAGCATTATTCACAAATGTCCTGACTTGTTCTGCTCCATCCGCGCTATTTAATTGGAGCCAAGCTTCGCATCTTGATAAGAGCGCCTCGATATTCTCACCATCGGTCGCGGTTTCGTAACCAGTTAAAGCAATCACGCTAGCCGCTTTAGGGCACACTACTGGATCGGTCCCGTCTCCTGGATTTGAGTGAACGATATGATCCCAAAGATCCCACATTGATGGGCCCCGTACCTGTCCAAGGGACGTGCCGCTACCCGCTAATACAACTATGTTGGGCATCTGGAGAGACTGAAGAAGAGTTTCACGAAGCTCCTCTCGATGTGCTTTATATCTGCCCGCGGTCTTTTCATCTGTGGGATCTTGTTCCGATCCATCGTGCCAAATAAGTTTAAATGGCTTCCATTCAGCTTCAGTGGGGGAAAAAAATTGGCAAATAAACGGCGGTGGGGGTGGGGCCGATTGATTCCCTGCCATGTTGACTCCTTGGTGTTATTGATGGCGCTAGGTTGTCCAACAGTGAATTTCTCGAGAGACAGAGTTCTTCTGTGTAAAAATCAGGGGAAACCCAACGACTTGCAAACAGGATAGATCCCTAATTTTAAAAACACAAAGCTACCGACTACGACGATTACACGCCTTCAACTAAGAGTGGTCACCTCCCCCTCGTGAGTGTCAGAGTTCAGATGGCTGAACGACTATAAATCCGAAGATGGGATTACCGGACAGCAACTCAATCTGGCTCTTCGACAGAGATGCTCATTAGTGCGCGCCGCCGTTAACGGGCGCGGCTTTATAGTGACGGCTAAGCAGCAACGAAAACTGTGGTCGTGCCTTTCCTTACAGGGCTACGTCCCGTAAGTATGTTTTCAAGCCGGAGCAACCAGACGATACGTTTGGTTGGTGCCCCAAACTGCCTTCAGCTAGTCTTGTTCAGGGAAGTGCCCGGACATTAAAGTGCTCAGCTCAACAGAGTAGGAGAAGAAACGTGAGCCCAACGACTAAGATTTTGACTTCATTGACTCTCTTATTCTTAAGTCTCCAGGCCTATCCACAGGTTGAGGTAGATATAACTGCGAAGGAGGTTGAAGAGATGAGGGGTACTCTGCGAGTAAGAGATTTAGTAGTAAATGATGAAGCTCGAATTTATGGCGGTAGCTTGTGTATCAGAGACAGCAAGTTATACCTTCCAGACAACGTTGTTCTCAGCACCCAATCTGTCAATGACAGCAGCATAGACCTAAGAGTTAGACTCCTCCCTGCTAAAAAGGTTGCCGCTGAGACAGTGATGCCGAAAACAAACGAGCCCAAAAGGGTGCGCGAGAGTATAGAGCGATTCCTCAGCTCAACCTTAATGCCAAGCTGGTTCGACAATGAGTCAGTTTATTGTGACGAAAGGCCGCCAACTGACGTTACGGGCCAGGAGATTGAATATTTAGAGATACAGTCTATCGATGGTTTCCACTCCCTCCGCAAGGTTTATGAAAACCTTTTGAACACAGTAAACTGAGCTGCCCTGCTCAATTCAGGCTAGGCTAAGCTCGCTGGGAGAAAAGACAGAAATGTGGTGACTATTCCCGCTTCTAAAATCACTGCGCTATTGCGCAGGGCTAATGCGGCAAACCCTCAAGAGGCGAGATTCGATATCAGCAAATGCTTTGAAGAGTTCACGGTCCTCCATCGTATAGGGTGGCACGAATTCCTTGATTGGAATCCACCAATCCTCCTCCCCTGGTGCAACAACAATAGCTTGGTCGTCGAGCAATATAGCGTCGCTGCGACCGCATTCAGCCTTAACCTTTGTAGTTCCCTTTGGATGAAAAGAAGGGAGGTTAATAAACCAGGGCGGCACTGCTTTCTCTCGAATCAAAACATCTTGGATACTCTGAAGCCTCTCTGGGCTGACTGATGTATACAAAGCCAAGTCGCAGATTCGAGATACACTCTCGAGAAAACTATAAAGCCCGGGTCTCGGTATCTGAGAAACTGCATTGCTGATTAGTGTTCCCTCTAAATCTAGGCAAAGCAGAGGCTGCTGGGTTCTTGTGCTCATATCGGCTTATTCCCTTAAAGATCTAGGTACATTCCGCGCTATTTGAAGGGGCGCTGGCTGGAAAGCCCCCTCCCTTTCTAAATTTCTCGTCTAATTCGTTGCTCTCGAAATCAGCCGCTCAAAATTTTCACTCTTCAAACTGGACGAGGCAGTAATCTTTGCATAGACTCAATCCAAATAAAATCCTTTAAAAACAATCAGATATATTTTTCATTATGGAATGTGGCATCTCAAACTGGTTAAAAAGCGAGCAATTCATGAGCGCAAAAGGATCAATTTCTTCTGGACCGAGATACCATTTTTACTTTCAAGAACTGCTCGGTGAAAACCCAAAATCGGTCTTTTTGGAGCTTGAAGAACCGCAGGAGTTGAGAGTCGAAAAAGAGACTTGCAGAACCAAATCGAGAGATTTCCTCGTCGTTGAAATCCCCTCTGAAGATATGGATAAGATCGCTATTGATTGGATCAAGAAAAGAAAACTTCAGGGAGCTGTCGGCGGACCTGTAGGCCAAGAGTGGGGCAGCCCCGACTGTCCTTGGGACTAGGTATGAGGATAGTCTGCATCTCTGATACACACAGCCGGCATCGAGAGATACCCGACATCCCAGATGGCGATATACTTGTCCATGCGGGAGACTGCACCGGTAGCGGATCCTTGCCCGCACTTGACGAATTTACACAGTGGTTCGGTTCGCTGCCCCACAGTCGAAAAATCTTAATTGCTGGGAATCACGATTTCAGCTTTGAGAAATATCCTGCCTGGTCTCGAGAGATGTGCGAGAAGAGCGGAATTCTTTACCTCCAAGACGAGCAATTGACTATCAATGGGCTGGTTTTTTTTGGTTCACCTTGGACTCCTTTGTACAAACAAATGGCCTTCAATGCGGACGAAACCAAGATGTTTGAAGTACGAGCCGGCATTCCCGATTCAACAAATGTTTTGATCACTCATGGGCCTGCATGGCGTGTTCTCGATTACGTGCCCCGAGACTCTGAGCATGCCGGCTGCTTCCCGCTGGCGAAGCGAATAGATGAATTACTCGAACTTAGAGTTCATGTCTGCGGCCACATTCACGAGGGTTACGGGTATGGGGTTCGTGAAAGTGATGGCTTGACCTTCGTAAATGCGAGCTCCTGTGATGGTCACTACCGTCCAATTAATCCGCCAATCACTATAGATATTTGACTCTCGTCCCTATGCCTTCTTTCTCAAGAGCATCAAATGAATGAGGACCTATGGCCAATGAAGATCATATATATCGATATGGATGACACTCTCTGTGATTTCCAAGGGGCTTTTGCAAAAGCCCTTAACGAAAGGCCAGAGATGCCGTACCCCCAGTCTCAGTATCGCTTTTTCGCGAACCTCGAGCCGATCGCAGGAGCTATTGAGACGTTCAAAGACATGATCCGCTCAGATGTTTATGATCCCTATATTCTCTCCGCTCCAAGCCTTAAAAATGCGTTTAGCTACTCAGAAAAGCGAGAGTGGGTGGAGACACACATCGGTTATGACTTCTGCGATAGGTTAATCATTTGCGCGCATAAAGGACTTCTTCGCGGGGATATCCTTGTTGACGACAAGTCGTCAGGGATGGGGCAAGAAGACTTCGAAGGTCAGATTATCCAATTCGGTAGCCCAAGATTCCCAGACTGGGAGTTTGTTCGGGATGCTCTCAGTCTCTAGCGGTTACCTTTGCAGCTCTGAGTCTAGCTCAAAGATTTCTTACTTTCTTACTTTCTTACTTTCTTACTTTCTATTCATCGAATTCGACCATCGATTAAATCAGAACTCAGCAAACAAAGGATCATGACACCATGCGCCCAGTAAAAATAGAAACGCAAGATATCATCCAGGCCGGACAAAAGATTAAAGCGGATGGCAAGCGAGTGACTGGCTATGGTTTAAGGCAGCTTCTAGGCGGCGGAGATCAGAAAAGACTACTGTCAGTATGGCAAAGCCATCAGAGTGAGGAGAAGAATGACGAGCAACAAGCATCCTTTGATCTTCCGATAGAGCTCGAAGAGACTCTCGACAAGGTAGGAAATGTTTTATCGGCCCAGATTCGCTCGATGAGCGTTAAGCTTAACGAGGTCGCGGTCAAGTCAGCAACTAGGCAAGTAGCAGACATTACTCGTGAGTACAAAGAGCTCAAAGATCAAACAGACGCTGAATTGAGAGATGCAGCCGCTATTATCGAAGAGCTAGAGAACCAGGTCGTTGAATTAGACAGAAAGTTGAAGACTGCAATTGACGGGCGAGACGATGCTCTTGAGAGGGCAGAGAAAGACCGCGAAAGGGCAATTTCTCTAGATGCTCGAATGAAGGAGATGGCTGGCATTGAAGAGGTAGTTCGAAGGCTCAGGGTTCTTGAGGAAAAGCCTGATATTACTCAATAATGAAGCGCTTCTTCCCAGACCAGTGACTGATAGGCGCATGGATCTCCTAATAGATGATGTAACCACAATTAGTGTCGCGGACCTACAGAAAGATCCGATAGCAGCTATACAGGCCGGAAGGGGAGGCCCTGTTGCGGTAATGAATAGGAATGAGGCTTTGTTTTACTGCATTCCTGCGAAGGTTTACGAGGCGATGATCGAGTGTGTTGAGGACTTTGAATTAATTCATCTGGTTGAATCGCGCAAATCCGAGCAGTCTCTCTCAGTTAATCTAGAGGAACTCTAGGGTCGCTCCAACTATCAAATCACTCTCTTCAAGAGAGCTGCTCGAAAGCTGCAATAGAATGCCGCGACCGGACATCTTTGATCCCGCCATTTTCTGTCGCTGAGCAGAGTTCAAGACCACTTCGTTCCTCCAGCGAAGCTGGAACATATCGAATCTGTCTATTGTGCAGTCTGGGATCCCATCCATTGATAAAGCATAGTCAGCTGAGGCAATGACAGTTTTCTGTAGAAAGACCCAGTGAGGGTACTACCAATACAGAGTCGTCAGCGTGTTCTGCGACACCTTTTACATTCTTTTCCTATCAACATGTAACACTTGTTCCATTTAGGGCTGAGCCGTATTTTCCTGACATTTTTTACATATTATGGCCTTTGCGCTCGGGCTATATTCTAACAAGCCCCTGAGTAGGGCTAATTTATCGAAACTTTCAATTGTTCCATTTCAGGGTTTTAGAAATAAGGGCGATATGCCAACACCGGTGAAATACCATTCGAAGGTGATGCGTGAGGCGTTCGGGGATATCGAGCACAAGGCCGAGGCCGAGCTGCTGGCGCTGTTACCGGAGGATTTGCGGGAGGATTTTTCGCCCTACGTTCGGGAATCGCAGTTACCGGCAGAAGACAAAGAATTGATCAAAGCCGCCGACAGGCTGTCGGCGTGGCTCAAGTGCCAGGCGGAGATCCGCGCCGGCAACAAGGAATTTGAGCCGGCCGCCCGGCAGATCCGCCAGCGGTTGGACGCAGACGGACTGCCAGAGGTTGCCTATTTCCTGGAGGTATTTGCCCCCAGTTACGAGCAACCCCTGGACAACCTGCTGGGGTGAAAGCTTTCAGGGCTTAACTGTTACCGGCCGAGCCAACCAGCCCGCCACGTAAGCCATCGCGCTGCAAATGCTGGCGAACGGTGTCCTCGGGGCTGCCGGCCAGTTCCCGGAACATGCCCATGGAACCCAGCAGCGCTGAGGATTCATAGGGCACGAACACCCGCTCTCCCTCTTTCGCCATATTTGGCAGAACCTTGATATAGCTCTGGCCCAGCAGGTAGCCAATGACGGTCTGTTTGTTTTCCTCGGAGTCGCCCATGGCGCTGAGTACCAGACGGATGGACTCCTGTTCGCCCTGGGCCCGGAGAATGGCCGATTCCTTATCGCCCTGGGCGTTGAGAATGGCGGACTCCCGCTGGCCCTGGGCCATGGCGATGGCCGCCGATTTTTCACCCTCGGCTTCGGTGACCGTGGCCCGGCGCTTGCGCTCCGCAGCCATCTGCAAGCGCATGGCTTCTTCCACTTCTTCCGGCATGCTGATGTCCTGGACCTCCACCCGGGTAAGCTTGACGCCCCACTTGGAAGCAGCCTCTTCCATCTCGGCCTGGATGGCATTGTTCACCTCGC
>PYVH01000092.1 GCA_003030785.1 Marinobacter sp. B9-2 | reverse complement strand
ACGGCAATATCCACCATGAAATAGGGCCGGTGCTTGCGTTTCTTCAGGGCTCGTTCAACGGCGCCCTTGCCCAGAATCGGCAATGGACTCGCGGTGGAGGAAATAATGATGTCGACGTCGGCCAGATGCTCGGGGATCTCGGACAGTACTATACCCTTGCCGCCGCGAGATTCTGCCAGCGTCTGGGCCCGCTCAAGGGTACGGTTGGCTACCAGGAAATCCTTGACGCCGGCATCAGCAAGGTGCCGGGCCACCAGCTCAATGGTTTTACCGGCACCAATCAACAAGGCTTTGTTGCGGGACATGTCGGCAAAGATATGGTGCGCCATGCTGACCGCAGCATAGGCCACGGAGACGGGGTTTTCGCCGATCGCGGTCTGGGTCCGCACACGTTTGGCGACCGAGAAAGAATGCTCGAACAGCCTGGACAGAAACGAACCGCTGGCACCGTGTTGCCGGGCCAGAGAATAGGCATCCTTCAACTGCCCGAGAATCTGCGGCTCACCCAACACCATGGAATCCAGGCCGGCGGCCACACGCATCATGTGCCTCACGGCATCGCCGTCGCGATACACGAACAGCGCGTCTTCCAACTCCGCCGCGTCCAGACCATGAAAGCCGGCCAGCCAGCGAAGCACCATGGGCGCGCAGTCGTCATCGCCGGCCAGATACAATTCGGTACGGTTGCAGGTGGACAGAATCGCGGCCTCGGTTGCGCCTGAGGTCGCCCTCAGCTCGGCAAACGCCTCGGCCATGCGCTCGGGCGTAAACGCCACCCGCTCCCGTAATTCAACGGGGGCCGTGCGATGATTGATTCCCAGCGTTACCAGTGCCATTTCGTGGTTGTACAACCTTTTGCCGATGAGCGGTGCAGATACGCGCAATTAATGGACATTTTAACGGTCAGCGGCCTGAGCTGCCACCCAAAACCGCCACAGCTTCGGCAAGTGCTGACAGGTTGGGCAAGATCAGACGCTTATGCCATTATAGGGATTCGGCCAAGGCCGGGACCCGATCTACCTCAAGAAAGGGGCTGGAGCGTGGTTATTTTTGATGCGTTTTCGACAGACCATGGGAAGTTGCATGCACAAGTCCGTACCGTTTCTGGTTACCTGCCTGCTTGGCCTCACACTGGCAGGGTGTGCCAGCCTCACCGGCACTGAGGAAGCGCCTGCTCCTGGCGAAAAAGCCGCCACCGAGAAAAAGACGGAGCCAAAGCCACCGGTTGAATACGCCGATTTCGAGCCAGAAACCCTCTACCTGCTCCTGTCTGCCGAAATCGCGGCCCAGCGCGGCCGCTACGATATCACCCTGGTGAACTACCTGAAGGCTGCCAAACAGTCCCGCGACCAGGTGGTTATCGAGCGGGCCATGAGAATTGCCCAGTCCCTGAACGGAGACAACGCCCAGAAGCAACTGGCCGAGCTGTGGCTGGAAATCGACCCGGATAACCTCCAGGCCCACCGGATCTCTGCTATTCAGGCCGTCAAAGGCAACGACCTCCAGACCGCCATCCACCACATGGAGCGGATCATGGATCAGGGCGGCGATGCCGATTTCGACAGCCTGGCTGCCATGGCGGGCAACCTGCCCCCGGAACAACAGCAGGAGTTGCTGGCCCTCTACAATGAAATGTCCAACCGCCATCCGGACACCCCGGAACTGGAATACAGCATCGCTCTGCTATTAAAGGTCACCGGACAGCCGCAGCAAGCCCTCGACAGGCTTGAACCCCTGCTGGAGGAAAATTCGAATTTCCAGCCGGCCATCATCCTCAAGGGTGACCTGCTCTACCAGACCGGCCAGAAAGACAGCGCCCTGGATTACCTGCTGACCAATACCCGCCGCTTCCCGGCCAACCGCCAAATGGGAACGCTCTACGGCCGAATGCTGATAAATGAAGGCGAACTGCAGGCCGCTCAGGACGAGTTCAACCGACTGGTCAAACGCTACCCGGATACGCCGGGCCTGCGACTGTCCCACGCCCTGGTTGCCCTTGAAAACGGCCAGACCGACCTGGCCCGGGAAGAGCTGACCCAACTGGCTGAACAGGGCCATCACACCAGCGAAGCCAATTACTATCTGGGCCGCATTGAGGACCAGGCGGGCAACACCGAGCAGGCCATTGGCTATTACCAGAGCGTGGAACAGGGCAATTACTACTTTCCGGCCCTGGCCCGCGCCAGTTCCCTGCTGGCTGAAAACGGCCAGCTTGAGGACGCCATTGACCGCATCCGCAGGCTGCGCGAGGCCAACCCCCGGCAGGCAGAGAACTTCTGGCTGCTGGAGGTAAACCTGCTGCTGGATCAGGAAAAGCAGCAGGAGGCCCTGAGCACCGCCACCGAAGCCCTGGAAGAATACCCGGACAATATCGAGATCCGCTACGCCCGGGCCATGCTGTACGACAGCATTGGCCAACCTGGCGATGCCGAAGCCGACCTGAAACAGATTCTCGAGCAGGAGCCGGAAAACGCCGTTGCTCTCAATGCCCTCGGCTACATCCTGACCACCCGGACGGACAGGCTGAGAGAAGCCCGGGGCTACATTGAGAAGGCACTGCAACTGGACCCGGATAACCCGGCCATTCTCGACAGCATGGGCTGGGTACTGTTCCTCGAAGGCCAGATCGAGCCCGCGCTCGACTACCTGTCCCGAGCTTGGGCCGCCTTCCCGGACCCGGAAGTTGCCGCCCACTATGGCGAGGCACTCTGGATGAACGGCGCCGAAGAGCAGGCGCGGATTATCTGGCAGGAAGGCCTGGAGCAGGACAGCGACCACGAAGTGCTCAGGGAAACCATAAACCGGCTGACCAACGGCGGTGAGCCGGAATGAAACTTGCCCGAACCCTGGCAGCACTGATGGTGCTTGCCACCCTCGGCGCCTGCACCACAATCCAGATCGATCCATTACCAGAGGGCATGACAGACCAGCCCCCGGCAAACTGGACCACCCGCGCCGCCAGTCTCGGCGAACTCGATCACTGGAAGCTGACGGGCAAGCTGGCCGTCCGCCAGCCATCCGAAAGCGGAACCGCCATCATCAACTACTGGATCCAGGACGGCGAAGCCTACGACCTGGCCCTCTCCTCGTCCTTTCTCGGCATGGGCAGTACAACCCTTAAGGGCGTGCCCGGCTTTATTGAGCTGACCCTGCCGAACGGCGAAACCTACCGCTCGGGTTAGCCGGAAGCGCTGGTAGAGGCCGCCACAGGCTGGCAGCTGCCCCTGGAGAACCTGACCTGGTGGATTCGGGGCCTGCCATCACCGGCCAGCGATTACCGGCTGCTGTTTGATAATCAGGGCACCCTCGCCATGATTCGCCAGAACGGCTGGGAGATCCGCTACGACCGCTGGCAGACCTTCCTCGCCAGTTATCCTGCACTCCCCGCCCGCATCACCGCCCTCAAGGAGCAAAAGCGGGTCCGGCTGGTGGTGAGCGACTGGCAGGAGCAACCGGAGTGACACCTGACCTTATCCTGCCGTCGCCGGCCAAACTGAACCTGTTTCTGCACATTGTCGGGCGCCGGGACGACGGCTATCACGAACTTCAGACCCTGTTCCAGTTTCTGGACTACGGCGACGATCTGAGCTTCACCCTCACGCCCGAAGAGCCCGGCGTGAGGCTCGCGGAGCCTGTTCCCGGTGTCGCCGACGAGGACAACCTCATCATTCGCGCGGCCCGAGCTCTCCTGGAACGGGTTGGAGGCGATTTGCCCGGGGTCACCATAGGAATCACCAAACGCCTGCCGATGGGCGGCGGCCTTGGCGGAGGCAGCTCCAACGCCGCGACCACACTACTGGGCCTGAATCATCTCTGGCAATTGGGCCTGGATGTCGATGAAGTCGCCGAAATCGGCCTGAGCCTGGGCGCCGACGTGCCCGTGTTTGTTCGCGGCCACGCGGCCTTCGGTGAAGGCGTTGGTGAAACACTGACCAACGCAAATCCGCCGGAAGACTGGTTCGTTATTCTCAAGCCTGGCTGCAACATAAACACTGGCAAGATTTTTTCCGAGCAAGGGTTGACAAGGAACACCCCGAGAATCAAAATAGCGCCCGCTTTTGAGGGAGACGCCTCGAGGTACCGAAACGACTGTGAGGATGTAGTTCGAAAACTGTATCCTGAGGTTAACCAGAGCCTGGAATGGCTTTCACAATTCGGACCTGCAAGATTAACCGGAACCGGGGCTTGCATATTTGGACGTTTCCCGACAGAATCCGCAGCCCGGATCATCTGGGAAAGCAAACCCTCCGGCGTCACGGGGTTCGTAGCTAAAGGGGTGAACAGTTCACCTCTACACAAAAAGCTAACAGAGCTGAAATGATGCCAAAAAAGCACGATACTGGGGTGTCGCCAAGTGGTAAGGCAACGGGTTTTGATCCCGTCATGCGCAGGTTCGAATCCTGCCACCCCAGCCACCTTTCTCCCGCTTCTTCTGAATCAAACGCCGATACTGAGAAGGATGCCGTCGTGTCCAAACTGATGATTTTCGCTGGTAACGCCAACCCTGAACTGGCTCAGGCGATTGCCCGCAAACTCCACATTCCCATGGGTCAGGCCACTGTAGGCCGCTTCAGCGACGGAGAAACCACCGTCGAGATCAATGAGAATGTTCGCGGCCATGATGTCTTCATCATTCAGCCGACCTGCTACCCCACCAACGATAACCTGATGGAACTGATCGTGATGGCCGACGCACTTCGCCGTGCTTCCGCTACACGGGTCACCGCCGTTATCCCCTATTACGGATACGCGCGCCAGGATCGCCGGGTACGCTCTACCCGTGTTGCCATCAGTGCCAAGGTGGTAGCCGACATGATTTCCAGCATCGGCGTGGACCGGGTTCTGACCGTCGACCTGCACGCCGATCAGATCCAGGGCTTCTTCGATATTCCGGTGGACAACATCTACGCCACCCCGGTCATGCTCGAAGACATCTTCAAGCAGCGCTTCGAGAACTTTGTCGTGGTATCCCCGGACGTTGGCGGCGTGGTTCGCGCCCGTGCCGTGGCCAAGCGCCTGGACGACGCCGACCTTGCCATCATCGACAAGCGTCGCCCGAAAGCGAACGTGTCCCAGGTCATGCACATCATTGGTGATGTCAAAGACAAGACCTGCATCCTGGTGGACGACATCATCGATACCGCCGGCACCCTGTGCAAAGCGGCCAACGCCCTGAAAGAGCATGGGGCCGCAAGAGTGGTTGCCTACATCACCCACCCTGTTCTCTCCGGCCCGGCTATTGAAAACATCAATGCCTCGCTGCTGGACGAACTTGTGGTCTGCGATACCATCCCGCTGGGTGACAAAGCGCATAATTGTGATAGAATCCGCGTCCTCGGAATGGCCGGACTGCTTGCGGAGTCTATTCGTCGCGTAAGCAACGAAGAGTCCATCAGCGCCATGTTCGAGAATGCCTGAGTGACCTTTCGGTCTTAATATCAAGGCATTACAAGCAGTTACCGGGTCGGGAGCCTAAACAGGCTCCCGACTCTTTTAGTCAGCCGGAAAAATCCGGCTTTTCAGAAACATCACCTGATCCAACGCCTGGTCGCGGGCAGTTCAGGTGACGATTGAGGTTATTACCATGTCTCAGGAATTTGTTATCGAAGCATTTCCTCGCGACGATCAGGGGAGAGGTGCGAGCCGCCGCCTGCGTCGTGAGGAGCGTAAAATTCCGGCCATCATCTATGGTGGCGGAAAAGACGCTACTCCGGTTGCCATCTGGCACAACGAGCTGAAAAAAGCTCTGGAAAACGAAGCGTTCTTCTCTCACGTTCTGACCGTTGAGCTGAACGGCAAGAAAGAAAGCGTCATCCTGAAGGATCTGCAGCGTCACCCGTACAAGCCGATCCTGACCCACGCTGACTTCCTGCGCGTCGACAAGGATCACGAGATCCACGTCAACGTACCGCTGCACTTCATCAACGAAGACAGCGCACCGGCTATCAAGCTCCAGGGCGGTGTGGCAAACCACCAGATCAACGAAGTAGAAGTGATCTGTCTGCCGCAGAACCTGCCCGAGTTCATCGAAGTGGACATGACCACTGTCGAGATGGACCAGGTAGTTCACCTGAGCGACCTGAAACTGCCGAAAGACGTCAAGATTGCAGCCCTGCTCCAGGGTGAAGATCACGACCTGCCGGTTGTGGCTATTCACAAGCCGCGCGGTGCCAAGGCCGACGACGCCGAAGAAGGCGAAGAAGGTGAAGAAGGCGAAGACAAGGAGTAATCACTCCTGCACTGAGGAGGGCAGCGGCGAATGGCGCAGGATATTGTCATGGTGGTTGGTCTGGGAAACCCCGGCGCTGACTACGAGAATACCCGCCATAACGCCGGCGCTCTCTTCGTCGAAGCTCTGGCCCGCGCTGCGGGCCAGACGCTCCGCCCCGAAAAGAAGTACCACGGGCTCTACGCCCGCATTCAGTGGCAGGGCCTCGACCTGCACCTCCTGAATCCCACTACCTTTATGAATCGCAGCGGCCTGGCCATCAAGGCGCTGGCAGACTTCTTCAAGATTCAGCCCCAACAGATTCTGGTTGCTCACGACGAACTCGATCTGCCCCCGGGTACCGCCAAGCTCAAGAAAGGCGGCGGCCACGGCGGACACAACGGCCTGCGTGACACCATCGCCCACCTGGGCACCAACGATTTTCAGAGACTGCGCATCGGCATTGGTCACCCCGGCGACAGCCGCAGGGTCACCGGCTACGTACTCGGCCGCCTGGGCAAACAGGAAACCGAGGAACTGAACACAGTGATCGACGAAATCATGCGGGTATTACCGGATGCAGCCAGCGGCAAACTCGCCGCCGCCATGAATCGCCTGCACAGTTTCAAACCGGTATAATCCGCCCAAATTTTCCAGTACCAGCAGAGGCATTCCATGGGATTTAACTGCGGCATCGTCGGCCTTCCCAACGTCGGCAAATCCACCCTGTTCAACGCACTGACCAAATCCGGCATTGGCGCGGAAAACTTCCCGTTCTGCACCATCGAGCCCAACGCTGGTGTTGTCGCCATGCCCGACCCGCGCCTCAACAAACTCGCCGAGATCGTTAAGCCGGAAAAGGTGGTGGCAACCACCATGGAGTTCGTGGATATCGCAGGCCTTGTAGAAGGTGCTTCGAAAGGCGAGGGCCTGGGCAACCAGTTCCTGGCCAATATCCGCCAGACCGACGCCATTGCCCATGTGGTGCGTTGCTTCGAGGACGACAACGTCATTCACGTTGCCAACAAGATTGATCCGGCTTCGGATATAGAAATCATTAACACCGAACTGGCCCTGGCCGATCTGGAAACCGTGGAAAAAGCCATCAAACGGGTACAGCGCGTGGCCAAGAGCGGCGACAAGGAAGCCAAGGCCCAGCTCGAAATGTTTGAAAAGCTGCTGCCGGTGCTGAACGAAGGCAAACCGGTGCGCAGCATGAACCTCGACAAGGACCAGATGGCGCTGATCCGTGAGCTCTGCCTGCTAACCGTCAAGCCCACCATGTACATTGCCAACGTCAGCGAAGACGGGTTCGAGAACAACCCTCACCTGGATACGGTGAAAAAGATTGCGGAATCCGAGAACGCGGTGGTCGTGCCCATCTGCAACAAGATAGAAGCTGAAATTTCCGAACTGGAAGACGATGAAAAATCCATGTTCCTGGAAGAAATGGGCATGGACGAGCCGGGCCTCGACCGGGTAATTCGCGGCGGTTACGGCCTGCTGGGCCTGCAGACCTACTTTACCGCCGGGGTGAAGGAAGTGCGCGCCTGGACGGTAAAAATCGGCGCCACAGCACCTCAGGCAGCCGGCGTGATCCACACCGACTTCGAGCGCGGTTTTATCCGGGCAGAAGTGGTGAGCTACGACGATTTCGTGAAGTACAACGGCGAGGCCGGGGCCAAGGATGCCGGTAAATGGCGCCTGGAAGGCAAGGAATACATCGTGAAAGACGGCGACGTTATCCACTTCCGCTTCAACGTGTAATTTTTCAGGAAAAACTGGCCCCCAAGCCTTGACAGAAAGGGCCCAAATACTGAAAATACGCGCCTCGTTTGGGGCGATGCCCAGAACGAAATGGCAAGGTAGCTCAGTTGGTTAGAGCACAGCACTCATAATGCTGGGGTCGGCGGTTCGACTCCGCCCCTTGCTACCAGTATTTCCAAGGTTTGGCCGCTTATTCAGCGGCCTTTCTTTTTTCTACTGTGGGCATTTTGTGCCCAAACCGGAATTTCACCACGGCCACGCCATCGAAATCCGGTCCTCTCTTCTCTGCGATTAGCTCCACTGCTTTCACCAGTTCAGCAACTTCCGCTGCCGAGTAGTGCGTGGTAACCGATCCGCGTTTGTGCCCCAGGAGCTCCGCCCGGGTTTCTTCCGATACCCCTGCCGCCCTCAGCCTCCTGCCAAAGGTGTGCCTGAGATCGTGCCCACGGACGTGCGTAAGCCCTGCCTTCTTCCGCCTTTTCCGCCAGGCGTTGTTGAAGATAGAGGCCACCGGCCGGCCGCTGAAGGTAAACACCTGGTGTTCGTGCTTCCCTCGCTGGCGGGAGCCGCAGCCGGAATACAACGCCGTGTTCGTCTCCCGCGTGACCGTCAGACGGTCAGGCTCAAGGACGGGCTGGTCGCCGCTGAGAAAAAGGCATGGGTGGAAGGGGGGGCAGACCATAGGAGAGGCGCCGGATCTGCCGAGTACCACGCAGTACGTTTAGAGCTTAGAACGCTTTTCCCGGGCTCTTTCCAGCTGTCGATCGACGTCATCGATTTCTGACTGGTAGCGCTCCCTCATGACCTCGGCCTCTTGAGCCAGACTCTGTTCCCAAGTGGCGCCCGCAAGGTTATTGTTTGCTCGACGTTTCTGCTCCTGCCATCGGGCTAAAGCGCGATCCATGGCATCCCTGAGATCTTCTTTCTCACGCTCAAGCCGTCGAATTTCTCTGTCGAGCTCCCGAGATTTGACAAATCTGTCTCCAGCCTCAGTTTGCATAGACCCACCACCGTTAACTGGCGGAGCATTCACCTCTATTTCTTTAGCATTATCACCGCATGGCTGGTCAGAAAAAATAGTCTGGCCATTGACCTTACAATGGTACACGGCTGCGTGGCCGAGGGCAGGGGCAATGAGAAAAAGTGAGAGTATGGTCCTTCTAAGCATGCTAACCTCCTTTTCCTGTCACCATATCGCAGCCATTCAAAAAACAAACCTGAATCAGTGACTTTGCAGGCGAATATACCCCGCAAATCGCCATCGGCGCTAA
>PYVH01000091.1 GCA_003030785.1 Marinobacter sp. B9-2 | reverse complement strand
ACCGACCGCGGTAACGCCACCTTTCAACACGTCTCCGCTGGCAGGCAACCGACCGGATCGCGCCTTTTGGGCCAGTCTGGACGCGATTGCCACTTCCGACGTTCGGCGCTTGTCGGATAATATCGAGCCAAGCTTTGGCGGGCTGAGCACGCAGCCGGAATCCGTCGTGCGGGCCGTTCTGCCGGTGCTGCTTGAGGCGGCGATTGAGCTGGACAAGCGCGAATATGTCGACGCGACCCTGCGCCTGCTAGATGAAATGCCAGAGCTGGCCGGGGCCGAATCCGGTACATTCCTGCGCGCACGGGCCGCGCAAAAGCGGGGGGACGCGGCGACCGCGCTCAAGATCTATCTGGAAGCGGCAGAGGGCTGGGACCAATACGCCGTGCGCGCCCGTTTGGCGGTGGCGGATATGGCGCTTGCCGATGGCGGAAGAGGCGCGCTGCTGGCGGCACAATCGACCCTAGAGGGCGGATCAGAGGCGTGGCGCGGCGGGCGGTACGAGCTGGAAGTATTGCGCCGGCTTGAACGGGTGTACCACGCATTGGGTAATCATCCCGAAGCCGTGCTGACCCTTGGCCGTATTCTGTTGCGGTTCCCCGAACGTGCCGAAGCCGCCCCGATTGAGGCGCAGGCGCAAGAATTGCTGGCAGATATCTATAAGGCAGGGGGCGAGGGGCAGTATCCGCTGTCGGCTTGGGTCGCGCTGCATCTGCGTTTGCTGCCCTATTTCCGCTATACCGACGGGTTCACGACGCAGATTGAAACGCTGGGAGACTACGTCCTGAAGTTGGGGTCGACCGATCTGGCGGCCAAGGAATACCGTCGGGCCGTGCGTATCTTGCAAGAAAAGCAGGAAGAACAAGGCACCTCCCGCGCGGCCGAGATTTTCCGCCTGAACATGAAGCTTGCGCAAGCGCAGGTGCAGGGGGGGCAATTCGCCGATGCACGGCTGACGTTGGAACTGATGGATGTAAGCGTCGCCCCCGAGATGGAGGAAGCGCATCAGAGTTTGCTGGCGCAAACCCTCTCTAAACTGGGGGATAAGCCTGCGTTGCTGAAGGCGTCCGTCGATGCACCAACGGCGCAGCATTTGCGCGATGTGGGGCTCGCGCTGTCGGAGGAGGAGCGCTGGCCGCAGGCGGCGGACGTTCTTACGCAGCTTTGGCGGACATATCCGCAGGATTTTTCCTTGCAGGATGCCACGCGCCTGTTGATCGCGGCCTATCGGTCCGAAGATCAAGAGACGCTACAGCAGGTGACGCGTTCCTTCCCCAGTCTCACACCGTCTAAAGATCTGATTTCACTGGCAAACAGCATATCTGAGGTGCGCGATAACGTGCTGCCGCTTAGCGCGGGCGGGGCGGCGAAGCGGCTGGAGCAGCTAGAGAATGCCTTTGAAAGCATCGCGAATTCAGGGATATCTCCATGAACTCGGCTGCAAATTTCAGCTAAACCAAGGTTAGACAAAAATAAATCGCGAAAATTTAACCTTCTTTAAACCAATTCGATTATTTGTCCTGTTAGGCAAGAATACCAAGAACGACAACGAGGTAGGAAAATGAGCATTTCAAGTGCGCTTCAGACGGGTGTCAGCGGGCTGCGCGCCAACTCCAAGGCGGTTGGCAGCATCTCCGAGAACATCGCAAACTCGAACACGGTGGGGTACCGCCGCGGGTTCGCGCATATGGTCACGACCACTGCCTCGGGCGGGAATGGCGACGGGGTCTTGTCGGTCAACGCTGTTGAAGAGCTGGACATTTCGACAGCAGGCGGCCTGATCTCGACCAACTCCTCTACCGATCTGGCGATTGGCGGGAACGGTTTTTTCGCGGTGTCGATGAACCCGAACGAGACTGTGCAGACCAACTACATGCTGACCCGCGCGGGGTCGTTCCTGCCGGATGAACAGGGCAACCTGAAGAACGCGGCGGGATACTATCTTGCGGGCTACCCCTACGGGCTGGAAGGGGACATCGGGTCGGTCGACCGGACGTCCTTCAAGGATATGGAAACGGTCAACATCGGCAATCTGAACATCTCTGCCGGCGTGACGTCGACCATCACCGCCTTTGGCAACCTGCCATCGCAGGACACAGGCCAAGCCGATCCCGGCGCACCTTTTGTCACCTCGTCCGAAGTGTTCACCGCCTTGGGTGAAAGCCAGCGCGTGAGCTTTTCCTGGGCACCTGGCACCACGGCGAACACATGGGATCTGGCAATTGCGGATCAGAATGGCAATGGGCTCGGCAGTGTCACGATCGAGTTCAACAACGCCGGGCCTGCGGCGGGCTCTCCGCTGAGCTATAGCAACATCAATTCCACCGCGACGGCACCTGCCGCCTTTACCGTGGACCCTGCGACAGGCGTGGCGACGATCACCCTTGATAACGGGGTTGTCCCGCAAGAGATCGACATCACCCTTGGCAAGCCCGGCGCATTTGACGGGATCAGCCAGTTCGCGGGGGATTTCAGCCTCGCGTTTGATCGGGACGGGTCCAGCGCGGGCGAGCTGGTGCGCACCGAGATTACCGAAGACGGCACATTGTTCGGCGTTTTCGATAATGGCATGCGCCGCGCGCTTTATGACATTCCCGTCGCTGTCGTCGCCAACCCCAACGGGCTGGTCGAAGTGAAGGGCAACGCCTATCGCCTGTCGGGTGAAACAGGGTCGTTCTCTGCTTTGCAAGCCAATTCTTCGACCGTGGGGTCGATCAACGCCGGGGCGCTTGAAGGGTCTAACGTGGACATTGCGCAAGAGATGACCGACCTGATCAAGGCGCAGCGGGCATTTTCGACCAATGCCAAAGTGATCACCACCGTCGACGATATGATGGATGAAACCACCCGTCTGAAACGATAAGCCAGACGGTCTGACCGGAGCATGACATGAGCCTTTCGGGCGCGCTGAATTCGGCCACAGCCGGTTTGCATACGACACAGGGTCAGTCGCGGATCGCGGCGGATAACGTGTCGAATGCGATGACCCCCGGTTATGTCCGGCGCGAGGCGGTGCTGGTCACGGCCAGCGGCGGGCAGGGCGGGGCCGTCATCAGCGAGGTCCGCCGCGAGGTCGATGCGACGCTGCAACGGATGTCGCGGCTCGAAAACAGCCGGATGACGCAGTATCAGTCTATTCAGGAAGGTTTGACCACCTATACCGCCTATCTGGGGCAGCCCGGTGACGGCACATCGCCTGCAGACCGGTTTAACGAATTCCAGAACAGCCTGACAACGTTGGTCAATATGCCGTCGTCGAACGGGGCGCAGACATCCGTTGCGCTGGCGGCAGAGGATCTGGTGCGGTCGGTCAAAGGGGCGGCGACAACGCTATCGACGACGTTAAATGACGTGAATATGGAAATCCGCTATGAAGTCGCGGACCTGAACACGGCCCTATACCAGTTGCGCGATCTGAATGCCTCGGGCAGCGGCTTTACCCCCGGTTCGCTGGAGGCCGCGCAGTTTGATGAAAAGGTCGACACGATCCTTGACCAGATTTCCGGGATCATTGACACGCGGATACATCGGTCTTCGAACGGGTCGATCAGCCTTTATACGGTCAGCGGGGCCGCATTGCTGGAGGGGCGCGTCGTACAGGATGTGACCTTTAACCCCAGCGACGGCACATTGATGGCGGGTAATCAGGACATCACCCCGTTCAAAGACGGTGTGCGTGGTATTCAGCACGGCAGTCTTGCGGGGCTGTCCGAACTGAAGAGAGAGACTATACCGCAGTTTAGTCAACAGTTGGACGAATACGCGCGGGGGCTGATCCAGACCTTTGAAGAGGCCGATGCCAGCCTTGCGCCGGGCGAGGCGGGGCTGTTCACAGATAATGGGATCGCGTTTGATCCGGCAAATATCACTGGTCTGGCGAGCCGTTTGCAAATAAACAGCAAGATCTCCTCTACCGGCGATGCGGAGGTTTGGCGTATCCGCGATGGTCTGGGGGCCACTTCCCCCGGTGCAGGGTCTGAAACGGTGCAGATCAACGCCTTTCTGGCAGGGCTCGACACGGCGATGAATGCAGCGACGGGCACGGGTATTCCCGCCGAGGTCACTTTGCGCGATTTTTCGGCAGAGATGATCACCAGCCAAGCGGCCACGCGCGCACGGGCAGAGAATGACTTTAACGCCGCGGCCTCTGCGGCAGAGGTCGTTATGTCCGCGCGGCGCAATTCTGAGGGCGTGAATATTGATGACGAGATGCAGCAACTGCTGTTGATCGAACAAAGTTATGCGGCAAACTCCAGAGTGCTTACAGCGGTGTCAGAGATGATCGACACGCTGATCGCAGCGGTATGAGGCAGGGACAATGGTTCTAGGTATCAGCAGTTTTTCGTCGTTCCAGTTTAACCTTTTCAACCGTCAGAACGTGCAGCGTACGACGCTGGAATTGCAACGGGTGAGCGAAGAAGTCTCTACCGGAAAAAAGGCCGACATCTATGCCGATCTGGGCCCGCGCGCGGCCTCGGTGATGAAGCTGCACGGGCGTGAGGCGAATACCCAGACCTTCATGACATCGAACGACGTGCTGGCGAGCAAGCTTGACGCGATGCTTGCGTCCGTCGATGCGGCACGCACGCAGGTACAATCGGTGCTGGAAAGCGCGCTGGTCAATGCCACACGCAATGGCAACGGGGCCGAGGTGTTGCAGATGCAGGCCCGCGCCGCGCTGGAAAGCCTCGTGTCGACGATGAACACGTCGTATAATGGCGAGAACCTGTTTTCGGGGCTGGAATCCAACAAGACCTCGCTGACCCGCTGGCCTGAAACCAGTGCCGACACAGGCCGTTCACCGCAATCGGTGGTCGAAGAGATTTTTGGCACCGGTCCAACCGACCCAGCCAGCGCCCAAGCCATCGCGGATCAGCTAGAGACCGTGTTCAACTCGCAAGACGCCGACGCCAGCCGGAATTTTCAGGGCACCTTCTATCAAGGCTCGCCCGAGCGTGATGCCAGTGGGGCCGAGACAAAGCAGATCAGCGCCTGGGTGAATACCGGACAAGAGGTCGTCTACGGCGTGCGCGCCAATGACCAGTCTTTCCGCGATGCCTATAAAGGGTTGGCGATGCTGGCCGTGACCGACGTGAGCCAGATGGACGAAGCGGCCTATAGCACCTGGATGTCAGAAGTGGTCGATAGCCTGTCGGCGTCGCAAGAGGGTATGTTGGATATCTCGGCGCGGATCGGGTTCAACCAGCAGATCGTCGAGAAGACCCAAGCGCAGCTGAACGATCTGTCGCTGGTGCAGCGGACGCAAATCTCGAACTACGAAAGTGTTGATCCCTACGAGGCGATCACGCGCATGAATAGTCTGGAGACACAGTTGCAGGCGAGCTATCAGGTTTCCTCGCGGCTTTCGAGCCTGTCGATCCTGAATTACCTGCGCTGATCAGCCGGCTTTCGACGTCACCTCGGGCGAGCTCAGCTTGTAGCCGCGGCCATGCACGGTCTCGATATACTGCCAGCCTGATTTTGACGCGGAGGCGAGCTTTTTGCGCAGTTTGCAGATGTAGACGTCGATGACCTTATCGAAGGGCTGATCGATGCTGCTGCCATAGATTGCGTCATAAATCGCGTCTTTAGAGATGACTTTGTTCGAGTTCAGCGCAAGATGCTGGAACACCGAATATTCGCGTTTCGACAGTTTGATGCGGCTGCCCGATACGATCGGATCGCGCCCGTCGAAATAGGCGGTCAGTTCTCCGACGATCACGCTTTCAGAGGCATGGCCATAGTGACGCCGGATGATCGAATTGGTCCGCGACAGCACTTCGGCCCCACGGATCGGGCTGACGATCACATCATCTGCGCCAAGGTTCAGCAGGTCCGACGTATCCTTGGCGTTGCGGAAATCCTTGAGCACGATCACCGGATTGACGCAGCCTGCGGTACGCATCGCGCGGATATATTCACGCGTATCGTCACATTCACCGATCAGAACGGCATTCGTCTGATGGCCGGGTTGCAGCAAAGGGCCAAGGCCGGTCGTGAAAAACTCGGCGGTGACGAACTGAAGCTCGATACCTGCGCTGCGCAGCTCTGCCGTAAGGCCGGCGCATCGTTCTTTCCGCTGTTCGAAAATATACATGCGCATGTTTGTGTGCCCTAAACCCTGACTATTCCTATCGGTAGCAAGTATATTCTGCGGTAGCAACAATTAATAGATGATTTAACTTGTATAAATCCGGTTATTACGTGATTATGCCAAGGATAGTTGAACTGTTCTTGTACCGGAGATTTCGCAATGGCGCACGGCCAGCGACGCCCCATGACCCGCCTGCTGCGCTGCCTGCAGGCCCTTGCCGCCGCAGCGCTTTTGGTTGTGCCCGCGATGCCGTCCTGGGCCGAGGTCCGGATCAAGGATATTGCGCATTTTGAAGGTGTGCGGGAAAACCATCTGATCGGGTATGGCCTCGTCGTTGGGCTTTTGGGGACGGGGGACAAGCTGAACTCCAGCCCGTTCACCCGTGAATCCATTCGGGGGATGCTTGAACGGCTTGGCGTTGCGAACCTTGACGGCGAGGCGCTGAAAACCAAGAACACCGCAGCCGTGATGGTGACGGCCAAGCTACCCCCGTTTGCGCGGCGCGGCTCGCCCATCGATATCACGGTCTCCTCGCTAGGTGATGCGACAAGTCTGCGGGGCGGTACCTTGTTGATCACCCCGCTGACGGGCGCGGATGGTGAGGTCTATGCCGTGGGGCAGGGCGCGGTTGCGGCGTCGGGCTACCGCGTGGATGGCAATGCCGCGAGCGTTGTGGATGGCGTGCCGACCATCGCGCGGATCGAAAACGGGGCCATCGTCGAGCGCGAGATCGAATTCAGCCTCTTTCAGCTCGACAGTATCCGGATTGCGCTGAATAACCCCGATTTTACCACGGCGGATCGCGTGCGCGAAGCCATTGCGAAACACCTTGGGTCCAGTCAGGTCGAGGTGCTGGATTCCGGCACGATCGAGGTCTGGGTCGGTGACAAACGCAACGCGCCCGAGACGATCATGGCGGTGGAAAACCTGCTGGTCACGCCGGACGCCGTGGCGCGGGTCGTGATTGACGAGAAATCGGGCACCATCGTCATGGGCTCGGACGTGCGGATCGCGCAGGTCGCGATCAGCCAGGGTGGCCTGACCGTGCGGGTGCGCGAGAATTTCGGCGTCAGCCAGCCAGGTCCGATCAGTCTTGGCGGAAATACGGCCGTGATCAGCGAGGAACCTATCTCTATCGGGGGGACGACCGTGATCGTGCCGGAGACCGAGATTGATATCGAAGAAACTGACGGCAGCTTTACCATTCTGAACGGTGACGTGAGCCTGCAAGAGCTTGTCGACGGGCTGAACGCCATCGGCGTCGGCGCACGGCAAACCATTGCGATTTTGCAGGCCATCAAGGCCGCAGGGGCGCTTCACGCCGATCTGGAGATTATCTGATGACCGGTTCAATCCCCCCGTCACTGCCCGTATTCGATATCGCCAAACCCGACCGCGCGGCGCAGACAGGTAAAGAATTCGAAAAGGTGTTCTTAACCCAGTTCGTCGACGAGATGATGAAAACCGCCGGTGCCTCAGCTTTCGGCGGGGAACAGCAGGCGGATATGTGGCGGTCTTTCATGTCCGAAGCCGTCGCTGGCCAGTTGGTAGA
This sequence comes from Marinobacter sp. B9-2, assembly GCA_003030785.1. Taxonomy (GTDB): domain Bacteria; phylum Pseudomonadota; class Gammaproteobacteria; order Pseudomonadales; family Oleiphilaceae; genus Marinobacter. The sequence goes on along the minus strand of PYVH01000091.1, from coordinate 2,033 downwards.
GCAGGGCGGTTTGGGCTTTTCCGGTAGCGTGTCGCAAATGCTGGACGCCTACGGGCAGGGCAAAGCCAAATTTGCGGAGCAGGGCGAATGACCCCGCGCACCTTCCGTTTCGGTCAACGCGGCACCGCCCCCGAGGGCGAGGCCCCTGACCAGCTGGCGCTGACCCCGCAGGACGAGGAAAACATTCACGCCTATGTGGCGAAAATCCACGACACCATCGACGTGCTGAACCGCGAGGTCGATGCGATCAAAGCCGGCAATCTAGATGTCGTTAGCGCGATCTTCGAAGAAAAATCCCGCGCGTTGAAGTGGCTGGAGCTGCAAACCCCACTGGTCGAACCCTTTATGGATCACCCGATTATGAATGAGCTGGAGGTGAAGGCACACCTCAAGCAGTTAAAGGGGGCGATTGAAGAGGACAGCGCAATTTTATCCCGCATGGCCGTCGCCGCCCGCACCATTCTGCGCGAGGTCAAAAAGATCAGCAATCGCAATGCGCTAGACGGAAATTATGGCAAGATGGGCCAACGTGTGAGCGGCGTTGCGGATAAGAACATGCGCGTCGATCAGAAATTCTAAAGCGCGTTTCGCCGATTTTACTCAATTTGTTAACCCTGCTTTAACCTGAACTGCTATGTAGTTCAGGTTAGCCATTTACGGCTGACCTCAGTCAGAAGACTGGATCAATACGAGAAGCAAGGAGAACATTAAATGTCGTCCATTCTCACCAATACCTCCGCAATGAACGCTCTGGCCACGTTGAAAGACGTGAACCGTGGGCTTAACCAAACACAGGACCGTGTTTCCACCGGCCTGAAAGTGGCGTCTGGTAAAGACAACGCCGCCTATTTCGCCGTCTCTGAGACGATGAAAGGCGACAGCGGCATGTTCAAAGCCATCAACGAAGGCATGACCGCGACCAAGAACTCCGTCGCGACTGCCCGTCTGGGTGCCGAAACGGTTTCGGATATTGCACAACAGATCGTAGAGCGTGTTGCTTTTGCGCAAACTGATGGCGTTGACAGAGCGGATGTTCAGTTGGAAATTAATGCGCTGGTCGAAAATATGGCATCTGCGATAGGTCAGGCTACATTCAACGGTAACAACTTGGTGGATTCTTCTGCTAGCGTAACCGTAGTAAACGGCGTTACACGTAATGCTGGTGGTGTTGCAAACACGTTTGGAGCAACAACCTTTACTTTCAACGAGGTCGATCTCGCAACTATTCAAACTACATTTGCCGGTATCGACGTTGTGACTGACCAATCCAGCGCGACTCTCCAGACGCAGCTTACGACGGCAGAAACTCAGCTGGGCCTATCAATTGATGCAGCAACTAGCTTGGGTATTACGGAAAATACGCTCGACAGCCAAATGCAATTTATCGATAGCTTAGCAGACACGCTGGATTCCGGCGTGAGCTCGATGGTTGATGCGGATATGGAAGAAGAAGCGGCGCGTTTGCAGGCCTATCAGGTTCAGCAGCAGCTGGCGACGCAGTCCTTGTCGATTGCAAACCAGGCGCCTCAGAACATCCTGAGCTTGTTCCGTTAATTCGGTTTAGGCGTTATATGAAAAACCCCTCTCCGCCACTGGTGGGGAGGGGCCCTGACGAAGCACCTACCGGCTTGGACAGACGTCCCGCCGGTTTTTTTATTGCGCCTGACCAGCCTCGGTGCGGGCGCGTTCCTCGAAAAAACTCCGCAGCGGGTCGTCGATGCCGGACTCCAGTATCATCCGGTAGGTGTCGGCAAAGCCTTCGGCGGCTGGGGTCTTGTCGCCGCGGCTTTGTGACAGGAATGGGCTGGCCACGCGGAAGAATGTGATGGCTTGGTCCGTTTCCGGGTCGGACCCGGCTTTATACGCCCCCAATCGGATCAGATCTTCCATATCGGCCTCGCCCGTGGCGAGCCGCCAACCCTGCGGGGCTATCCGCCGTCGGTGTTCAGCGAACTGCCTCATTTGTTGGAACGCGCGGGCCCCGGTATGGCGGCAGAAGGTGATATTACCGGTCTTTATACGGTGCTGGTGGA
>PYVH01000090.1:9453-9797 GCA_003030785.1 Marinobacter sp. B9-2 | reverse complement strand
GAAAAAGATGTCTGAGCGAAGCGAGTTGTTTTTTCGTAAGAAAAATACGCACCTGCCCTGCGGCCCACCCCCAGAACCAGCAGACTACCAATGAATCCAACGCCAATACGTGGCAGAATCCCGCCTCTCTGAGTTAACCGAAACAACGAACAGGAGCCAAAAAATGGCCATCAAACACCTCCGCACTGCCTTCGCCAGCCAGTACCAGCCGGGCCAACCTGCCCGCCTGGTGACCGGCGAGGCCCTGCAGGAGCCCGGTGGCGATTACGAGGGGCTGCACAAGCAGATGAAGCGGCTGTTCAACAGCAAGCCTGGCAAGAAGTATGGCCGGTTTTCCGAGGACC
>PYVH01000090.1:8655-9443 GCA_003030785.1 Marinobacter sp. B9-2 | reverse complement strand
CGCCTGGCTGAAGGACTACCTGGAAGACAAACAAACCTTCGGCGCCATGACCGACCGCCTGTTCGGACAGTGGCAGGAACTGCTCACTGGTAGCCAGGAAGAATTCGACGGCCATTTGATGATCGTCCACGATGCTCTGGCAGACGCCGAAGTGGTTTACCTGTTTATTCTGGAAACCGACAGCGCCATGCGTTTCGATGGTAACCAGTCACTGGATGCCACCGACGTCCTCAGCCTTTCCCGTTTGAATCTGGCCGTTCGCATCGAGCTGGACGACTGGCGGGGTAACAACCCGGCGGAAAACTACCTGACGCTGGTCCATGGTCGTGGCACCGGAGAGCCAGGAGAGCTGTTTATCCGTTTGTGCGGGTTTACCAATCAGGTGGATGTGGAAAAGGAAACCATGACCTTCCTGGATGCCGTGGAAGCCTTCGCAAAATCCTCTGAGCCCGAAAAAGCCGGCGAGGTTCGCAACAAGGCCTACGAGTTCTGCAAGGAGCAGCATGCCCTGGGCGAACCGGTGGAAATTGAGGCGCTTTCAGGTTATCTGGACGAGAGTGAGCCGCAGCGGTTCAAGGAGTTTGCCTCGAAAACCGCCGAACTGCCTGAAAGCGGAGTGCTGCACCCGGACCATCGCAAGGTGAAGAAGCTGGTGCGCATTGCCGGCTCCGGGGGTGGCATGAGTGTGTCGTTTTCATCCGACCTGGTGAATCAGGCGGTTTACTATGACCGTGACAAAGACGCGTTGACGATTACCCGGCTTCCCAAGGCTTTGCGGGAGCAGCTTC
>PYVH01000090.1:0-8645 GCA_003030785.1 Marinobacter sp. B9-2 | reverse complement strand
CTCGCGAGGAGTAATATTTGCCGGGTCGTCCCATCTGCGGCGATTGGCCCGCAGTTTGCGGACTTCCTGCATCCAGCCTACGCCGTCGATCAATTCGCCGGTTTCGGGATCGATGGGCGGGTAAGGCAGGTTGCGGTCGTCGCAGTAGCGTTTAACCGTGGGCTGGCACCAGCGGAACAGTAGACGGTTGTATTCGTCGTCCGGCAACCGGCGCTGGTCGAACATACCGGCCAGTTTTCTTTGTCTCTGGGCTTCGGACAGGATAATCGCGCAGGCAGATGACACGTTGAGCGACTCCACCATCCCCATCATCGGAATCACGATGTGCTCATCGGCCTGTGCCGCGGCGCCGGCACTGACACCGTCCACCTCGTTACCCATAATCACAGTACAAGGCACCGTGTAGTCCGCCTCCCGGAAATCAATCGCCCGGTCGGAAAGCTGCGCGGCGTAGAGCTTGTGGCCCTGCCCTTTCAGGCTTTCAATCGCTTCGTCCATACTCCGGTGGGTGTGGGTAGTTACCCAGTTGTAGCTGCCACCGGCGGTTTTGCGGAATGCCCGGAAGCCTTCTTTTGGCCAGACCACGTGCATGTTGGCAAGGCCAAACGCGTCGCAGGAGCGGATGATGGCGGACAGATTCCGGGGTTTGTGGACCTGGTCGGTGAGGACGCTCAGGTCCGGTTGCCGGGTGTTGAGGGTTTGTTTGATTCGGGCGAGGCGTTCGGGGGTCATTTTGGTGTTTGGGTATTAGGTTGAAGGATTTATCGTGAGGCTCGTCGAATCGATTGGGGAGGAGCTTTCCAAAAACGTGGAGCGCCAGGGATGGCGCGACCGAGCCCTACAGGGACGTATTTACGGGCGTTTTTTGGAAAGCTCCTCCCCAATCGATTCAGCCCCGAAACCATAAGCCACAAATAATACCACAAGCGGACTAGCAACTAGCCGAGACAAAGGTGGTTGAAGTTTAAGCACCCCGTTATAATGCGCAGTTACTTTTTGCTGGCGCCCCCGTTTCAAAAACCCTGTTCCCGGCGCACCATCCACCAGATTACGTGAGACCCATGGCCAAAAAGCTGTACATCAAAACCCACGGCTGTCAGATGAACGAGTACGATTCTGCCCGCATGGCAGACCTGCTCAAAACCGGTGAAACCGTCGAAATGACCGATTCACCCGATGACGCCGACATCCTGTTGCTGAACACCTGCTCCATCCGGGAAAAAGCCCAGGAGAAGGTGTTTCACCAGCTTGGCCGCTGGAAAAAGCTGAAGAGCAAAAAGCCCGAGATGATCATCGGCGTCGGCGGCTGTGTGGCTTCCCAGGAAGGCCAGGCCATCATTGACCGTGCACCCTACGTGGATATGGTCTTTGGCCCGCAAACCCTGCATCGCCTGCCGGACATGATTACCGAAGTGCGGGCGAAGGGTAACGGTGTCGGCGTGGTGGACGTCAGCTTCCCGGAAATCGAGAAATTCGACAACCTGCCCGAACCCGGCGCAGACGGTCCCTCCGCATTTGTTTCGATCATGGAAGGCTGCAGCAAGTACTGCACTTTCTGCGTGGTGCCCTACACCCGCGGGGAAGAAGTCAGCCGCCCGGCCGACGACGTCATCGCCGAAGTCGCCCACCTGGCCAGCCAGGGTGTGCGCGAAGTTAACCTGCTGGGCCAGAACGTGAATGCCTACCGTGGCGAAACCCACGACGGCGACACCATGGACCTGGCGGAACTGATTGAACTGATCGCCACCATCGATGGCATCGATCGCATCCGTTACACCACGTCCCATCCGGTAGAGTTTTCGGATGCCCTGATCGACGTCTATGAGCGCGTTCCGGAGCTGGTCAGCCACCTGCATCTGCCGGTCCAGAGCGGCTCCGACCGTATCCTGGCGGCCATGAAGCGCGGCCACACGGCCCTGGAGTACAAATCCAAACTCCGCCGCCTGCGCAAGATTCGCCCGGACATCAGCTTTTCGTCCGACTTCATCATCGGCTTCCCGGGCGAAACCGAGAAGGACTTCGAAGACACCATGAAGCTGATCAACGACATCGGCTTCGACATGTCCTTCAGCTTCGTCTACAGCGCACGGCCCGGCACGCCGGCATCAGATCTGCCGGACGATACGCCGATGGACGTCAAGAAGCAGCGGCTTAGCATCCTGCAGGATCGCCTGAACCAGAACGTAATGGACATCAGCCGCAAGATGGTTGGCAGCACCCAGCGGATTCTTGTGACCGGCCTGTCCAAGAAGGACCCCGGGGAGTATGCGGGGCGTACTGAGAACAACCGGATTGTGAATTTCAGGCACGAGAATCCGGAGGTTGTTGGGCACTTTATTGATGTCGATATTGTGGAGGCCTATCCCAATTCTCTTCGCGGGGTGCCTGTGAGCTCGGAGTTGTTTTAGGCCTGGTTTCGTATTCGTCTGAGACTTGGAGTGGGGCGAGTGATGGGGCTCCCCTCCACTCTCCGGCGGCTGCACAGCCGTCTGCCTGGTGCAAGCTTCGTATGCGCGGGCAGGGTTAGACGGGGTCGCAATCCAATAATATGCCTTTAACCAAGAAATTTTACGGATTACGCCTCGGGCGAAGCCAGACTACTTGTTTTTTCACATTCGGACCTGCACATAGATTGACCAGGGCGAGGGCCGGAAGGTGTTTCCAAAAACGTGGAGCGCCAGGGATGGCGCGACCGAGCCCTACAGGGACGTATTTACGGGCGCTTTTTGGAAACACCTTCCGGCCCTCGCCCGTTTCACCAATATCAGATACTCGTTCTCCCAAACCAAAACGGAGCACTTTTGAACGCCAACGATCACAGACAATTTGACCTGCATCCGGTGGACCAGCGCCGGCTGGCGACGCTTTGTGGCCAGTTTGATGAAAACCTGAAGATGATTGAAAAGCGCCTGCATGTGAAAGTCGGCAGGCGGGGTCATCATTTTCGGGTGGAAGGGGAAACCGAGCATGTGGCGGCGGCCGTTGAGGTTATCCGGCATCTGTATCGGGAAACCGAGGCCACGGATGATATTCCGCCGGATACTGTGCATCTGTTTATCCGGGAAACCGGCTTTGAGCGCCTGCCCGAGGACGTGCCCTACGATGGTGCTGTGACGGTTATCAAAACGCCGAAGCTGCAGGCCAAGCCTCGGGGCGCCAACCAGCAGAAGTATGTTCATAACATCCGCACCCACGATATCAACTTCGGGATCGGGCCGGCGGGTACCGGCAAGACCTGGTTGGCGGTGGCCTGTGCCGTTGAGGCCCTGAAAGACGAGCAGGTGAAGCGGATTTTGCTGGTTCGGCCAGCGGTCGAGGCCGGCGAGAAGCTTGGTTTCCTTCCCGGCGACCTGGCCCAGAAGGTGGATCCGTATCTGCGCCCGCTGTACGACGCGCTCTATGAAATGCTCGGGTTTGACCATGTCACCAGGCTTATCGAGAAAAGCGTGATCGAGATTGCGCCGCTGGCGTTCATGCGGGGCCGTACGCTGAACAATTCGTTCATCATTCTGGACGAAAGCCAGAACACCACCCGGGAGCAGATGAAGATGTTCCTGACCCGGATCGGTTTCGGCTCTACCGCCGTGATCACCGGTGACACCACCCAGGTGGACCTGCCACGTGGCCAGAATTCCGGGCTGATTCATGCCGCAAGTGTTCTGAGCAAGGTGCCGGGGATCGGGTTTACCCGGTTCGAAGCAAAAGATGTGGTACGTCACCCGCTGGTACAGCGCATTGTCGAAGCCTACGATTCCTTTGATGACGGGAGTGCGACCGGCCAGTGAGCAAGCTGACTGTGGATTTTCAACAGGTTTTTGAAGCGCCGGGTATACCCTCGGAGTCGCAGGTTCAACAATGGGCGCAACTGGCCTGGCAGGGCGAGGATCCGTCCGAGGTGACGGTCCGTATTGTCGGAACCGAAGAGAGCCAGGCCCTGAATCACCAATACCGGGGGCGGGACTATCCGACCAACGTGTTGTCCTTCCCATTTGAGGCGCCAGCCGGTATAACGGTGCCATTGGCCGGAGATCTGGTGATTTGTGCACCGGTTGTCGAGACAGAGGCCAGGGAGCAGGACAAAACCCTGGACGCCCATTGGGCTCACATGGTGGTGCACGGTATGTTGCATCTCCAGGGTTTTGATCATATTGACGACGAAGATGCCGAGGTCATGGAAGCCCTCGAAATCCGGCTGCTGGCGCAGCTTGGATTTGGCAATCCCTACGAAGCAGAGGAAACGGAACAAGACTCATGAGCGACGATCAGTCGAGTCGCAGTCAGGGCGGAAAGTCCTGGCTGGAACGTATATCACAGGCCTTCTCCAGCGGGCCTGAGTCCGTCGAGGACGTGCTGGAAATCCTGCGGGACGCCGAGTCCCAGAACATCATCGATGTTGATGCCATGAGCATCATCGAAGGTGCCATGCAGGTGATCGACATGCGGGTGGATGAGATCATGATCCCCCGTTCGCAAATGGTCACCGTCAAGGCCTCCCAGGAGCCCAAAGAGTTTCTGGGTGAAATCATGGATTCCGCACACAGCCGGTTCCCGGTCATCGGGGACAGCCAGGACGATGTGATTGGCGTTCTTCTGGCCAAAGATCTGCTTCCCCTGGCCCTGAACAATGATCTGAACTGGAACCGTATCCGGGAAATCCTGCGCCCGCCCACCTTCGTGCCCGAGAGCAAGCGCCTGAACCAGCTGCTCAAGGAGTTCAAGGAAAATCGCAACCACATGGCCATTGTGGTGGACGAGTACGGTGGCACTGCCGGGCTTATCACCATTGAAGACGTGCTTGAACAGATTGTCGGCGAAATCGAAGACGAGCACGATTTTGATGAAGAAACCCACATCAAGGCCCGGGGCGATGGCAGCTACGCCGTGAAAGCGGTGACCCCCATTGATGATTTCAATGAGTTCTTCGAAACCGAAATGGACGAAGAGGAATTCGACACCATCGGTGGCGTGGTTCTCAAGGAATTCGGACACCTGCCCAGACGGGGCGAATCGGTTGAATTCGGCGGCTTGCGCTTTACCATTGCCAACGCCGATAACCGCGTAATCCGTCTGCTGCAGGTAACCCGAAGTGACCAGTGACGCCACACATTCCAGAGCGCTGAAAACCCCGCTCTCCTCCAACGCCTGGTTGGGCGCGGCCACCCTTGTGGTTGCCGGCGCCCTGCAAACCCTGACCTTTTCTCCGTTCAACCTCTGGTGGCTGGGCCCGGTCTCGGTCCTGCTGATCCTCCTGGTTACCGTACCCCTGGCACCGGAGAAGCTTTTCCGGGCTGGCTGGCTTACTGGCCTGGGGCTGTTTGGCAGCGGCGCCAGTTGGGTCTACATCAGCATCAGCGAACACGGCAACACGGCAATTCCCATCGCCGTCCTGTTGACGGTTCTGTTCGTAGCGGGCCTGGCGCTGTTCCACGGCCTGGCCTTCTGGTTCTGGGGCAAACTGGCCAAGGACAGCCCGGCCCGGCGCCTGATCCTGTTTCCGGCCATCTGGATCCTGGGCGACTGGCTCCGGGGCTGGCTGCTCACCGGCTTTCCCTGGCTGTATCTGGGCACCGCGCACACTGACGGCCCACTGGCCGGGCTGGCACCTCTGACCGGCGTGCATGGCATCACGTTCTGGATTGCTGCGACCGGTGCCGCACTTTACGGCGGCTGGTGGCTGCTGAAGCGCCTCAAACCGGTGGCTGCGGGCGTTACCCTCTTTGTTGCCCTGATTCCCTGGCTGGTTGCCCCGGCCATGAACCGTGTCGACTGGACGGATCTGAGCGAAGACCCTATATCCTTTGCCGCCATGCAGGGCAATATTCCGCAGCAGATCAAGTGGGACCCGGAGTTCCTGAAGGACCAGATCGTCACCTATCTGGGGATGACCGAAGACCATTGGGACACGGATCTGATCCTCTGGCCGGAAACCGCCATTCCCATTCCCCAGGATCAGGCTGGCAAGATCATCGATCACATCAGTGCAGAGCTGGGCGACAACAGCACCCTGATTACCGGCATACCCTGGTACGGATTCAGTGACCGAATTGAAGATTTCACGTTTCACAACAGCATCATGGCCATCGGCAACGGCGAGGGCATCTACCACAAGCAGAAGCTGGTGCCTTTCGGGGAGTACGTGCCACTGCAGAGCGTGTTGCGGGGGCTGATTGGTTTCTTCGATTTGCCCATGAGCGATTTCAGCCGGGGGCCGGAGTGGCAGGATCCGCTCAAGGCCAATGGCGTCAATGTGATGCCCTTCATCTGCTATGAAGTCGCCTACCCGGATTTTGTTGCCTTTAATGCCCGGGGCGCGGGCCTGCTGCTCACGATCAGCAACGATGGCTGGTTCGGCGATTCCATTGGGCCGTTACAGCATCTGCAGATTGCCAGAATGCGGGCACTGGAAACCGGTCGCTACATGCTCCGGGGCACCAACAACGGCGTGACTGCGATCATCAATAACCGGGGCGAACTGACCGAAACCATCCCCCAGTTCGAGCGCGCCACCCTGACCGGCGAGGTGTTCACCGCCACGGGCAGCACGCCTTACATGCAGACTGGCTCCTGGCCGGTCCTGACCCTCGCAGTTATTCTCATCGTGTTTGTCCGGGAGCGGATTATTCCTCCTGTTTCGGCCAGCGGCTCGTAACCCGCTCGTAGTAGTGGGAGCCGCAGGCTTCACAGGGTTCCAGATGGCTGGTGGCTGTCAGACACCGCATGTGCCCGCAGTTCAGGCACTGGAACATACCAGCGGTGGCCACCTCGCCCGAGATGTACTGGCCCACTTCGTTGTTTTCCAGTTTCTGTTTGAGCTCCAGAAAGTCGACAACGGTTTTATCAGCAACCGAGAACAGGCTATCCGCCAGCTGGTGTTCCAGCAGGGCGATATCAAGCTGCAACCATTCACTCAGGCCTTCGCCGGTCTCTTCCACGAAGTGCAGAAGGTGCTCGAGATCTCTCTGGAGGTATTCGCCGAGCAGGGCCGCTTCATCTCTGGTCATTTCCTCCAGCTCGTACTCGAACTCCACCGCCCTCTGGACTTCTTCCTCAAGGTTCTGGAGCGATGTTTCCTCCAGGTCATGGAGACGCGTTTTTACCCGCTCCAGCATACGGTCGTAAACTTCCAGTGCCTTGCCTGAGAGATGACTTCTTTCCGGTTGTGTCATAACTGCTCCTTGAAATGGACCTCGGGGTTCCTAAAAACAAGCGTTTAGTCGAACTATTGGGGGAGGAGTCAGGCTGCGTCAGGTCTTTCCGGGACACGCTGTGAATACATCCATGTACGCTTGACTGCAGCATCCATGCTGCAGACAGTCCCGGAAAGACCCGACACACCCTGCCTCCCGGACATTTGGTGCTCGCATTCTCGACGATTCCTCCCAGGATTCGGGACGGCGGCCGGTGCAGCTTCCTGAGACTGTGAGCAGCATGGATGCTGCGATCAAGCCTACAGGGACGTATTTACGGCGTGTCTCAGGAAGCTGCGCCGGCCGCCGTCTCCCACCAATACTGTAAGTCTGGCACAAGAACAGAAAATTGGCAGACTACCTGTAAAGGCTAGTGTGCGTTAGAATGTTCGGCCCGCTCCGGACGTGATTTTGACACAGGCTTTTATTTTTCCACACAAGGTAATTTCGGTAATGGCAGGAATGGACGAGCAATACAATCCCCGTGACGTAGAACAGAATGCCCGTAATTTCTGGGAGGAGAACAAGACCTTCACGGTGAAGGAAGAACCGGGCAAACCCAAGTACTACTGCCTGTCCATGTTCCCCTACCCCAGTGGCAAGCTGCACATGGGGCATGTCCGTAACTACACCATCGGCGATGTGATTTCCCGCTACCAGCGTATGCAGGGCAAGAACGTAATGCAGCCAATGGGCTGGGATGCCTTCGGCCTGCCCGCCGAGAACGCTGCCATTGCCAACAAGACCGCTCCGGCCAAGTGGACCTACGCCAACATCGAGTACATGAAAAACCAGCTCAAGCAGCTGGGTTTCGGGTACGACTGGGACCGGGAGCTGGCGACCTGCAAGCCGGATTACTACCGCTGGGAGCAGTGGTTCTTCGCCCGCCTTTACGAGAAGGGTCTGGTGTACAAGAAGATGTCCACGGTGAACTGGGACCCGGTGGACCAGACGGTTCTGGCCAACGAGCAGGTTGTGGACGGTCGCGGCTGGCGCTCCGGAGCGCTGGTGGAACAGAAAAAGATTCCCCAGTGGTTTATCCGCATTACCGATTACGCCGAAGAACTGCTGAACGATCTGGATGAGCTGGAAGACTGGCCCGAGCAGGTCAAGACCATGCAGCGCAACTGGATCGGCAAGTCGGAAGGTACCGAGCTGACCTTCCCGCTTAAGGACCGTGACAGCGGCCTGACCGTTTACACCACGCGCCCGGACACCCTCATGGGCGTGAGCTACATGGCCGTGGCCGCAGAGCATCCGCTGGCCAAAGAGGCGGCAGAGCGTCATCGGGATGTGGCTGAATTTGTTGATGAGTGCCGGAACAACAAAACTGCCGAGGCCGAGCTGGCCACCATGGAGAAGCGCGGTATCGACACCGGTTTCAAGGCTGTCCATCCGCTGACCCAGGAAGACTCCATGAAGGTATCAAAGGTGTCGGTTTCCAGAGTCGCTGGCTGG
>PYVH01000089.1 GCA_003030785.1 Marinobacter sp. B9-2 | reverse complement strand
GCAACTCCGATAAGGTCGGTTGAACAATGCCTACATTATAAATGATGTCCGCTTACTTTTGTAATTCTTAGTAACGATGTAAAAAAGGGGCCAGATGAAAGTTCCATCTGGCCCCAAAACATCAACGAACCCCGGCGGTCCGCCAATCGTCAGTCGTCTTCGTGTTCCGGATGATCCATCTCCAGTTCGTTGATCTTCCGGGTCAGCGTATTCCGCCCCCAACCCAGCAGAATCGACGCATCACGGCGGCGGCCGCCGGTGTGCTTCAGAGCTGTTTCGATCATGATCTTCTCGAACTCGGGCACGGCCGTATCGAGAATCCCTTTCTTGCCCCGCTTGAGTTCCTGTTCGGCCCAGTTTTTCAGGCCTTCCTGCCAGGTCGTTCCCGTGGTCGGCGTCTCTGCCTGGTGCAATAACTCCGGTGGCAGGTCATCGATGTGGATCTCGCGGCCACTGGCCATCACGGTCAGCCAGCGGCAGGTGTTCTCCAGCTGGCGGACGTTGCCGGGCCAGGGCAGGGTGGTGAGGTATTCTTCGGCCTCCTCGCGGAGAATCTTGGGCTCTACGGCGAGCTCTTTCGCGGCCCGCTTCAGAAAATGCTGCATCAGCCGGGGGATGTCTTCCCGGCGCTCGGCCAGCTTGGGCAGGTGCACGCGAATCACGTTCAGGCGGTGGAACAGGTCTTCCCGGAAGGTGCCTGCCTGCACCAGTTTTTCCAGATCCTGGTGTGTTGCAGCGATGATACGTACGTCCACCTTGATAGGCGTGGTGCCACCCACCCGGTAGAACTCGCCATCGGCCAGAACCCGCAACAGTCGGGTCTGGGTGTCGGCGGGCATATCACCGATTTCATCCAGGAACAGGGTGCCGCCGTTGGCCTGCTCGAACCGGCCCTGGCGGGCGGCGCCGGCGCCGGTAAAGGCGCCTTTTTCGTGGCCAAACAGTTCAGATTCAATCAGGTCTTTCGGAATCGCGGCCATGTTCAGGGCAATGAACGGGTGGTTCGCCCTGGGGCTGTGGTTGTGCAGTGCCTGGGCCACCAGCTCCTTGCCTGTGCCGCTTTCGCCGTTGATCAGGACGGTGATGTTGGAGTGGGAAAGCCGGCCAATAGCCCGGAAGACTTCCTGCATGGCCGGTGCTTCACCGATGATTTCGGCGTTGCGTTGGGCCATCTCCGCCTGGGGCTCTGCACTGGCACGTTTTTCGTGGCTGTGGGCAACGGCACGTTTTACCAGCGCGACCGCATCATCTACATCGAACGGTTTGGGAAGGTATTCGAACGCACCGGTCTGGTAGCTGGTTACCGCGCTTTCCAGATCCGAGTGCGCTGTCATGATGATGACGGGTACATCCGGGTGGACGTCTACAATCTGGGATAGCAGGGTGATACCGTCGACGCCCGGCATCCGGATATCGCTTACGATGGCATCCGGCTGTTCGTGTTCCAGCCGCATCATGATGCTTTCACCACTGTCAAAAACTCGGGGCTGCATACCGGCCTGGTTAAGGGCGCGCTCCAGCACCCAGCGAATACTGCGGTCGTCGTCTATGATCCAGACGTTCGCCGGTTGGCTCATGGGGTGTCCTCCAGAGGCAGGAAGATGATGAAGTCGGTTCGGCCTGGTTCGCTCTCGCATTCAACCAGTCCATGGTGTTGGCCGATGATGCTCTGGGTGATTGAGAGGCCCAGGCCTGTGCCACTGGCACGGCCACTGATCATCGGATAGAAAATATTCTGCAGCAGCTCCGGCGGTATACCGGGGCCGTTATCAATAACGTCGACCCGGCAAACCAGGCGATGGCGTCGATGGCCTATCGTGAATTGGCGCAGGGTGCGTGTACGGAAGGTGATCGTCGGCGGTTCTTCGGAACTGTGACCGCCCTGGTTCTCGAAGGCTGCTTCCATGGCATTGCGGGCAATATTCAGGAACGCCTGAATGAGCTGCTCCTTGTCGCCCCGGAACTCGGGAATACTGGGGTCGTAATCCCGGCTGAATTGCAGCCGACCTTTGCTTTCAGCCTCCAGCAGCGTACCCACTCGTTCAAGGATTTCATGGATATTGGTCGGAGCCAGCTTGAGCGCCTTGTTCGGGCCCAGCATCCGGTCAACCAGGCTTCTGAGGCGGTCCGCCTCGTCAATGATGACCCGGGTGTATTCCCGCTGGTCTTCACTGTTCAACTCGCGGTCAAGGAGCTGCGCCGCGCCCCGTATGCCACCCAGCGGATTCTTGATCTCGTGGGCCATGCCCCGAACCAGAATGCGGGTGGTCTCCTGCTGGGAGATAATGTCCTCCTCCCGGCTGATCCGCATTAGCCTGTCACGTGGCTGAATCTCGATCAGCAGTTCTGTTGGTTCCAGGCTGATGGGCGTTACGGAATAATCCACAGTGAGTCGGGAGCCGCTGGCGAGCAGAAACTCGGCTTCGCGGCGAGTGTAGGATTGCCCGTTACGGACGGCGGCAAACAGGGTTTTCAGGGCGTCTTCGGACTCGACCAGAATGTCCTGGAAGGGCTGGCCCTGGCTTCGGGTCATGCTGGTTTCGAACAGGCTTTCGGCGGCCGGATTAAGATACTGAATGCTCAGATTATCCTCGAGCACCAGGACGGCCGTAGTCAGGCTGTCGAGAATGCTCTTGTATCCGTTTTGCTGGGCCGAAGGCAATGCCATGCGTGAATCCCGTTGGTTCGACAAAGTGTGACCTCCGGAGTTTTGCAAAAAGCGAACCACTTTGAGCCAGGTTCACAAATGAATGGGCAAAGTGCGGGCAAAAGGGGACATTGGCGCGGAAAAGTGCCGTACGCTGGTGCAAATGAGAAGAATGGCGCTGACCAGCCCGAAAAGTTCGCCCCGTTGCTGGTCAGAGTATGGCCTTTTTCTGGTGCGAGCGCACCAAAATAGTGCGTTCGATACTGCGGAGTGCGGTTAGTTTGCTACAGAGGGGCGATGAACAGTGAAAGTGATCGGTGAGCCGGTTTTTACCTGAACCCCGTTTTCATCCACGATATGGACCCGGGCTTCATGGGTTCCACGAAACACGTTGTTGACGGTGATTGAGCCGGAGGTGCTTTGCCCGACAGGCTGCCCGTCCAGGGTCACTTCGTATTTGTGGCCGGGCTGGAGGCCGGGGGTGCTGCGCACCTCGAACTGGACATCGCCGCTGCCACTGTAGAACGCCTGGTTGTTATCCGGATAGGCGAAGGACAGACTTTCGTAGGCAGCGCCTTCTCGCTGAACTTCTTCACGAAGCTTTTCGGTTTCCTGCACAGCCTCTGGCTTGGGCAGGGTGATCGTCGTGACCGGCTTGACCTCTACCGCTTCAGCGCCTTCGCTGGGCTCGTCAGAATAGGTGACGTTGCCGTAGGCATCAACGTTGCGATAAACCTCGGCCGAGACCGGAATCGCCAGAAAAAACAGAAGGCCGGTAACCAATCCAGACTTTGGATTCATAAGCTCACCTGTTATTGGGTTTCCCCGATTATCGGTGGCGCCCGGGGTCTTTTCAACGTCTGCAGCCCCGGATGTTGGTTACATATCGTTAAGGGCTGCAGGCACTGTGCTTTTGCTCAAAAAAAAGCCCCGCACGAAGGCGGGGCTTGTCTGCTTTCTCTCTAAAGAGAGATATTAGCAGGAGTAGTACAGATCGAACTCGACCGGGTGAGTGGTCATGTTCAGCTTCTCGACTTCACCGCGCTTCAGATCCACGTAGCCCGCGATCATGTCCTCGGTGAATACGCCGCCACGGGTCAGGAACTCGTGGTCTGCTTCCAGGCAGTCCAGGGCTTCAGACAGGGTTTCGGCAACCTTCGGAATGCTCAGCGCCTCTTCCTTCGGCAGGTCGTACAGATCCTTGTCCATGGCATCGCCAGGGTGGATCTTGTTCTGGATGCCGTCCAGGCCGGCCATCATCAGCGCCGCGAACGCCAGGTACGGGTTGGCCGCCGGGTCAGGGAAGCGAACTTCGATACGACGCGCCTTCGGGCTGTTCACGTACGGGATACGGATGGAGGCCGAACGGTTGCGGGCGGAGTAGGCCAGCATAACCGGTGCTTCGTAGCCCGGAACCAGGCGCTTGTAGCTGTTGGTTGCCGGGTTGGTGAAGGCGTTGATGGCCTTGGCGTGCTTGATAACACCACCAACATAGTACAGTGCCGCTTCGCTCAGGCCGGCATAGCTGTCGCCTGCGAACAGGTTCTTGCCGTCTTTGCTCAGGGACATGTGTACGTGCATGCCGGAACCGTTGTCACCAACCACCGGCTTGGGCATGAAGGTGGCGGTTTTGCCGTAGGCGTGGGCCACGTTGTGTACGCAGTACTTGAGAATCTGTACTTCGTCAGCCTTGCGGGTCAGGGTGTTGGCGCCAACGCCGATTTCACACTGGCCGGCAGTACCGACTTCGTGGTGGTGTACTTCAATTTCCAGGCCCATGGATTCCATGGCGGCACACATGGCGCCACGCAGGTCGTGCAGGCTGTCCACCGGCGGAACCGGGAAGTAGCCGCCTTTAACGCCCGGGCGGTGACCGATGTTGTTGCGGTCGAAATCTTCGCCGGATACCCAGGCGGCTTCCTCAGAGTGGATATGGTAAGAAGCGCCCTGCATGTCTACATTCCACTTCACGGAATCAAACACGAAGAACTCCGGCTCCGGGCCGAACAGCGCGCCATCGGCGATGCCGGTGGACTTCAGGTATTCCTCGGCACGGCGAGCAACGGAACGCGGGTCACGCTCATAACCCTGCATGGTAGAAGGCTCTACGATGTTGCAGGTGATGTTGACAGTGGTTTCTTCGGTGAAGGGATCAAGAACGGAGGTTTCGTCGTCCGGCATCAGGATCATGTCGGATTCGTTGATGCCTTTCCAGCCCGCGATTGAGGAGCCGTCAAACATCTTGCCGTCTGCGAAAAAGTCTTCATCCACTTCGGTGGCAGGCAGTGTAACGTGCTGCTCTTTACCGCGGCTGTCGGTGAAGCGCAGGTCAACCCATTTGACTTCGTGTTCTTTGATCAAATCAACTGTCTTGGACATTGTGCATGCTCCGTAAGTTATACCGCACAGGCGGCTGTATTCATGTTCGTGGTGCCGGATCGCCCGGATAAACGGGTTCCGATCTGTTTCTCAGGTTCGCGCAGCTTAGCAAATGCCGTTGCGTCTTACCTGCAAATTTCGGCTGATTTCGATAAAGCAAGGCGCTTGCCAATTTTTAGGGCATGCTCCAGAACAGCGCAACTGCAAGGGTTTGGGGCATGTTCACGAGAAATCATCAGCTCTGGGCTGGTCGCTTGCACTTAATTGGTGCACCGCGTTGGTGCATTTATTGGCTATGCGCCCTAAATGAGTGCGAGTGCTTGGTGTAGAGAATAGGCGTTTTTCTTCATATTAACGACACAGACTTTTCGCTATACTGCGCGCCGCTTCATTTTTTACCCTGTCATTTCCAGATCCCGGATCGGAAAGCACCGTGCAGGGTGCCGGGCAGCCAGCTCCGGTGAATGAGTTCATTTTACGGATTTGAGACGGCATGTGCTGGGATTCCCCCTGCGAACGACCTTCTCAGGTCATTGAGTGCATGCCGCAGGAATATTTTTGTGATTGAAAAACTTCGTAATATCGCCATTATCGCCCACGTTGACCATGGTAAGACCACCCTCGTAGACCAGCTTTTGCGCCAATCCGGCACGTTGGATCGGAAAGAGCTGGATAGCGAGCGTGTCATGGATTCCAATGACCAGGAAAAAGAGCGGGGTATTACCATTCTGGCGAAAAACACCGCCCTGAAATGGAATGGCTACGACATCAATATTGTCGACACCCCGGGCCACGCTGATTTCGGCGGTGAGGTTGAGCGCGTAATGAGCATGGTTGATTGCGTGTTGCTGGTGGTTGATTCCATCGACGGCCCCATGCCCCAGACCCGTTTTGTTACCCAGAAGGCATTTGCTGCGGGCCTCCGGCCGATTGTGGTAGTTAACAAGATCGACCGCCCCGGTGCGCGTCCTGACTGGGTGGTTGATCAGGTATTCGACCTGTTCGACAACCTGGGAGCCACCGACGAGCAGCTGGACTTCCCGATTGTGTTTGCCAGTGCGCTGAACGGCATTGCCGGAATGGATCACGAAAAACTGGATGACAACATGGATGCCGTGTTCCAGGCGATTGTTGACCACGTGCCGGCGCCGAACGTGGATCCGGACGGGCCGTTCCAGATGCAGATCTCCCAGCTGGATTACAACAGCTTCCTGGGCGTAATCGGCATTGGTCGTATCACGCGCGGCAAGGTCAAGACCAATTCGCCTGTCACCGCCATTGGCGCCAACGGTAAAAAGCGTAACGGTCGTATCCTGAAGATTATGGGGCATTCCGGTCTTCAGCGCGTTGAAGTCGACGAAGCCCAGGCTGGCGATATTGTCTGTGTCAGCGGCATGGACGAGCTGCTCATTTCCGACACGCTTTGTGATCAGGCGAACGTTGAGGCGCTGCCGGCGCTGACGGTGGATGAGCCGACTGTATCCATGACTTTCCAGGTGAACGATTCGCCGTTCGCTGGCAAGGAAGGCAAGTACGTCACCAGCCGGAACATCAAGGAGCGCCTCGAGAAGGAACTGCTGCACAACGTGGCGTTGCGCGTTGAAGAAGGCGAGTCGGCGGACAAGTTCAAGGTGTCTGGTCGTGGTGAGCTGCACCTGTCGGTACTGATCGAGAACATGCGCCGCGAAAATTTTGAGCTGGCCGTTGGTCGCCCGGAAGTGGTTATCAAGGAAGTGGATGGCGTAAAACAGGAGCCGTACGAAAGCGTTATCGTCGACATCGAGGAGCAGCACCAGGGCCCGATCATGGAACAGATGGGCCTGCGTAAGGGCGATCTGACCAACATGGTGCCGGATGGTAAAGGGCGCATGCGTCTTGAATACACCATTCCTGCTCGCGGCCTGATCGGTTTCCGGAACACCTTCCTGACCATGACATCAGGTACTGGCATCCTGACCTCGACCTTCAGCCACTACGGCCCGATCAAGGTTGGCGATGTAACCAGCCGCCAGAACGGCGTCATCGTGTCCATGGCCACAGGTACCGCCCTGACATACTCACTGGAAACCCTGCAGAGCCGCGGCAAGCTGTTCCTGGATCCGGGCCAGGAGATCTATGAGGGGCAGCTGTGTGGTATTCACAGCCGGGACAATGACCTGGTGGTTAACCCGACGAAGGGCAAGAAGCTCGACAACATGCGTGCCTCCGGCAAGGACGAAGTCATCGGCCTGGTGCCGCCCATCAAGTTCACCCTTGAGCAGGCGCTGGAGTTCATTGACGACGACGAGCTGGTTGAAGTGACGCCGAAGTCCGTCCGGCTGCGGAAGAAGCTTCTGACCGAAAACGAGCGCAAGCGCGCCGGCAAGAAGTAACGTCAGTAAGGGGTCAGATGAACGCTTTCATCTGACCCCGATTTCATTTGCCCCCACTCTATGCCCCTTTCTTTTCGCTTAAGCTAAACTCCCGGTAAATCCTGTAAACGGAGCGTTCCATGCTCACCCTATACCCGGAAATCAAACCCAACGCCCAGCACCGCATTGCGGTTGATCCGCCTCATGAGCTCTACGTTGAAGAAAGTGGGAATCCTGACGGGATACCGGTTCTCGTAGTTCATGGTGGTCCAGGTGGCGGCTGTGAAGACTATCACCGACGTTTCTTCGACGCTGAACGATTCCGGATCATCCTGATGGATCAACGCGGTGCCGGGCGATCTACCCCGCTGGCAGAGCTTGAGGGCAACAGCACGGACAAGCTGGTTGCGGATATGGAAACGGTGCGTTCGTTTCTTGGCATCGACAAGTGGCTTCTGTTCGGCGGCAGCTGGGGATCAACGCTGAGCCTGGTCTACGCCCAAACGCACCCGGAGCGAGTCTCCGGGCTTGTGCTGCGAGGTATTTTCCTCTGCCGGCCCCGGGATATTCACTGGTTTTACCAGGACGGTGCCAGCCGGGTTTTCCCGGACTACTGGGAGGACTTTGAAGCTCAGATTCCGGAAGCTGAACGGGATAATTTGGTCGCAGCCTATTACCGCAAACTGACCAGCACCAATGAACTGGAGCAGATCCAGGCTGCCAAGGCCTGGTCGATCTGGGAGGGCCGGTGCGCGACGTTGCACCCGAACCCCAGGGTGATAGAGCACTTTGGCCATCCCCATGTCGCCATCGCTCTCGCTCGTATCGAATGCCATTATTTCATGAATTCTTCTTTTCTTGAGCCAGACCAGATTCTGCGTGATGCCCACCGCCTGGCGGACATTCCCGGAATAATCGTCCACGGCAGATACGATATGGTCTGCCCTCTGGAGAATGCGCTGGCACTCAGCAAGGCCTGGCCGGAAGCGGAATTCCAGATCATTCGCGACGCCGGCCACTCGGCTTCCGAGCCGGCGATTGTTGATGCCCTCATTCGCGGTGTTGAGTCCGTTGTCGCGAAAACTGAAAAAAGTGCTGGCTGAATCCCGTTTTCAGGGTTGCGGCCCGTAATGGCCACGGATACACTCTTGCCCGACCTTAATGTTCGCCTGTTCAAACGTCCTCAAGGCAGTGAATGAAAGGATTGATCCAGCGAGTGTCGCAAGCCAGTGTTACCGTGGACGGTGAGCAGATAGCCTCGATCGACACAGGCCTTTTGCTGTTGCTGGGTGTGGAAAAGGGAGATAGCGAGCACGAGGCAAGGGAACTTTGCCGAAAAATCCTCACTTACCGTGTGTTTCCCGATGAGGCTGGCCGGATGAATCGTAGCCTGCTGGATATCGGTGGTTCCCTTCTTGTTGTTCCCCAGTTTACTTTGGCGGCGGATACGTCCTCCGGAACCAGGCCGGGCTTCTCTCTTGCAGCGGGGCCGGATGCCGCCAACACGCTGTATGAACGGTTTGTGGTAGAAGCACGTTCCGGTTTGGGGCCGGAAAAGGTGGGTGAGGGCAGATTTGGCGCAGATATGAAGGTCGGGTTGGTGAATGACGGGCCCGTCACGTTCATGCTCGAGACTCGATAACAGAGTGTATAAGTGTTTGCACTATTGTAGTGCGCGGGTGGTCATGCCGGCCTTTAATGGTGCGGAAATGTCCTCGGAGTCGTTGCGATCCAAGGGTTTTTTCAGTCTAAGTTTTGTTGATAAGGGGTTTGTTAAAATCTGGCCTCGGATTTGATATGCAACTGTAACGCAGCTCATGAGCACAAAATTGCATAAATGATTGCGTTTCTGGTGCCAAAAGAGCTAAAAACGCACTGCAGTTAATTTGCAAAATGAGAATGATTGTATTAAAGCATTTTCATCATCCAGAACTTTAAGAAAGTTCGATAAGTGATTGAGCTGTATAGATCTGGAATCTGCCAGATTTATTCGAAAAAGAAGAAAAGTTACTCCTTTGTCATAAAACTAACATAGGGTGATGCAGAATCGGCCTCATCGAGCCTGACTGGTGAAGCCTTACAAAATCGGGATAAGAACCCGTCGCTAAAACCTGAGTTAACTCAAAAAGGAAGGCGCAACATGAAAAAAACGCTCCTCGCATCTGCTATCGCAGTCGCAACGTTCTCTGGCTCCGCGCTGGCCCAGGAAACCATGTCTGCTTCCGAGCTGGCAGCCAAAATGGATTCCATGCCGACCGTGTAAGGTAACATCCAGTACGTTCTGTACCATGACAGCGTCAAAGGCGGAAGCTCTGAAGTTGAGCACGCTGACAACGGTTCCACCATCGGTGTTTAGCACGACCACGAATTCGCCCCTGGCTGACGACGCCAACGACACTGAAACTTCTACCGTAACCTTCCAGGCTCTGCACAACCTGTCTGACCACATGTATGTGTACTTCGAAGGCTACCTCGGTGGCGGTGACGACGGTGTATACGGCGTTGCTGACGAAAGCGAGCGTTCTATCGCTTCCGTTGGTGGTGTTTACTACTTCTGATCAGCCAATCGGCTAATCCTGTAGTATGAAAACCGGCGACCTCAGGGTCGCCGGTTTTTTGCGTTGTGCGCCAGGCATGGCGCGTAGCGCCTTGACGGGCGCTGTTCCGGTGCAGGT
>PYVH01000088.1 GCA_003030785.1 Marinobacter sp. B9-2 | reverse complement strand
GCTATCGATAAAAGCGGGGGACAGTAGCTGGTTCTGTGGCCTGACGGCCACCCGGAGGTGGGTCAAAATAAATGGCCAGTAGTGGGTCATTTTAATTGGCCACTAACAGCCATTGCCAGATATATATCGTGACCGGCACCTGCTAGAATTGTTTTTTCTGAAAAGCTGGCAGTTTTAATCGTTTTTTTGGCAGGATAATCATTTTGAGCACGATGGCGGGTGATGAAATTGGCTATGCATGGTTGGCAGCACGTTACGACGTGCAGGCAATCCAGCCGCTGCCGCTGGAGAGCCGTATCGGGCGTAGGCGCCAAACCTACGACCAGGCCGGCCGCCGCCTGGAATACTACACAGAGGCGATGCGCCCGCAAGGCACGCTGGGCGCGCACCTGACCTTCGCTTTAAAACACGAAGGGGTGGCGCTGGAGTTTCTGGCAAGGTTGTTTGGGGCATTGCCCGCAGAGGCGCTTGCTGACTGGATACGCTCTGAACCTACCGGCCAGTATGCCCGGCGTGCTGGTTTTCTCTACGAATGGCTAACCGGCAATACCCTGGCAGTGGAGGGTGTCGGTGGCAACTATCGTGATGCGCTGGATCCCGAATTGTATGTTACGGCGGCTAACGGGGGGTGTCGTAACCGCCGCTGGCGGATTAATGACAACCTGCCGGGAACCCCTGAATTCTGCCCCCTTGTTCGTCGCACGACTTCAGTGTTGGAAGCCCGTCAATATGGAATCGCTGACAGGCTTTTAGCGATGGAAGGGGAGTTTGGACCGGATATTTTGCGTCGCAGTGCAGTGTGGCTGACTATTAAAGAGAGCCGTGCCAGTTTCGCGATCGAGCACGAAGGGCAGCATCAGGATCGCATACGCCGTTTTGCCACCGCCATGGAACAGTATTGTGGCCGGCTGGATTCCCCCCTTGATGATGACGCCCTGAGTGAGTTTCAGTCAGCTATCCTGGGAACCACCACGATCCGGACGGGCCTTCGGCAATCGCCTGTGTTTGTTGGGAGTAGTTCGATCGATTACGGTGCAGTTGTTCATTACGTCTGCCCGCACTGGGAGTGGTTGCCAGGCATGCTGGAGGGATTGCAGCGTTTTCTGGCGCAAACCGATCCGGGGGATGCAGTGGTTCGCGCTGCTGTGGCAAGTTTCGGGTTCGTCTTCATTCATCCGCTGGCTGATGGTAATGGACGAATCTCCCGTTTTCTGGTGAATGATACTCTTCGCCGCGACGGCGTGGTGCCTGAGCCTTTTATTTTGCCGGTTTCAGCGGCGATAACGTCCTCGGCGGTCAGGCGGGCCGACTATGATCGAATTCTTGAACGTTACTCCCGGCCATTGATGTCGGCTTACCGTGATGCGGTCGATTTCACCCAGGAACGCGTGGCCTACGCAGATGGTATTGAATCGGATTTTGTTTTTAATGCCTATGAGGAGGCAGCACCTGTCTGGAGCTATCCGGACTTGACCGAACATACGGAATATCTGTTCGCGATCATTCGGCATACGTTGGAGCACGAGATGCACCATCAGGCCGCCTTTCAGCGGGCGTGGTATCGCACACGCGAGGCGATCAAGGATTGGGTTGAAGGCCCCGATGAGCACATTGATCGGATGATCCGAGCGATACGCCAGCATGGCCGGGTCAGTGGCAAATTGATGAAGGAATTTCCGGTGCTGGCGCAATCCGACATTGCATTGGAGCTAGAGCAGGCCGTAGCCGAAGGTTTTGCCGATCTGCCGGATGTGAATCAACGATGATTTTGGTGAGGGCATATCTCTGTGTAGTGCAGTTATTCGCCGCTGGCCGCTCGATCGAAGGCCATCCAAATGCCGTGGATTACCTGGCCCGGATGCATCATAAAAGGTGTTTTCAATCCCTGGCTGGTACAGACATAATTATTCCATCAGAGTAGGGCGTATGGTCGCCGTATTGAGCTTCCTCGCAAAGGATTTCAAATGAAGAAGATTGCAGTTATTGGTCTTGGTTACGTGGGGCTGCCTCTTGCCGCGGCCTTCGGCGAAAAACGTGAGATTGTTGGTTTTGATATCAACAGCAAACGCATTGCCGAGCTGAAGGATGGCGTTGATTTTACCCGGGAGGTTTCCCGGGAAGAATTGGCTGCGGCGCCTGGTTTGTCTTTTACCGATGATCTTGAAGGCATTCGCGATTGCCAGATTTACATTGTGACTGTGCCCACCCCCATTGATGAGTTCAAAACGCCGGACTTAACGCCTCTGGTAAAAGCCAGTGAAACGGTTGGGCAGGTTCTGAAGCAGGGCGATATCGTGATTTACGAATCCACGGTATATCCCGGCGCCACGGAAGAAGTTTGTGTTCCGGTATTGGAGAAAGTCTCCGGCCTTACGTTTAACAAGGATTTCTTTGCTGGCTACAGTCCTGAACGAATCAATCCGGGCGATAAAGAGCATCGGGTAACCAGCATTATAAAGGTTACCTCTGGCTCCACTCCGGATATTGCGGATGAAGTGGATGCACTTTATGCCAGTGTTATTACCGCCGGCACCCATAAAGCCAGTTCTATTAAAGTGGCCGAAGCGGCGAAGGTTATCGAAAACACCCAGCGTGATTTGAATATCGCGCTGATGAATGAGCTTTCAATGATTTTCTCGCGCCTGAAAATTGATACCCATGAAGTGCTGGCGGCAGCGGGCACAAAATGGAATTTCCTGCCGTTTAAACCGGGGCTTGTTGGTGGCCACTGTATTGGTGTGGATCCGTATTATCTGACCCACAAGGCCCAGGCCATTGGTTATCACCCGGAGATTATTCTGTCTGGCCGGCGGGTAAACGACAATATGGGCCCGTATGCGGCGGCCGAGCTGGTTAAAGCAATGATTAAAACCGGGCATACCGTGGCATCGTCAAAAGTGTTGGTGATGGGGCTGGCCTTTAAGGAAAACTGTCCGGATTTGCGGAACACTCGGGTGATTGATGTTATCCGTGAATTGCAGGATTTCGGCTGTTCCGTGGATGTGACAGACTGCTGGGCGGATAATACGGAAGCCGAGCATGAATATGGGATTTCACTGGTGGAGGCTCCGAAAGCCGGTGACTACGATGCGCTGTTTCTGGCTGTGCCTCATCGTGAATATGCCGCTAAATCGTCGAAAGAGTTGCGTGCTTATTTGAAAGATAATGGGGTTCTGTTTGATCTGAAGGGTGTTTTGCCGTTGGGCGAGGCGGATCTCAGATTGTAAGTACAATTTTCGTACAGCGTGTATTTTAAGAGTCGGTCAAGTTGATCGGCTTTTTTATTAAGGGCTCGTAAATAAATAATTTTGCCAGACTACATTTATTTTATTATTATTGTCCCTGACTTTTAGTCAACTCCACTTAAGTTTTTAAAACCCCTATTTGAATAAGGTTTTAATTCCATGGCAAAGATTAACGATTACTACCAGAAGAAACAGCTTATGGAAAAGCTTTCTGCAGAGCTGGAACAGCTTGAAAAAGACCAGGCTCTGAAAGGCGAACTGGAGTTTGAAAACAAGGTTCGCGCGTTGATGAAGGAGTATGACAAGTCACCGAAGGATGTTCTTCAGATTCTTTCTGCAATTGATCCCTCAGTGTCCGGGGCAAAGGCTGACACAACCGCTGGCAGCCGCCCAAAGCGCCCGATGAAGACTTACAAGAACCCGCACACCGGTGAAGTGGTCAAGACCCGTGGTGGCAATCATAAGACGCTGAATGAGTGGCGTCAGAAGCATGGTAAGGAAGCTGTGCAGAGCTGGCAGCAGGACTGATTCAGGCCTGCATTTGCTTCCCCCCTCTCCCCCGGCCCCTCTCCCGCAGGGGGAGAGGGGAGCTCAAAATCAAAGTTCTTCTTTAGCCCCTCTCCCGCAGGGGGAGAGGGGAGCTCAAAATCAAAGTTCTTCTTTAGCCCCTCTCCCCTGGCGGGAGAGGGGTTGGGGAGAGGGGGGATTAACCAACCACCACTCTGTTTCTTCCCCCCTCCTTGGCGGCATACAGCGCCTCATCCGCCTTCTGCATCCACTGCATATAGTTCTCAGGCTTTTCCGTTAACTGGGCAATGCCAATGCTGATGGTATAGCGGATCGGCGCCACGCTGGTTTCCACCACGCTCTGTTCAATGCTCTCTCGTATCCGTTCGCAGATGATACGTGCGCCTTCTGCGTCGGTTTCCGGCAGGATGATGCCGAATTCCTCGCCGCCATAGCGGCCGGCGCTGTCGGATTGGCGTATAGCATTGCGGGTGACGCTAGCGGTGTGTTTGATCACTTCGTCCCCGGCCAGGTGGCCGTGGGTGTCGTTCACCGGCTTGAAGTGGTCTATATCGAGCATCACCAGGCTTGTGGTGTGGCCGTAGCGGCGGAAACGTTCGAACTCGGCGTCCACCAGGTTTTCCCAGGTGCCACGGTTGAGCAGCCCGGTTAGGCGGTCTGTCATGCTCAGTTTGGCCAGCTGTTCGTTGGCCCGTTCCAAAGCCATTTTACTGCTGGCGATGTCGGTAACGTCGTACACCATCAGGCACACTTTCTCGACTTCCCCATTTGTGCCGGAGAGCGGGCTGATGGTGAGGTTCTGGAACATGTACTCTTCAGTTCCGGTGATAGGGCGGGTATTGCGGAACTGGAACAGGTAAGGGCGTTGCTCCCAGGAGGTGAACGCCTTGGTGTTGAGCAGGGCTACGGCGTCTACTTTGCGGGTCAGCCAGGCTTTGGGGATATCCGGGAATACATCGAACAATACCTGGCCCTGGATCCTGCTTGCCGTGATACCGCTGTGGTTTTCCATGAAGCCGTTCCAGACCTCGACTCGGAAATCCAGGTCGAGCACTACCAGGCCGACTTCCACGGATTCCAGCATGTCCATCAGCCAGTGAAAGGAGTTGGCTTCCGATTCTTCTATGGCCATGAGTCAGTCCACCAGATATTGCAGGCGATCTTCGAGAAAAGGCACTGAATCCTCGGTGAGGAGAATCAGCATGTCGCATTCGATGTCCCGGTCTTCCAGGGTGTAGCAGATTTCAATGCACAGCAGCTGCTCTTCACGGGCGCTGTGGTGTTCCAGCAGTTCGTAGATTTGCCGGTGCTGGCCGAGCACGGTGGGGTGGCCCAGGCCAAGTTTCAGATCCAGCTGGTCGCCAATGCCTTTAAGGAAGGCGCCAAACAGAATGCTGGACATGTCCATCAGCACTTCCACATTCACCGCTTCGCCCTCAAGGGTGTCGTAGTGAAGCATCTCTGCCATGTCCCGGAAGCTGGCGTCGGCGAACAGCAGCAGTGCCTCCCCGGCAATACCGGCTCCTGTGAACCCCTGGCACACGGCGGAATAGGTATCGCTGTCGCTGACCGAGGAAATGGCCATGTGCAGTTCAGAATTGGCCAGGAAGGCGACCTTGGGAATCGGCTGCTTTACGAAGACGCGCAACAGGCGGGCCAGCAGATCCGAGGACCGGCCCATGGCGACGTTGGAGATTTCCTGCAGATAGTCGTTCAGGGAAACGGAGATTTCCGGGGCGGTACTGCCTGTGCTTTTCAGGCTGCTGTCATTGAGCGCGGAGTCTTCGAGTTCGCAAGGCCGGTACAGGCCGTATTCCACCAGCAGATCAAGGACGATGCACGTTTCTGTCGGTTTCTTGATGAAGTCGAGGGCGCCGAGTTTTTTTACCCGTTCCCGTGCTTCGGGCTGAATATCGCCGGAAACGACGATGGTCATGACCGGCAGATCTTCCTTGCGAACCTGTTCCAGCACCTGATAGCCGTCCATCTCCGGCATGTTCAGGTCGAGGAACATCAGCTCCGCCTCGTGCCTGCGCAATTTCTCCAGTGCTTCCACGCCGTCTTCTGCGAAGCTGACATCGCCACGCAATCCTTCTGGCAGGGCTCGGGCCATTTGCTTTCTGGCAAGGGCAGAGTCGTCGCAGATGAGTATGCGGGTGGTCATTGATGGGGCCGTAGAGGGTTCGTCATAGGGTGCGAAAGTATACCAGCAGTCTTCTTTGTGTACACGTTTGCTACAGCATTCGTAACATTCGGTAAGAGGCTGTAAGTATAATAGGCCAAAGGTTTTGTGACTGTATTCAAAGTTGGTTGAGTATTACTGAATTGTAAACGGTGATTGTGACTCTGCTCACTCTATTGGCCGATCTGCCTTGGTTATAGTGTGCTTGCGGCAAATAAAAATTAATGCAAAATCCTGCCGCCTGTGAGCATCGGAAAATCAAAAATAAACCGGGCTGCGGTGGAGTCGGGCGTCGGAAACTGGCTCTAAAATATTACTTCAGAGACACGACATTATGAGACAGCAGGCGTACGGATACGCTGCCGTCACCCTGTTCTGCCTGGGTATTGCGCCCGTTGCCCAGGCCGAGCTGAAGCCCATTTCTGAGGAGACAATGGGTGAGGTGACCGGGCAGGCTTTTATGCAGATCGAGAACATTGACGGTGGGGTCGATGGGCTTCAGTTTACCCGAATGACTCTAGGGATGGATGTTGAGACCCGAGTCAATATCGACGATGTGACAGCCGGCGAAATCGACGGAGGCGTGGACTTTGCCGCCCAGCACGTTGCGCTGGGGCATATTGCCCGCAATGACGGTAAGCAGTTCAACGGCCGTACCTATAGTGCCGGAGATACTGTTCATTTCGAGGCGTTCAAACCTTATATCGAGCTGGCGGAAGACCCTGCAGAGGGTAAGCTTTCTGGCTTTCGTATGGGGTTCGGGCAGGCGAGAGGGTCGGTTTCCTCGCTGACCAGCAGTTTCAGTGGCGATATTGGCCTGAAACTCGATGATGGGTCCGGCACGATATACGACGCCACGCTGATGGATCAAAACGCCCAACCAACTCGTCGCCGCGCCAGTCATATTGGGATAGTCGATCCTGCTGCTGCTCCCGCTGACTGCACTTCAGGTGCGGCCACTAACTGTGCGCCCCTGACCCGTCTGCAATCCCTTATTGTTGGTCAAGAGGGCACGGATGGCGTTACCGATTTCACCAATGATTTCTTCATCGGTTTTCAGCGGGAAGATGTAAATTGGCAAAGCCCTGATGGCGCCAACGTGATCAGCGCCGAGCAGGGTGTTTTCATCAACCTGCCCACGAGCATGACGGTTGATATGGACCAATTGATAACCCAGGGCGTGCAGCGATTGCAGACCCACCGCAATGACATGGGTAAGCAGCTCTTTTAAGGGTGTCTCTCGTTTTGTTTTCGAATAAAAGTTTTGGCTCATGGGATCATGGAGTGATCATTGCCAACCCTTCTGTACCTGAATGGCTTCAAGTTCTTCTTTTACGCCAACGATCACTGGCCTGCGCACGTCCATGTACTTAAAGGCGAGCGATGGGCTAAAATCCAGTTACGTGATTTAAAGGTGGTGCACAGCTCACTGAAACAGCAGGAGCTGCGAGCCTGCCTTGGAATTATTGAAAGCCATAGGTCGGAGTTTCTGGAGCGTTGGAATGCCTGGTTTGAAGGGTAAATCCGTTCATATAGACGATCGCCATCTCCACGTAGAGCTGGAGGACGGCCGCGTGATATCGACACCTATTCATTGGTATCCAGAGCTGGAGCGCGCCTCGATTGAGGAATTTCGCAAGTATCGTTTCATTTGTGATGCAACAGGCATCGAGTGGGAAGATATCGACTATCACCTGAGTATTGAGGCGATGTTGTCGGTTAAAGCCCGGCAAAGTGCTGCCTGATTGTCCCTCCCCCCTGACCCCGATTTCGCGACTGCAGGAGCTTCTGTTTTGATCCGCTCGTTTTACTGGCACGATTACGAAACCTTCGGGGTAGACCCGGTTCACGACAGGCCTTCCCAGTTTGCCGGGGTGCGAACGGATGCGGATCTCAACATTATCGAAGACCCACTGGTGATCTACTGCAAGCCTGCCGATGACTATTTGCCGTCGCCAGAGGCCTGCCTGATTACCGGTATTACTCCTCAGAAAGCGCTGGAAGACGGCTTCCCGGAAGCGGAGTTTATTACCCAGATCAACGAGGTCTTCAGCCAGCCCGGTACGTGTGCGGTGGGGTACAACAGCCTGCGTTTCGACGACGAAGTGACCCGCCATACCCTGTACCGCAACCTGCGTGATCCCTACGCCCGTGAATGGCAGAACGGCAATTCCCGCTGGGACATCATCGATATGGTGCGCCTGACCTACGCCCTGCGCCCGGAGGGTATCAACTGGCCCCGGAAGGAAGATGGCAGCCCCAGTTTCAAGCTGGAGGAGCTGACCGTTGCCAACGGCATCGCCCACGAAGCGGCCCACGACGCCGTGTCGGATGTTGAGGCAACCATTGCGGTAGCCAGACTGATCAAGGAGAAACAGCCAAAGCTCTTTGATTTTGTGCTGCAGAACAAGGACAAACACTCGGCACGGGCCATGCTGGATACGGCCACTATGAAGCCGGTGTTCCACGTGTCCGCCAAGTACCCAGCGAGCCGGGGTTGCTGTGCCCTGGTCGCACCCGTAGCCGAGCATTCCACAAATAAGAACCAGGTGATTGTCTACGACCTGCGTGAAGACCCCGGCGAGCTGATCAACGCCAGTGCTGAACAGATTCGTGAGCGGGTATTTACTTCCCAGGCGGAATTGGGGGAGGGGGTGAGCCGCTTTCCGCTGAAAGGGGTGCAGCTGAACAAATGCCCGGTGCTGGCGCCAGCGAACATGCTTTCCACCCTTTCACAGGAACGCCTGGAAGAACTGGCCTTGGATGGTGATACTTTGCGGGCCAACCTGGCCATCCTGCGCAAGGCTCCGGATCTACCAGCCAGGATTGCCGAGGCCTTCGACCAGCCCCACGAAAGCCACCTTACAGATCCGGATGAACAGCTCTATGCTGGCGGCTTTATCAGCAAAACCGACCGCGAGAAGCTGAACTGGGTGCTGGAGCAGCCGGTGGAAACACTCGGCGAGCTGGATGTGACCTTTGAAGATGATCGCCTGCAGGAGCTGCTGTTTCGCTATCGGGCCAGGAATTATCCGGGCAGCCTGATGGGTGAGGAGCTGGAGCGATGGGAGGAGTTTCGCAGCCAGAGGCTAATGCACCCGAAGAAGGGCTGGCGGTCTTTGGAGGCTTATGCCCAGGAGTTACAGCGTCTGGCGGCTGATCCGGAATTGACGCCGGAGAGGCGGCATATCCTGGAGGATTTGCATTTGTATGGGGAATCTTTGATTCCTTATATCTGAGGATAAGGATGTTGGCTCCGTTGGAGCCGCCGTAAGGGCTTGCCCCCCCCCTCTCCCCAACCCCTCTCCCGCGAGGGGAGAGGGGCTAAATGGAGTTGCCCGGAGATTTGATTAAGAATCTCGCCTCTGTGCTGGCCTGCGAGTTGGGCAAGGCAGAGTCATCCGGAGAATTTGATCCAAAAGCCCCTCTCCCGCGAGGGGAGAGGGGCTAAATGGAGTTGCTCGGAGATTTGATTAAGAATCTCGCCTCTGTGCTGGCCTGCGAGTTGGGCAAGGCAGAGTCATCCGGAGAATTTGATCCAAAAGCCCCCCCTCTCCCCTTTGTGGGAGAGGGGCCGGGGGAGAGGGGGGTATCGAGCGCGAGACCATTGCATCCCCCGCAAAACGGGCAGGAAGCCCACCACAAACCCAGGGACGAACCATGAACCAAACAACCTTCGCCAAACACCTCCGCAAAAATATGACCGACGCCGAAAGGCGCCTCTGGTTCCACCTCCGTGCCTACCGACTCAATGGAAAACGCTTCCGCCGACAGCAACCGTTGGGACCCTTTATTGTGGATTTCGTGCATTTCGGTTCAAAAGTCATCGTTGAGGCTGATGGTGGGCAGCACAGTGAGTCAGCAACTGACGAACGAAGAGACGCTTGGTTGAAAGCGCAGGGTTATAGGGTGCTTCGGTTCTGGAACCACGAGATTCTACGACAGACCGATGTGGTGCTCTCGGTTATTTACAAAGCAGTTGAAGGCCGAGGGGAATGAAGGAGTAACAATTTAACCACCCCCTCTACCGCAAGGGCTCGGGCTGCAGTACTTTTGCTGGGCAAAGCCTTCTCCGCGAGGGACTGGGGGTGCAGGACTTCTGTTAGTAAAGCCCCTCTCCCGCCGGGGGAGGGGGGCT
>PYVH01000087.1:543-10271 GCA_003030785.1 Marinobacter sp. B9-2 | reverse complement strand
ATCGCGGTGGCATTGCCTTCGATGCTTTTGGACACCGCAAGCGTGGTCGCCATGCTGACAAGGGCTGTCACCACCACGGCGCCAACGACGATGGCGATTCGGTTTACAAGCGGGCTTCTGGATTTCATTCAATCTCTTGCGCATCAATGCGTGTGGCGGGGCAGGGTGAATTATGCCCCGCACCAGGATTCCGTGATACCTCCTTGAGGATAGTCAATTACCCCAATAGTTGGTAACCCATCATAATCTTTGACCCCTTCATGATCAAAAGATGAAACTGAAAAACAGGTTTCCAGAAGAGCGACAGTAATGAAGTCCGAAACGGATCATGCAGATGACCGGCTGGCGTCATTGGCAGTGGTGCTGCCGTTGGCGGTGGCGGGCTTTGTTGTTGCTGCCGGGTGCTGGACTCTGTTTGCGGTGGCCGGAGTCCATCTGCGTTCGGAGCTGGCTCTCAGCGACTTGCAGTTTGGATTCCTGCTGGCGATGCCGATGGCGGTGGGCGCGGCGCTGGCCGTTCCAGCGGGCCTGGCGGCGCAGAAATTCGGCGCCCGCCGGATCATGCTGATTTGCCTGGCCGGACTCGCAGCCTGCATGGTGATACTTCTGACCACCGATACCTTCCCCGGGTACCTGATTGCCGCCGGCGGCCTCGGGCTGGCGGGTGGATTCTACAGTGCCGGGTTGCAGTTCGTGACAGGACACTGTGAATCTAGACGCCTGGGCCTTGTGCTCGGGGTGTTTGGCGCCGGTGTGACCGGCGCGGGATTCAACTACTACCTGGTGCCACTGTTCCATGAGGCCTTTTCCTGGCACGGGGTGCCGCTGGCCTATCTGATCGTGCTGTTGCTGGCGCTTGCGCTGCTGGTCATGCTTACCGATCCGGAAGACGCCGAGGCGGACCCGACCGCAGAAACCTCAGTCCGGGTGCTGCTCCACCGCATGCAGACGAAGCGGGCCGGTCAGCTTTGTGGCTATTTTGGCGTTGTCGCCGGCAGCTTCTTTGCGTTGGCTTTGTGGCTGCCGGATTATTTGTCGTCACAGTT
Source organism: Marinobacter sp. B9-2 (assembly GCA_003030785.1). Lineage (GTDB taxonomy): Bacteria > Pseudomonadota > Gammaproteobacteria > Pseudomonadales > Oleiphilaceae > Marinobacter. The sequence goes on along the minus strand of PYVH01000087.1, from coordinate 9,225 downwards.
TGATCTGTCAGTGGATTCCGGTGCGCGCCTGGCGCAATGGTTTGTTATTCCCGGGGCCCTGGCCCAGATTGTGGGAGGCGGGTTTTCCGATCGATTCGGCAGTGCAAGGGTTGTCACCCGGGCACTGGTGGTCTGTCTGATTGCGCTGTTTGTTTTGTCCTACCCACCCATGACGCTGTTTATCCAGGGCGTTGACGCCACAATCCGCGTTGAATTTGCCCTGCCCATGCAAGTAGAGGGTGTGTTTGTTGTCACCCTCGGGCTGGCTATGGGCTGCACGATGGGCAGCCTCCAGCGGCTGGTTATTGTTGAAAATCGTTCGGTGGCGGCCTTTGTAGCAGGGCTGCTTCTGGTGAGCGCCTGTTCCGTGGCATTTGTGTTGCCAGTAATTTTCAGCAGCGTTAACCACTGGTTGGGCATCCGCAGTGCTGTCTTCATGATCCTCTTTTTGCTGCTGCTTGGCTGTCTTTTCCTGTTTGCCCGGGAAAGTCGCCGGCACGAGCGTGAACACCTACTCCACCCGGGGATATAAGCCGCCTACCCCCAGGGTGGTAGAAACGGGTTATGAGGTAGTAACCACGCAGATTTCGCGGTTTTTCTCACACACAATGGTCTCAAATCGGAGAAACGATCCGGCAGACGGAGAGAGAGACCATGAGTCATTTGATCGATAAACTGAATTACTTCAGGAAGAAGCGCGAGCCGTTCTCCAACGGCCATGGCGAAACCCACGAAGTCAGTCGCGAGTGGGAAGACAGCTACCGCCAGCGCTGGCAGCACGACAAGATCGTGCGTTCCACCCACGGCGTAAACTGCACCGGCTCCTGCAGCTGGAAAATTTACGTCAAGAACGGCCTGGTTACCTGGGAAACCCAGCAAACCGATTACCCCCGTACCCGCCCGGATCTGCCCAACCATGAGCCCCGTGGTTGCCCCCGCGGTGCCAGCTACTCCTGGTACATGTACAGCGCCAACCGCCTGAAATACCCGCTGATGCGCAAGCACCTGATGAAGCTGTGGCGCGCGGCAAAAGTTGAGCACAAGGATCCGGTGGATGCCTGGGCCTCCATTGTTGAAGATCCCAAGAAAACGGCGGAATACAAGCCTCGCCGGGGTATGGGCGGGTTCGTGCGTTCCAGCTGGGACGAAGTCAACGAGCTGATTGGCGCCTCCAACGTTTACACCGCCAAAAAGCATGGCCCAGACCGCATCATCGGCTTCTCGCCGATTCCTGCCATGTCCATGGTCTCCTACGCAGCCGGCAGCCGTTACCTGTCCATGATCGGTGGCGTCTGCATGAGCTTCTACGACTGGTACTGCGACCTGCCGCCGGCCTCCCCGCAAACCTGGGGTGAGCAGACCGACGTGCCTGAATCCGCAGACTGGTACAACTCCGGCTATATCATTGCCTGGGGCTCCAACGTACCCCAGACCCGTACCCCGGACGCCCACTTCTTTACCGAAGTTCGCTACAAGGGCACCAAGACCGTCGCCATTACTCCGGATTACGCCGAAGTCTCCAAGCTGTCCGACGAGTGGATGAACCCCAAGCAGGGCACCGATGCGGCTCTGGGCATGGCCATGGGCCACGTGATCCTGAAAGAGTTCCACGTCGACAACCCCAGTGAGTACTTCACCGACTACGTGCGTCGCTACACCGACATGCCTTACCTGGTCATGCTGGAAGAGAAGGATGACGGCAGCTTCGTGCCGGGCCGCTTCCTGCGCGCCAGTGACCTGGTGGACGGTCTGGGTGAAGAAAACAACCCGGAGTGGAAAACCATCGCCATTGATGAAGCCTCCGGTGAGCTGACCGCTCCGAACGGCTCCATTGGCTATCGCTGGGGTGAGAAGGGCAAGTGGAACCTGAAGCAGACCGCCAAGGGCTCCGACGTCAACCTGCAGCTGTCCATGGTCGAGAAGCACGATGACGTTGTGGACGTTGCCTTCCCGTACTTCGGTGGTATCGAGCACGACCACTTCAAGCATGTGGAAATCAAGGACGTGCTCAAGCACAAGCTGGGTACCCGCAAGGTGCAGCTGGCCGATGGCTCCGAAGGGCGCGTGGTTACCGTCTATGACCTGATGGTCGCCAACTACGGCATCAGCCGTGGTCTGGGCGAGGATGACGGCGCCACTTCCTATGACGAAGTGAAGCCCTACACCCCGGCCTGGCAGGAAAAGATCACCGGCGTCCCCGCCGACAAAGTGATCCGCATTGCCCGTGAGTTTGCCGACAACGCCGACAAGACCAAGGGCCGTTCCATGGTCATCGTGGGTGCCGGCATGAACCACTGGTACCACATGGACATGAACTACCGCGGCCTGATCAACATGCTGATCATGTGTGGTTGTATCGGCCAGAGCGGTGGTGGCTGGGCCCACTACGTTGGCCAGGAAAAACTGCGTCCGCAGACCGGCTGGCAGCCCCTGGCCTTTGGCCTGGACTGGCAGCGTCCGCCCCGGCATATGAACTCCACCTCCTTCTTCTACGCCCATTCTGGCCAGTGGCGTTACGAGAAGCTGGGTGTCGACGAGATCCTGTCGCCGCTGGCAGACAAGTCCAAGTTCGGTGGCAGCCTGATTGATTACAACGTGCGTGCCGAGCGCATGGGTTGGCTGCCGTCTGCACCGCAGCTGAACCGTAACCCGCTGGGCATCGCCGCAGAAGCCGAGAAGGCCGGCATGGAAGTGGCTGACTATGTGGCGCAGTCCATGAAAGACGGTTCCCTGGCGTTTGCCAGTGAGGATCCGGAAGCGCCCCAGAACCATCCGCGCAACCTGTTCATCTGGCGCTCCAACCTGCTGGGATCTTCCGGCAAGGGCCACGAGTACATGCTCAAGTATCTGTTGGGCACCCGAAGCGGTCTGCAGGGCAAGGATCTGGGCCACGAGGGCGGTGCCAAGCCGAAAGAGGTCAAATGGCATGACGAAGCGCCGGAAGGCAAGCTCGACCTGCTGGTAACCCTGGACTTCCGCATGTCCACCACCTGTCTGTATTCAGACATCGTTCTGCCGACGGCCACCTGGTACGAGAAGAACGATCTGAACACCTCGGACATGCACCCGTTCATCCACCCGCTGACCGCCGCTACCGATCCGGCCTGGGAAGCGCGCAGTGACTGGGATATCTACAAGGGCATTGCCAAGGCATTCTCCAAGGCTACCGAGGGCCACCTGGGTGTCGAGAAAGATGTAGTGACTCTGCCGCTGCTGCACGACGCGCCGGCCGAGCTGGGCCAGCCGTTCGATGTGAAGGACTGGAAGCGGGGCGAGTGCGACCTGATCCCGGGCAAGACCGCGCCCAACTTCATCACCGTTGAGCGGGATTACCCGAGCACCTACGCGCGCTTTACCTCCCTTGGCCCACTGATGGACAAGCTGGGTAACGGTGGCAAGGGCATCAACTGGAACACCGAGAAGGAAGTCAACTTCCTCAAGGAACTGAACTACACCCATATCGACGGCGCTAACGCTGGCCGGCCGAAGATTGAAAGCGCCATCGACGCCGCAGAAGTGATTCTGACCCTGGCGCCTGAAACCAATGGCCAGGTTGCTGTGAAAGCCTGGGCTGCGCTGTCGGAAATGACCGGTCTGGACCACACCCACCTGGCGAAGAACAAGGAAGAGGAAAAAATCCGCTTCCGGGACATCGTGGCGCAGCCGCGCAAGATCATTTCCAGCCCCACCTGGTCTGGTCTGGAAGACGAGCACGTGTCCTACAACGCCGGTTACACCAACGTCCATGAGCTGATTCCCTGGCGCACCCTGACCGGTCGTCAGCAGTTCTACCAGGACCACGAGTGGATGCGCGCCTTCGGTGAGAGCCTGCTGGTGTATCGCCCGCCGATCAACACCAAAACCGTGAGCCACATGATCAATCAGCGCAGCAACGGTAACCCGGAAAAAGCGCTGAACTGGATCACGCCGCACCAGAAGTGGGGTATCCACAGCACCTACAGCGACAACCTGCTGATGCTGACCCTGTCCCGCGGTGGCCCCATCGTCTGGCTGAGCGAAGACGACGCCAAAGAGATGGCCATTGAGGACAACGACTGGATCGAACTGTTCAACGCCAACGGTGCCATTGCGGCCCGGGCAGTGGTGAGCCAGCGGGTGATGCCGGGCATGGTCATGATGTACCACGCCCAGGAGCGGATCGTGAACATTCCGGGGTCGGAAATCACCGGTACACGGGGCGGTATCCACAACTCGGTCACCCGGGTGTGCCCGAAGCCGACCCACATGATCGGCGGCTACGCCCAGTATTCCTATGGTTTCAACTACTACGGCACCGTAGGCTCCAACCGCGACGAATTCGTGGTGGTTCGCAAGATGCACAACGTCGACTGGCTCGACGGTGAAGGCAATGACACTGTTCAGGAGGCTGTAAAATGAAAATCCGTTCCCAAGTCGGCATGGTGCTGAACCTGGACAAGTGCATTGGTTGCCACACCTGTTCAGTGACCTGCAAAAACGTATGGACCAGCCGTGAAGGCATGGAATACGCCTGGTTTAACAACGTCGAGACCAAGCCCGGTATCGGCTACCCCAAAGAATGGGAGAACCAGGACAAGTGGAAGGGTGGCTGGATGCGTGACAGCTCCGGCAAGATCCGCCCGAAAATCGGTGGCCGTTTCCGGATCCTGGCGAACATCTTCGCCAACCCGGACCTGCCCCAGATCGACGACTACTACGAGCCGTTCGATTTCGATTATCAGCACCTGCATACCGCCGGCGACATGAAGCACCAGCCGGTGGCACGGCCACGCTCGCTGATCTCCGGCCAGCGGATGCAGAAAATCGAATGGGGCCCGAACTGGGAAGAGATTCTCGGTACCGAGTTCGCCAAGCGCCGCAAGGACAAGAACTTTGACCAGGTGCAGGCGGACATCTACGGCCAGTTCGAAAATACCTTCATGATGTACCTGCCGCGGCTGTGCGAGCACTGCCTGAACCCCACCTGTGTGGCCAGCTGCCCCAGCGGCGCCATCTACAAGCGTGAGGAAGACGGCATCGTGCTGATCGACCAGGACAAGTGTCGTGGCTGGCGGATGTGTGTCTCCGGCTGCCCGTACAAGAAGATCTACTTCAACTGGAAAACCGGCAAGTCCGAGAAGTGCATTTTCTGCTACCCGCGGATCGAAGCCGGCATGCCTACCGTTTGCTCCGAGACCTGTGTTGGCCGGATTCGCTACCTCGGTGTGCTGCTGTACGACGCAGACCGCATCGAGGAAGTGGCCAGCGCCCCGGGCGAGCATGAACTCTATGAAAAGCAGCTGGAAATCTTCCTGGACCCGTTCGACCCGAAAGTGATCGAGCAGGCGAAGAAAGATGGCATCCCGATGAACGTGATCGAAGCCGCCCAGCAGAGCCCGGTGTACAAGATGGCGGTGGACTGGAAACTGGCCCTGCCGCTGCACCCGGAATACCGCACCCTGCCCATGGTCTGGTACGTGCCGCCCCTGAGCCCGATCCAGTCCGCGGCGGAAGCCGGCAAGGTCGAATTCGACGGCATACTGCCGAAGATCGAAAGCTTGCGGATCCCGGTGAAGTATCTGGCCAACCTGCTTACAGCTGGTGACGAGAAGCCGATTGTCCGGGCTCTCAAGCGGATCATGGCCATGCGTCTGTACAAGCGTGCCGAGACCGTTGAAGGCAAGGAAGACCTGCGCGCCCTTGAAGAAGCCGGTCTGACCAAGGCCCAGGCGGACGAGATGTACCGCTACCTGGCCATCGCCAACTACGAGGACCGCTTCGTGATTCCCACCAGCCACCGCGAGCTGGCGAAAGAAGCCTTCCCCGATGCCACCGCCCATGGCGAGCGCAACGGTTGCGGCTTCAGCTTCGGTGAAGGCTGCAACGGCGACAGCAAGTTCAACATGTTCGGTGGCCGCAAACAGACCACCAGCATGGTCCAGAAGTTGTCGACCGTGAAGCAGGTTGACCCGAAACAGCTGCAGGAATAAGGAGGCCGCGATGCAACTTTTAAAAGTACTGGCACGGGTACTTGAGTACCCGACCGAAGAACTCCAGGCCTCCAAAGATGCCCTCATTGCCGCTGTCCTTGAGGACAGCCGGCTGCCGAGGCAGAACAAGGAGCAACTGCTGCGCTGTGTGGAAATGGTCTGCGATGGCGACCTGCTGGACATGCAGGAGAACTACGTTGGCATGTTCGACAAAGGCAGGGCCACGTCGCTGCTGCTGTTCGAACACGTGCACGGGGAATCCCGCGACCGTGGTCAGGCCATGGTGGACCTGATGGAGGAATACCGCAGCAACGGTCTGGAAATCGATGCCAGGGAACTGCCGGATTACCTGCCGCTGTTCCTGGAATACCTCTCCACCCGCCCCTGGGACGAGATCCGGAACTGGCTGGAGGACATCCACCATATCCTGGGCTTGCTGGGTGAGCGTCTGTACCAGCGGGAAAGCTTCTATCACGTGGTGATGGATTCGCTGCTGACTCTCTCCGGGCGTGCGGCAAACCGCCAGGAGCTGGCTCAGATCGTCGCCTCGGAAGAGCGCGACGACACCCCGGAGGCTCTGGACAAAGTCTGGGAAGAGGAAATGGTGAAGTTTGTTGATGATCAGGGCAGCTCCTGCAGTACCGGCAGTGTTGTAGGCCAACGCCGCCGGGAACTGGAACAGACCCAGACCATTCACCTGAGTGATCAGCTGATGACGGACGCAACACCCCGTCAGGCAGGGCGCGCCTGAGGGCGCAGGAGGAAACGGAAATGATGTCCTATCTCAATACACTACTGTTCGGGGTTTATCCCTACATTGCTATCGCGATCCTCGTGATTGGTACCTGGGCTCGCTATGACCAGGGCCAGTTCACCTGGAAAGCCCATTCCAGCCAGATGCTGCGCAAGAAAAACATGGTGATGGCCAGCGTGCTGTTCCATGTCGGCGTACTGGTGATCTTCTTCGGTCACCTGGTGGGCCTGCTGACACCGCACGCGCTCTACGAGCCGTTCATGACCCCCGGCACCAAGCAGGTGATGGCGATCGTGGTTGGCGGAATCGCAGGCGTGATGGCGATTATCGGCGGCGCTATGCTCGCCTGGCGTCGTCTGACTGATCCACGTATCAAGGCCAGCAGCACCTTCGCCGACAACATGATCATTATCATCCTGGTGGTCCAGCTGGTCCTGGGCATGCTCACCATCCTGCCCACCATGGGTCACCTGGACGGTAGCACCATGCTCAAGTTCTCTGCCTGGGCCCAGGGTGTTGTCACCCTTCAGGGCGGCGTGGCCGGCTACATTGCCGACGTGCACTGGATCTACAAGACCCACATCTTCCTGGGCCTGACCATCTTCGTACTCTTCCCGTTCACCCGCCTGGTGCACATGCTCAGCGTGCCGGTGGAGTATTTCGGTCGGAAGTACCAGGTGGTTCGCAAGCGCGCTTGATGCAAATGAAAACGGGGTCAGATGAAAGCGTTCGTCTGACCCCATGTTTACTGAGGTTATTGCTATGCAACTCATCCCCGTCGGCGACGCCGAAAAGCCCAGAAACCAGTTCCCGCCGGTCACCGTGGGTGAAACCCTCATCGGCGAAGACGACATCGCCCGGGAAATGCAGCACCACCCGGCCGAAGAAGTGGCCGAAGCCTGGCACGACGCTGCCAGAAGCCTCGTCATCCGCGAGCTCCTCCTGCAACAGGCCAGCCGCCTCAAGCTCGACGACATCGCCGACGAGGAAGACCGCATTGCCCGGGTACTGGAACTCGAACTCAACGTCCCGGACCCCACCGAACAGGACTGCGAACGCTTCTATAACGCCAACCCGGCCCGCTTCCGCAGCCCAACACTGATGGCCGTCAGCCACATCCTCCTCGCTGCTGCCCCGGACGACGTCCAGGAACGCATCCGCCAGGAAGAAGCCGGCCAACAGTTACTGTCGTCCCTCATCGACGGCCGCTCCCAGTTCGCCGAACTGGCCAAACAATACTCCGCCTGCGAATCCAGACACCAGGGTGGCAGCCTCGGCCAGATCAGCAAAGGCCAGACCGTCGACGAATTCGAACGCCCGGTTCTTGCACTCCAGGAAGGACTCAACCCGGAACTGATCGAAACCCGTTACGGCTGGCACATTGTCCGCGTTGACCAGCGCATCGACGGCCAGCAGCTTCCGTATGAGCACGTAAAACCCCAGATCCGGCAGTACCTGAGCGAAAGCGTCACAAGACGGGCATTCCGCCAGTACCTGCAGGTACTTGCAGCGGAAACCGGAGTAGAAGGTGTAGATCTCGAACTCCCGGACTCGCCCCTAATGCAGTAAACGTGCGCAATCAAAGATCGGGAGCCTGGCGGGAATACCCTTCCCAAAACTGTCTGCAGCCATGGATGGCTGCAGCCAAGCGCCACATGGATGTGCCGCAAGGAGCGTGTTTTGGAAAGGGGGTTCCTGCCAGTCTGTACTCGATGTTCAGTGCGCCAGGCGCCAGACCTAGCGGTAGCCTTTTCGACTCAAATTAGTTAGCAAAAAAACACTTTGAGTTAGATCAATTACTCCCGAATAACCCCCCGACTACCCCCATGGGGGGAGCGATTTTCCCCCAGTATCCTTCTACTATTTAAATCATGATTTCGCATGCATGAATATGCAGAGAGGATACACCAATGGCACTGACCCAAACGGCCGAAACCCGCTACACCAAACCCGTGCTCG
>PYVH01000087.1:0-533 GCA_003030785.1 Marinobacter sp. B9-2 | reverse complement strand
GCCATCAACAAACCCTTTGACGACGAAGACGGCCTCCAGGCCCTGCGCAGCCATCCACTGTTCTCGGAACTTAATGGCAAAGACCTGCAGCACCTGATCCAGCAATCCCGAAGAATCCGCCTTGGCCATCACCAGCTGCTTTACCGCCAGGACATGCCGGCGCACCATTTCTTCTTCGTGATCTCCGGCCGCCTGCGTCTTTACCGCCTGGACTCCTCTGGCATCGACCGGACCCTCGACAGCATCGCCCCCGGCGACTGCTTCGCCGAAGTCATGATCTACGCCGATCCGCCCCGGTATGCCTGCTATGCCGAGGCCCTGAAATCCAGCGAAGTTCTGATGATCCCCGTCAAGGCCTACCAGGACACGGTGGAAAGCAACCCGAAATACGCCCAGGCAGCCCTGCGGCATTACGCCAAACGCGCGGTTTCCCGGTTCCACGACCTGGAAATCATGACCGTGCAGAACGCCCGTGACCGTCTGATCCGCTACCTGATCGACCTGCTGCCAAACGGCGCGGAAGAGGGGGGGGG
>PYVH01000086.1 GCA_003030785.1 Marinobacter sp. B9-2 | reverse complement strand
CGTATGCCCGGTGGTGTGAGAGGACGGGGGAGGTAACTCCCCCTCCTACTCGATTGTCCGCAGAAAGTTCCCCATTCCTGACTTGATTGAGGTCAAATCCCGATCCGGTTCGCTCCAATAATTCAGGTTGAACTCAGGTGACTGTGGTTTGCTTATCTCGCTGGAGATGCATGCCCGCTCCGGAGATCACACAATGGCAGTCGGGCGCAACCGCAGACGGAGGAGGGTTATATGGAATGGTTAGCGGAAAACTGGTTCTGGGTGGTTATCGGCATCCTGTTCGTGGCCATGCACATGTTCGGTCACGGTGGGCATGGTGGTCACGGCGGAGGCGGGCACGGCGGACATGGCGCGTCCGACAAGACGGACAAGCCGGACAAACCGGACGGCAATCAGGACCGACCCTCGGGTCATCGCCATTGATGGGAGTGGAACATGCTTAACACGAAACTGGTTACCTGGGCGCTGGGGTTGTTCGCAGCGGTCAGCTTCATCGTCTGCGTTATCTATGGACTGGTAACGCCCCAAAGCCTGCATATGCATGCGTTTCTTGAGCAGGTATTGCCGGGATTCAAGTGGCTGACCTGGTGGGGATTCCTGCTAGGCTTGGTTGAGAGTTTTCTATACGGCGCCTATGCGGGGCTGGTGTTCTGCCCGATCTACAACTGGCTTTATCGCCGCTTCAACGCCCGGCGGGAGGCAAAATGATTGAGCCTCCCGCCGACGTGACACCGCTCATAGACCTTCTTGCCGAGCGGGGCACCGGGCCGACACGTACGCGGCGGCCCGTCTACGAGGACCTTTTGCCGCCCTGCAACCAGGCCTGCCCGGCTGGCGAGAACATCCAGGGTTGGCTCGAGCAGGTGCGTTCGGGCCGCTACCGTGAAGCCTGGCTCACTCTTACCCGGGACAACCCCTTTCCGGCGATCCACGGGCGGGTCTGCTATCACCCGTGCGAAACCCGATGCAACCGCGGCGCACTCGACAGCGCGGTCTCCATTCACGCCGTTGAGCGGTTTCTGGGCGACCTTGCCACACAGGAAGGCTGGCAACTGCCAGTCGAGGCGCCGGCCTCGGGCAAGCGCGTGCTGGTGGTTGGCGCGGGACCGAGTGGACTCTCGGCCGCCTATCACCTCGCGCGGCTGGGGCATGCCGTGGAGATCCGCGACGCCGGTTCGCAGCCCGGTGGCATGCTGCACTTCGGCATTCCCGCCTATAGGCTGCCGCGCGAGGTGCTCATGCAGGAAGTGAGGCGGATTGAGGCGATGGGCGTCAAGATTGTCCTCGGTCACAAGGTTGAGGACCTGCTTGCGGAGCAGACGTCGGGTGGCTTCGATGCGGCGTTCGTCGCCATCGGTGCGCATGCCTCGAAACATGTTGACATTCCGGCGCGCGATGCTGCCCGTGTGCTCGATGCCGTCACACTCCTGCGTGAGGTTGGTGCCGGCGGGCAGTTGCAGCTCGGCCGGCGAGTGGTGGTTTATGGCGGCGGCAACACGGCGATGGACGCCGCGCGCACAGCGAAGCGCCTGGGTGCCGAGGAGGCAGTAATTGTCTACCACCGCGACCGGGCGCACATGCCTGCCCATGCTTTTGAGGCGGACGAGGCGCTTGAGGAGGGCGTCAGGATTCAATGGCTCACCAGCATCAAGGAAATCGCCGGGCCATCGCTGCGCGTTGAGCGCATGGAGCTGGATCCGGACGGGCGGCCGCAACCGACCGGCCAGTTTGAGACGCTCGAAGCAGACGCGGTCGTGCTGGCCCTTGGGCAACAGAGCGATAGTGGCTTCCTCCGCAAGATCCCGGGGGTCGAATTCCAGCCCGACGGCACGGTCGTGGTTGCGGAAAACATGATGACCGCTCACCCCGGAATTTTCGCCGGCGGCGACCTGGTGCCGGGCGAACGGAGTGTGACGGCCGCGGTCGGGCACGGCAAGAAAGCGGCACGACACATTGATGCCTGGCTGCACGGGGGCAGCTTCCAGCCCCCCGAGAAACACCGGCTCGCCACGTTCGACATGCTGAACCTGCCAATCTACAGCGACGCCGAACCGAAGGCGCAGCAGGTGCTACCGGTCGAGGCCCGTGCCGGCAATTTCACCGAGGTACTGTCAGGGCTGGGCAGCACCGAGGCGCGCTATGAGGCACAACGATGCCTTTCCTGCGGCAACTGTTTCGAGTGCGATCAGTGTTACGCTGCCTGCCCTGAGCAGGCGATCGAGAAGCTGGGGCCGGGCCGGCGCTATCGCTTTCTTTATGATCGGTGCACTGGCTGTGAGGTGTGCTACGAGACCTGCCCAACCCACGCGATCAGCATAATTCCCGAACCGGTCCGGGAGGATGACAAGTAATGAACCACGAAACCGACAGACTCCGGACCGAGACCCTGGACGGCAACAGCGCGGTTGCCCGCGTTGCCTATCGCACTAACGAAGTGTGTGCGATTTATCCCATCACCCCTGCCTCGTCCATGGCGGAGCTGGCGGACGAGTGGGCGGCCCGGGGGATGACCAACCTTTGGGGCAGCGTTCCTGTGGTGCAGGAAATGCAGAGCGAGGGCGGTGCCGCCGGCGCTGTTCACGGCGCGCTGCAGTCGGGCGCCATGACGACCACCTTCACGGCCTCCCAGGGGCTGATGCTGATGCTGCCGAACATGTACAAGATCGCGGGCGAGCTGACCCCGACCGTATTTCATGTGGCGGCCCGCGCACTGGCGACCTCCGCGCTGTCGATCTTTGGTGACCATTCCGATGTCATGGCCGCCCGCGGGACCGGTTTTGCGCTGCTGTCCTCCGGCTCGGTGCAGGAGGCCCACGACATGGCGCTGGTTACGCAGGCGGCAACGCTCGAGGCGCGGGTTCCCTTCCTGCATTTCTTTGACGGCTTCCGGACCTCGCACGAAGTGAACAACCTGAGTCTGGTGTCTGATGAGCACATCCGGGCAATGATCCGCGAAGACCTTGTGCGCGCACACCGGGCGCGCGCCCTGACGCCGGAACATCCGGTGGTGCGTGGCACGTCCCATAATCCCGACACCTTTTTCCAGGCGCGCGAGGCCTGTAATCCTTACTATGCGCGAGTGCCGGAGATCGTGCAGGCCAGTATGGATCGCTTTGCTGCGCTCACCGGCCGAGCCTACCGCCTGTTCGAGTATGAGGGGGCACCCGACGCCGAGCGGGTCATTGTACTGATGGGGTCGGCGGCGGAAACCGCGCGCGAGACCTCTGATTTCCTGGGGCGTGCCGGGGAGAGGGTGGGCGTGCTGCAGGTGCGGCTCTACCGTCCGTTCGCCGTCGGGCACTTCCTCGCCGCCTTGCCCGAGACCTGCCGTGCCATCGCGGTGCTGGACAGGAGCAAGGAGCCGGGGGCGCCCGGCGAGCCACTCTATCTTGATGTGGTCGCGGCCCTGGCCCGGGCGGTCACCGACGGCACGCGCGCAGTCCTGCCGCGGGTGATCGGCGGGCGCTACGGCCTGGGCTCAAAGAACTTCAACCCGGCCCAGGTCAAGGCCGTGTTTGACGAGCTGAAGCTGCCTGAACCGAAGAACGGCTTCACGGTCGGCATTGAGGACGATGTTGCTCACACCAGCCTGCCGGTAGACGCCGCATTCTCGCTTGAGCGCGACGACGTGGTACGCGCGCTCTTCTATGGCCTGGGTGCTGACGGCACAGTCGGTGCCAACAAAAACAGCGTGAAAATCCTCGCCGCGGAGCCTGGGCGCTACGCCCAGGGGTATTTCGTTTACGATTCGCACAAATCGGGCGCACAGACTGTCTCACACTTGCGTTTTGGAAAACAGCCGATCCGCGCTCCGTACCTGATCGAATCGGCCAACTTCATCGCCTGCCACCAGGCAGGTTTTCTTGATCGCATCGATGTGCTGCGGCTGGCCGCCGAAGGCGGAACCTTCCTGCTCAACACACCCCATGGACCGGACTCGGTATGGAACAGCCTGCCGCGATCACTGCAACGGCAGATTCTGGACAGGAAGCTGCGCTTTTATGTGATCGACGCCTCGAAAGTCGCGCGCGATGCCGGTCTGGGCGGGCGTATCAACACCGTGCTGCAAACCTGTTTTTTCGCCATCTCAGGGGTGCTGCCCCGTGACGAGGCGATACAACGGATCAAGCAGTCGATCGAGAAAAGCTATGGCGTCAAGGGCGCCGACGTGGTGCGAAAGAATTTCGCGGCCGTGGACCAGACGCTGGCGCAGTTGTTCGAAGTGGCCGTTCCGGGCGCGGCGACCAGTCTGTTCGACCGGCCACCGGTCGTGCCGGACCGGGCGCCGCCATTCGTGCATGAAGTCACCGCCATGATGATGCTCGGCCTGGGCGACGAGCTCCGCGTCGGTCAGTTGCCCGCCGACGGCACCTTCCCGTCCGGCACCGCGGCGTTCGAGAAGCGCAACATTTCCGATGATGTGGCGGTGTGGGAGCCGGACTTGTGCATTCAGTGCGGCCAGTGCGGCTTTGCCTGCCCGCACAGCGTGATCCGGTCGAAGTACTATGGCCAGAGCGAGCTGGACGGTGCGCCGGCTGACTTCAAGTCGGCACCGGTCAATTCACGCGGCAATCCCGATGTCCGCTTCTCGCTGGAGGTCTACGTCGAAGACTGCACGGGCTGCGGTATCTGTGTCGAGGTCTGCCCGGCGCACAGCCCGCTCAACCCCGGGGTGAAGGCAATCAACCTTGGGCCCAAGGCGCCGATCCTCGAAAGCTCGCGCGAAAGCATCGCCTTCTTTGAGGCGCTGCCGGTGAATGACCGCGCGCGCATCGATTTCGCCAACGTCCGTGGTGTTCAGTTTCTGCAGCCGCTGTTCGAGTTCTCCGGCGCCTGCGGCGGCTGCGGCGAGACACCCTACCTCAAACTCCTGTCGCAACTCTTCGGCGACCGCCTGCAGATCGCCAATGCCACCGGCTGTTCGTCGATCTACGGTGGCAACCTGCCGGTCACGCCCTGGACCAGGGACGAGGGCGGACGGGGGCCGGCCTGGTCGAACTCCCTGTTTGAAGACAACGCCGAGTTCGGGCTGGGATTCCGTCTTGCCGCCGATCAGCACCTCGAGCTGGCGAGAACGTTGTTGCGCCGGTTGGCGCCGAAAGTGGGTGAGGAACTCGCCCGTTCGATCCTCGATGCGCCGCAACTGCGCGAATCCGAGCTCCGCGCCCAGCGCAGCCGTATCGAAGAGCTGAAGCGCACGCTTGCCACTCTGGATGACGAAACCGCCGCCGACCTGTCATCGGTTGTCGACCATCTTCTGCGCCGCAGTGTCTGGATCGTTGGCGGCGACGGCTGGGCTTATGATATCGGTTTCGGCGGACTCGATCAGGTGCTGGCGAGTGGTCGCGACGTCAACGTGCTGGTGCTGGACACCGAGGTTTACTCCAATACCGGCGGCCAGGCGTCCAAGGCGACGCCGCTCGGCGCGGTCGCCAAGTTTGCCGCCGGCGGCAAGCGCGTGGCCCGCAAGGATCTGGCATTACAGGCAATCGCCTACGGCGACGTCTATGTCGCGCAGGTGGCGATGGGCGCCAATCCTCAGCACACGCTACTTGCCTTCCGCGAGGCCGAGGCCTGGCCTGGCCCGTCGTTGATCATCGCGTACAGCCACTGCATCGCGCACGGCTTTGATCTGCGCCACGGTATGCAGCAGCAGGATCTGGCGACCGCGAGCGGCTACTGGCCGCTGTTCCGTTTCAACCCGGCCATGCACACCATTGGCGAACGGCCATTCCGGCTCGACTCACCACGACCGACAATCCCGTTCAAGGCGTACGCCTACAACGAATTGCGCTACCGGGCGCTTGCCCATACGGATCCGGACGCGGCCGAGGCGCTGCTGGCCAAGGCACAGCAGGTCGTGACCGAGAAATATCGGCAGTACGAGGAACTGGCCAGTCGCGGTAGCCAGTGTTTCCATCCGGTCATCGACGAGCCCGGTGTGACACAAGGGTGACATAACGGTGACACAACGGTCGTGAATACTTGCATTCTGGAACAGGGATAACCCAAAGATGGAGAATGGCCTATGGACTTGACGACCCATTACATGGGGCTGCGCCTGCGCAATCCGCTGGTCGCTTCGGCATCACCGCTGAATGGCGATCTCGACCAGCTCTGCCGGCTTGAAAATGCCGGTGCCGGCGCCGTCGTGCTGCCGTCGATCTTCGAGGAGCAGATTCTCGCGGAGCGGGATGAGTTTGAACATCGCACCGAAGGGACGGCGGACGGATGCGCCGAGGCACTGAGCTTTTTTCCGGGCCACGGTGGCTGCGGCTTTGGGCCGGAGCGTTATCTCGACATGGTGCGCCGAGCCAAGGAGGCGCTCGGCATCCCGGTGATTGCCAGTCTGAACTGTGTCTCGCAGTCCGGCTGGCTCGACTATGCGCGCGGGCTGCAGGACGCCGGCGCCGATGCGATAGAGCTCAATATCTACTTTGTCCCGACCGATCTGGCGATGGCAGGTCGCGACGTCGAGCAGCGCCATCTCGACATCCTGGCGGCGGTGAAGGGGGCGGTTACGATCCCGGTTGCGGTCAAGATCGGCCCCTGCTTCAGTGCGCCGGGGGCGATGGCCCGGGCGCTCGCCGAGGCCGGTGCGGACGCATTGGTACTGTTTAACCGGATCTACCCACCCGACATCGATGTCGCGACGCTACGGCTGTCGCTGGATCTTGAGCTCAGCACGCCGGCGGAGATGCGGCTGCCACTGTTGTGGGTTGCCGTGCTCCATGGACGTATTCCGGCGGCCCTGGCTGCCAGCACCGGGGTGGAGTCGGCGGAAGATGTGTTCAAATATCTGCTGGCCGGTGCGGACGTGGTCATGACCACCGCCGCCTTGCTGCGCCACGGCCCCGAACATATGCGGACTCTCATCGACGGCTTGACCGCCTTGCTGTCCGCACGCGGCATTGACTCGCTCGGCGATATCCGTGGCCGCATGAGTCAGTTGCACCTGAAGGACGCAATGGCCTTCGAACGGGCTGCTTACAGGCACATGTTGCAAAGTTACAGGATCCCCCACAAATATGCCGCAGGAGGCAAACCATGAAGACCAGCACACTGGAAGTCGGCGGTCTGTTATCGGCACTGAGTGCCCAGGGCGTGGAGAAGCAGTTGTTGAGGTTGCCTGGCGTCAAGAAAGCCGAGGTCAACTATGTGGCCGGCAGCGCGACGGTCACTTACGATGAGGTCAAGGTCGATCTTGAGGCCATCAAGGCCCGGATACACGAGTGCGGCTATCACTGTTCCGGAGAACAGTTACCCAGGCATGTATGCGACCGGCGGGACCAGTCGGGGGAGGCGGGGGATAAGGCGGTGCGTGGCCATGCCCATACCTCCCATGCTGCCGCCGCCCACGACAATGGGGCCCACCCTGCTGAACACGGCCAGCATACCGGCGCCAAGGACGAGATGGCCGAAGAGATGGGTCACGGCGGAGGCATGGGCATGCAGGCGATGGTGCGCGACATGCGCAACCGTTTCTGGGTTTGCCTGATCTTCACCATACCGATTTTTATTTATTCCCCCATGGGCGGGCTGTTCGACCCGCCGGCGCCGCCCTTCGGGCTGCGGCTTGACCTCTGGCTGTTAATTCTCGCAAGCATCGCGGTGCTCTGGCCAAGCTGGCCATTCTTTGTTGCCGCCTGGCGCGCGCTGAAAAATGGCGTGCTCAACATGGCGGTGCTGGTGGTGCTGTCGGTGGGCACCGGCTACCTGTTCAGCATCGGTTCCACGCTCTTTTTCCCGGGTGTGCAATTTTTCGAGGCGGTGGCGGTGCTGCTGGTGTTCATCCTGCTTGGCCACTGGCTGGAGATGCGCGCCCGCGCCGGGGCCTCGGACGCCATCCGGTCGTTGATGGACCTGGCACCACCCAAGGCGACGGTGCTGCGTGATGGCCAGGAACAGGAGATTCCCACGGCCGAGGTATTGAAGGACGACATCGTCGTGATCCGCCCCGGCAACAAGATCCCGGTGGACGGCGAGGTACTGGAGGGCGAGTCCCAGGTGGATGAGTCCATGCTCACCGGCGAGTCCATGCCAGTGGAGAAGAAACCTGGCGATACGGTGATCGGTGCCACCATCAACAAGAGTGGCAGCTTCAGGTATCGCGCCACCAAGGTGGGTTCCGACACGGCCCTGGCGCAGATTGTCAAGCTGGTGCAGGAGGCGCAGAATTCCAAGGCGCCGGCACAGCTGCTGGCGGACAAGGCCTCCCAGTGGTTGGTGGTGATCGCCATTGTAGTTGGCCTGCTCACCTTCGCCGTCTGGTTCTGGTTGCTCGGCCAGACGCTGCTATTCGCCGTGACCCTGACCATCACTGTGTTCGTCATCGCCTGCCCGGACGCCCTGGGTCTTGCCACGCCCATGGCGGTGATGGTAGGCACCGGCCTGGGCGCCAAGAACGGCATTCTGTTCAAGAACGCCTCGGCACTTGAGGATGCCACCCGGCTGGATATCGTGGTGTTCGACAAGACCGGCACCCTGACCCTGGGCGAGCCCCAGGTGGTCGAAGTCGTCGTGGCGGCGGACAGCACCGAGGAGGCGCTCCTCGCTCTGGCTGGAACCGTGGAGCAGGGTTCGGACCACCCCCTGGCCCAGGCCATTCAGAGGCGGGCCGAAGGATTGCAACTCGAACCGCTGACCGGCTTCACCAACATCGAGGGCAAGGGTGCCCGGGCCGAGGTTGGCGGCAAGACCGTCCTGCTCGGCAACCGCCGGCTGATGGACGAAGAAACGGTCGATATGGCGAGCCTGAAGGACGAGGCGGCTCGTCTTCAGAGTGCGGGGCAAACCGCGGTGCATGTTGCCCGGGATGGGAAACTGGTCGGCCTCATTGCCATTGCGGATGCGCCGAGACCCACCGCTGCGGCGATGGTCAGGAAGATGCGGGAACGCGGCGTGGAGGTGGCCATGCTCACCGGCGACAACCAGGCCACCGCCGAGCGCATCGCCGGGGAGTTGGGCATCGGCACGGTGATCGCCGATGTACTGCCGGGGCAAAAGGCGGACAAAATCAAGGAGCTCCAGGCTCAGGGCAAGAAGGTTGGCATGGTGGGCGACGGCGTCAATGACGCCCCGGCACTGACCCAGGCGGAGGTGGGTTTTGCCATCGGCGCCGGCACCGACGTGGCCATGGAAAGTGCCGATGTGGTGTTGATGAAGAGCGATCCCTACGACGTGCTCGGGGCCATTGAGCTGTCGCGCGCCACCCTGCGCAAGATGCACCAGAACCTGTTCTGGGCCGTGGCCTACAATGTTGTCGCCTTCCCGGCGGCGGCGGGCGTATTCTATCCACTGGTGCTGAGTCCCACGGTGGCGGCGATCGCCATGTCCGGCAGCTCGGCACTGGTGGCGGTGAATGCCCTGCTGCTCAAGCGCACGCGGCTGGAGGGCATCCGCACGTTCCGGTCCGGCTCCGCCTCGGCAAGTACTGAAAGTGCTGCAACTATGACAAGTTTTGAGGGGAATCCGGGGTGAGCTCCGGGGCTCTGTCGCGCCTGCAGCTCATCGCAGGCCTGACGACGCTCGCAGCAATGCTGCTTGCGCTGCTGATCGACAATTCGCCCGCGCAAGCCTGGTATGACATTATCCACCATTTACCGGTGTCCTTGCGCGTCGGTGAGTTTGCCATCGACAAGCCCATCATCCTCTGGATCAATGATGGGCTGATGGTGTTTTTTTTCCTGCTCATTGCCCTGGAGCTGAAACGCGAGGTGCTGGAAGGACAACTGGCGACACCCAAGGCGATTGCCACACCCGGTTTCGCCGCCCTCGGCGGCATGGCTGTCCCGGCGCTGATCTATACAGTGTTCAACGCCGGCGATCCGGAGGCCATGCGCGGCTGGGCGATTCCCGCCGCTACCGACGCGGTGCTGGCGTTGACCGTGCTCGTGCTGCTTGGCCCACGTGTGCCGGTCTCGCTCAAGGTGTTCCTGACAGCGGTGGCGATCTTCGATGACCTGGGGGCAATCGTCATCATCGCGTTGTTCTATACCGAGCAGCTCGCCACAACATCGCTGGTGCTGGCGGCCCTGGGGATTGCGGCCCTGGTGGCGCTCAATGTCTTCAAGGTCACCCGTACCGGGGCTTACGTCGTCGTGGGTGTGTTTCTCTGGGTCGCCGTGCTCAAGTCCGGTGTTCATGCGACGCTGGCCGGGGTGGCCATAGGCCTGGCGATTCCCATGCGGGCCAGGCAGGGCGGCCGCTCTTTCTCGCCGCTGAAAGATGCGGAACAGGCGCTTCAGCCGTGGGTGGCGCTCGGCGTGGTACCCATCTTCGCGTTCTTCAACTC
>PYVH01000085.1:5830-10442 GCA_003030785.1 Marinobacter sp. B9-2 | reverse complement strand
TCCAGCATCTGGATGAGTGGAGTCTGGCTCCGCCCGGCAGTGATCTGGGCGTGGAGCGTGACCTGCCGCCGCCCATGATACCGGATGTGTCCCACCTATCGCTGGCGGACGACGACTCCTCCGAGCGGAAATGAGCCAGTTGTGAATCAGCGCAACCGTTGGGCCCGGATTGCGCCCTGGCTGCTGACCGCGGCCCTGTTTCTTCTGGCGCCTCTGGCTCCGGCCGAGGAGCGCCCCCGGGTCGGCCTGGTTCTCAGTGGTGGTGGCGCCAAGGGTATGGCCCATGTCGGCGTGCTGAGGGTGCTGGAGGAAATGCGGATTCCCGTTGATCTGGTGGTCGGCACCAGCGCGGGTTCCGCGGTGGGTGCCCTATACGCCAGTGGCATGCCGGTCAGTGACATCGAGCAGCGCTTTATTGAGATGGACTGGCTGTCGAGCTTTCGCGACGATCCTGGCCGGGTCTACAAACCGGTGCGTCGCAAACAGGATGACTGGCGTTTTCCGGTGGTTCCGGGTATCGGGGTGCGTGCCGACGGTTTGCACCTGGGCGGTGGGCTCATCGCCGGCCAGAACCTTGGCTTTATTCTCAACGAGCTGACCCGCAACGCCGCGCTGGTCGAGGATTTCGACCGCTTGCCGATTCCCTTCCGGGCCGTTGCCACAGACCTGGAGACCGGTGAGCCGGTGGTTATCGGTGACGGCAACCTGTCCGAGGCCATTCGGGCCAGCATGAGTATCCCGGGCGTTTATGCGCCGGTCGAACGGGAGGGGCGGTTGCTGGTGGATGGCGGCGTTGCCAACAACCTGCCGGTGAGCGTTGCCCGGGAGTTGGGCGCTGACGTCATTATT
The DNA here is from genome assembly GCA_003030785.1 of Marinobacter sp. B9-2. GTDB lineage: Bacteria > Pseudomonadota > Gammaproteobacteria > Pseudomonadales > Oleiphilaceae > Marinobacter. The sequence continues at coordinate 9,593 of PYVH01000085.1, read as the reverse complement.
GCCGTTGATATCACCGACAGCCTCATGGAAGCGGACGAACTGGGTGGGGCGTTCTCTGTGGTCGGGCAGCTCACCACCATCATGACCCGACGAAATACCGATCAGCAACTGGACCTGCTTGCCGATGGCGATGTGCTGATACGTCCCGATCTGGAAGGCTACACCTCCGCCGATTTTTATGATGCGCCGGTACTGTTTGAGCTGGGCGCCAGTGCCGCCAGGGAACACGGTGTCGAGCTGCGGCCTCTGTCGGTAACCCGCAAGGCGTGGGCCGCCTGGCGGGACAATGTGGCGGCGCGGGACGACGGAGCAAACATCGTTTCACGTATCGAGATCGAAGACAGCCTTCGGCTGGCCCGCTTCCGATCTGATTTTCTCAGGGAACGAATCCGGCAGAGAACCGGCGAGCCCCTGGATACTGAGCAGTTGGAAGCCGATCTCAAACGGATCTATGGCCTCGGCTATTACGAGATCGTGTCCTACTCAATCTCGTCAGCACCCGAAGGCACCATTCTGACCGTGCGCGTTCAGGAAAAGAGCTGGGGTCCGAATTACCTGTCCTTCGGCCTCAACTATGAGGACAACTTTGACGGGGAAACCCGGTTCAATCTCGCCTCCTCTCTGCGCATTACCGAGTTGAATGAACTGGGTGGGGAGTGGCAGACCGGTGTTCAGCTGGGCACCGAGCCCTGGGTTCGCAGCCAATGGTATCAGCCTCTGGATTACGGCTATGAGAGATTCCTCGTCCTTGGCGGCGAGTATTCCCGGGATACGTTCAGCCTGTTCGATGCCGCCGGCACCCGCATTGCGGAGGTGGACGTGACCTTCCGACAAGCGGATCTGGCACTGGGTATGGAGATTGGCGGTAATGCTGAAATCCGCCTGATCTATGCCCGGGGCTATGCCACGGTGGATGAACAGATCGGCCAGCCGGTGGCCCCTGAGGGCTCCGTGCATCAGGGCGGTATAGCCCTGCAACTGGTCCATGACTCGCTGGATGATACGTTCTTCCCCCGTGCCGGTGGTTTTGCCGGCGTTCGGGGGCGTTTCGAGCGTGAGGGGTTGGGGTCAGACCGGGAGTTTGATTCGGTAACTGGCCTGGCGCTGGGCACCGAGAGCTGGAAGGGCCTGACGTTGACCGGGCTACTGTACGCCCATGCCGTAACACGGGGCACGCCCGGCATTGAAAACGCAGTCCGCCTGGGCGGGTTCCGGCGTCTGTCCGCTTACGCGCCGGGTGAAATTACCGGTGACAATGCCCTGATGGTCTCCGCCTACGCCAGCCAGAGCTTTGGCGGGCCACTGCTGCCCTGGTTTGTGGGCGCCGGATTCGAGGCGGGCAATGCCTGGCCCTCGCTGGATGCGGCAAGCTGGGACAGCTCGGTGAAATCCTCCAGTGTGTTCGCCGGCGTGGACACTTTCCTGGGCCCGGTGCAACTGGCGGCGGCCTACAACAATGAAGATAACTGGACGGCCTACCTGAATATTGGCTTCTCGTTCACGCAGCTTTTCTACTGACGACCATCACGCAGTCTTGCCTCCGGTCTGGTCGATGGCCTCCAGTACCTGGTGGCACTGCTGCAGGGCGAAGCGGTGCAGGATATCCGCCAGGCGCTCCTCATCCCGGTCCTTGATGGCTTTGATGGACTGCTCCATGTGCGACAGGTTGTCCTCAAGCACCCGATTGCCCCCTTGCCGAAAGGCGACGAAGGCACAACGCTTTGCTGACGGCCAGAGGTCATCAATGGCCGAGACAATGAAATAGTTATCGGCATATGCCAGCGACGCCTTGGTGTACTCAATCCCCAGTTCCAGAAACGCCATCAGATCGTTTTTCCCGTAGCAGGCCTGCATCTGGTTGTAGAGGCTTTCCAGCCTGGCCATATCATCAGGCTGCCAGTTGCGCACCAGCTTGCGCCCGGTATGGGTGAGGTAAAGTTCCAGGGTTTCATAAAGGCTTCGAACGAAGTACTCATCCAGCGGTGTCACGAACGCACCCTTGCGGGGAACATTACGGACCAGGTGCCGCTTTTCCAGCAGCAACAGCCCTTCCCGGATGGAACCGTGGCTGACGTCCATCTGCTTGGCCATGGCGCCCTCGTAGATCCGTTCTCCGGATCGAAGCTGGCCAAAGGCAATCAGATTCTCGATGTGGCGGGCGACCTGTTCGGTCAGTGTTTCTCTGGGTTTGAAGGCATTCATGGTGATCTGTCGCTACTGCGTACTGGCTGAATCGTTTTGGCATAGTCGCACATCGGGTATTCCGGAGCCAGTGGCCGGCCGATCTACAGCAAGGGCGCCAGCAGCCTCACCGCCCGGCAAGCCAGTCGGAACAGGATTGAGCGCTCCTTGTAGTCGCTTTCGGTCATCAGGCGGGAACTGTCCAGATCCTGTTCCAGCATGGATTCCACACTGCGGATGAAGTGCGGTGCTGTGGTGATGGCGGTAATCTCGAAATTCAGCCGCATCGATCGGTTGTCCATGTTGGCCGTTCCCACTGCCGAATACCGGTCATCCACCAGTATCACTTTCTGGTGCATGAAGCCCGGCTGGTAGCGATAGATGCCGATGCCGGTCTTGCAGGCCTGGGCCAGATAGGAGTAGGCCGCCAGGCCGATCAGTCGGCTGTCTGATTTTTCCGGAATCAGGATTTTTACGTCCACGCCCCGAAGCGCCGCCAGCTGCAGAGCATTCATGATCTGGAAGTCCGGCACGAAATAGGGTGAGGCGATCCAGAGCCGGGTCCGGGCGTTGTTGATGCAGTTCAGGAAAAACAGGGTGCAGGTTTCCCAGGTGTCAGCCGGCCCCGTCGGCAGCATCAGCACCTCGTCGTTTCCTGGCTGGTTGTCAGCCGGTGCCCAGTCAAGGCTCGGGAAATCGTTGCTGGCCCAGTTCCAGTCCTCCAGCCAGGCCAACTGGAGGCCGGTGACTGCCGGACCTTCAATCCGGCAGTGGGTGTCGCGCCAGGGTTCCTGGTCCATGGCGGTGCCCAGGTACTCGTCTCCCAGGTTAATGCCGCCCACAAAGCCAATTTTACCATCGCAGACCAGCAGCTTCCGGTGGTTCCGGAAATTGATCTGGAACCGCCGCCTGCGGATGTTGCCGTCTCCGAACGAGGCAACCCGGGCGCCGGCGGCGGCAAGCTGCTTCAGATACTTCCGTGGCAGCCAGACGCTGCCGATGTCGTCATACAGGAACCAGACTTCAACGCCCTGGGCCAGCTTGCGCTCAAGAATGGACTTGATCCGGCGGCCAACCCGGTCTGAACGCACGATGTAGAACTCCAGCAGGATATAATGCTTGGCGTCCTCCATGGCTTCGAACAGGGCCTCGAAGGTGGCCTCTCCGTCCCGGAGCAGGGTGCATCGGTTGCCGTCGGTAAACGGCTGGCGTCCCAGCCGACACAGCACCTGGAGCTCGTCCGTGAAACGGTCGCTGGTGGGGGGCGGTATGGAGGTGGTGTGCTGTTCGAACCGGTTCAGCAGGTTGGTCAGGGATTCGTCGCCCATCCGGCGGGCCTTCACGTACCCGCCAAACCGATGGCGTCCAAACAGCACGAACATGGGCACGGCCAGGTAGGGCAGGCCGATCAGGGCAATGACCCAGGCGATGGCGCCCTGGGTGGTGCGGTAGGTCAGCAGGATGCGATAAATACAGGCGAAGGCCCCCAGATAAATGACGCCCAGTACAATCGCAACCAGAGAGAGTTCGTCCATCATCGCTCTCCGTCGCCGGAGCCCGGCTCCTGATTCTCTGGCCCCGA
>PYVH01000085.1:0-5820 GCA_003030785.1 Marinobacter sp. B9-2 | reverse complement strand
AGATGCCGGGCGCGGTATTCGGCCGGCGAGGTGCCGGTCCAGCGCTTGAACGCCCGGCTGAAGGCACTCAGCTCTGAAAAGCCAAGCAGGAAGGCTATCTCGCCGAGGGCGTACTGGTCTGCGGCGACATACCTGAGTGCCTTGTCCTGGCGTACCTGCTCCACCAGGCCATGAAAGCTGAGGCCCTCCTTCTTGAGCTTTCGGTACAGAGTCTGGCGGCTCATGTGGCACTGGCGGGCCAGGGTGTCAGCATCAATTTTCTCGGTTGCCATCTGCTTTGAAATCAATCGGCGAATCTTGCGACCGAAAGAGCGCCGGGTCTGCAGCCTTGCCAGCAGTGAGTTGACCTGCTTCAACACCGCCGAGTAAACGTAAGGGTTGCGGCGGGGAATCGGGTGCCCCAGATGCCGGCTGTTGAATGCCAGCCGGGTAATGCCGCAGTCAAACCGGACCGGACCGCCCAGAAGCCTTTCATACTCGTCGGCGTACACTGGTGCCGGATGGGCGATCTCTACCCATTCCGCCCGGATGCCCGGGTAGATGAAGTGCCGGGTGCGGGTGATGGATGCAGCGAGGGTCCGGTCCATATCCTGCCGGCAGTAGTGTTCGGCCCGGTCCGGCTGCCAGCACAGGATGGCCTGGTCGGCGGTCTGCTCGAAGCTCAGTAATACCGATTCATTAATCAGCCGGTGCAGGCGCACATATTGGGTAACCGCCTCACCCAGCGTGTCGCAGTTGAAGAACACATGCCCGACCAGGCCCATTCGCTCCGGGTCCACGACCTGGCCGGCATGTAGCCCGACTCCCGGATCGCCCGTTACCCGTTCGGCGTGCTCCCAGAGCCGATAATGGGCATCGGCCGGAACGCGGCGGTCGGGGTCGGTGAGTTCTGACATTGCCAGCCCGGTCAGCTCTTCAACCCGCCGCGCATTGAGGACGCCCTGGCGCTCAAGGTAATGAACCAGTGCCAGCGTGCTGGAGGCAGCGACCAGGGGAACGCTGGTGGAGTCTGGTTGGGCAGATGTCACGTTATACGGCCTGATAGTTAACGACCTGTCATGAGGACTGATACAAAATGTCAAGTGTATGCAACCGCCTGTCAACGGTTACCCGTGGCTTTAACGATAGCATCAGGGTATCAGGTTGAAGCAATGGAAAAGCAATCAGGAGGTGTTTTATGGAACAGGAAATCTTCGTACCTCATACCGAGCTTGAGCGCAAAAACGTCATCGAGCTTGCCGAGTACCTGAACAGCATCTTCTATTGCTGATTTCTCAGGCGTAACGTCTATGACCTTCTGCCGGGCTATGCCCGGCTTTTTTTCGTCCTCTGAAAATGACCGCCAAAACCGGCACTTGCTCGCAAGGCTGGCAGTGGTAATGTATTCGGTTTGAGACCGCAGACCAATCCGGAGACTGACTGCCCATGACTGTTGCGCTGAATCACCGCATTACCGGCGAAGGCCCGCCCCTGATCCTGTTGCACGGGCTGTTCGGATCCCTCGACAACCTCGGTGGCATCGCCCGCCGTCTTGAAGACCAGTGGCAGATCCATGCGCTGGACGAGCGCAACCATGGTGGCTCGCCCCACATCGACACCATGGATTATCCGGCCATGGCGCGGGATGTGCTCGCCTACATGGACGCACAGGGCCTGGACAAGGTCAGTCTGCTGGGCCACTCCATGGGCGGCAAGGTGGCGATGCAGGTCGCCCTGCAGGCCCCGGAGCGCGTAGATAAACTGATCGTGGCCGATATCGCGCCGGTTTCCTACAAGCCCCGGCACGACGCCATTCTGGAGGGATTGACCAGCATCGATCTGACCGGTGTGCGTTCCCGTCAGGACGCAGACAGACTGTTGGCCGATTTTGTCGAAGAACCGGGTGTGCGCCAGTTTCTTCTGAAGAACCTGGAGCGGATTCCCCGGGAAGAGCAGCAGGAGGGCGGCCCCATGTTTCGCTGGCGGCTCAACCTGCCGGTTATCGATGCCTGTTACGAGAATCTGGCCAAAGCGCCTGAGGGCGATGGCCCGTTTGATGGACCCGTGCTGTTTCTCAAGGGCGAAGATTCGGCCTACATCCAGGAGAAACACCGGGATGATATTCAGCGACTGTTTCCCCGGGCGCAGTTGCGTATTATCCAGGGAACCGGCCACTGGCTGCATGCCGAAAAGGCCGATTCCTTTACCGCTCTCTGCCGCCGTTTCCTCAGTGCCGGTGAATGACAGGGCCGGGTGTCGGGTATTTTCCCGCCCGCGGGCCTGTCTGCTAAGGTAAACCAATCGCTGACACACGGAACTGATATAACAACAGGCGGGCAGAGTGTATGAAATGGATGGTGGGGTTGCTGGTTGTGTTTCTGCTACTTGGCAGCTTCCTGCTGACACCGTCGCCTGTCGACAGCAAAGCCTGGAATCCACCCTCGCCGCCGCCCCTTACCGGGCCTACCGCGCCGAACGAACGACTGAGGCTGGCGGATCTTCTGGCCAGGGGCCAGGTCTATGGCCCCGAGGATACAGCCATCAGCGAGGACGGCGTGCTCTATACCGGCACCCAGGATGGCTACATTGTGCGGGTGTTTCCGGATGGTCGGGTTGAGAACTGGTTGTCTACCGATGGCCGGCCCCTGGGGATGGTTTTTGATAGCCAGGGGAACCTGATCGTTGCCGATGCCTGGCGGGGCCTGCTGTCCATCAGCCCCGATGGCAAGATTACCGTGCTGGCCCGGGAAGCTGAGGGTACCCTGTTCCGATTCACCGATGATGTCGATATTGCCGATGACGGGCGAATTTACTTTACCGACGCCAGCTCGAAATTCCGTCAGCCGGAATATTTGCTGGATCTGCTGGAAATGCGTCCCCACGGTCGGTTGCTGCGTTACTCCCCGAAAACGGGCAAGGCCGAAGTCCTCCTGGGTAACCTGGATTTTGCCAATGGTGTTGCGGTATCTCCGGACGGTGGCTACGTGCTGGTCAATGAAACCTGGAAATACCGCATCCTCAGATACTGGATTCACGGGCCCAGAGCCGGTCAGGCAGAGGTGTTTGCCGACAATCTACCCGGTTTTCCCGATAACCTTGCGGTGGATGAGCAGGGGCGCTACTGGGTAGCGTTTCCAACCTTGCGGAACCAGAAAGTTGACGCCATGCACCCGAGGCCCTGGCTGAAAGATCTGGTGGCCAAGCTCCCGGACAACCTGAAGCCTGCCCCACAGGAATATGGCCTTGTGATCGCCTTCGACCGGAACGGCGACGTGATTACCAGCCTTCACGATACCCGGGGAACCCATCTGCAGGAAATTACCTCGGTCAATCCCCACGATGGCAACCTGTACTTTGGTTCACTTCACAATGATCGTATTGGTCGGCTACCGTTGCAGGCCATTCCCGGCCTCGGAGAGAGCAACTGATGCAGCACCAAGACATTACCTGGGATCTGCCGGCGCCTTTCACCATTGATATTACGGTGCGTGCCGAGGATACCGACCGGCTCGGGCACGCCAATAACGTTGTCTACGTACGCTGGTTGGAGGACGTCAGCTGGGCCCACATTGAAAGCCTGGGTATGAGCTGGGCGCTGCATGAAAAAACCGGGAAGGCGATGGCCATCACCCGCACGGAAATTGATTACCTGGCCTCGGCGAACACCGGGGATCAGCTGGTGTTGGGAACCTGGCTGACCGACTATGACGGTCGTTTCCGGTCTGCCCGGCAGTTCCAGCTGGTGCGTCCGTCTGATGGCAAAACCCTGGTCAGGGCGGTTTCCACCCACGCCTGTGTTGATATGAAAAGCCAGCGCCCCGCCCGTGCGCCAAAAGAATTCGCCGACATTCTCGGTTCTGCTGTTGTGGCCGGGGGCAAGGGGCTCTAGGTCCCCCGAGCTCTTTTGTGCTTTACTTCAGCTAGTCTTGTTCAAAGTCACTCCCGTTAAACCTGTTGTCCGGAGATCTCCATGGAAAAAACTGCTGATCAGAATGCTGAAGCCACGATGCGCCATGTGATCTACGATCGCTTCGGTGAACGTGATGTCCTGCAGGTGGTCGAGGCTGACGTGCCAGTTCCCGGAGACGATCAGGTGCTGGTCAGGGTGCATGGGGCCGGGCTCAACCCCATTGACTGGAAAACCCGGAAGGGGTTGGGGTTCGCGGCGCGGCAGATTGAGAATTCCTTGCCCTGGACGCCAGGTTACGATGTGGCCGGTGAGGTTGTCGGGGTTGGTGCCAACGTGACCACCCTGGTGCCTGGCGACCGGGTCATGGGCATGGTCGGATTTCCGGCCGGCGGTGGCGGTTATGCGCAGTACGCCCTGGCGGCAGCCGATGAGCTGGCCATCGTGCCGGAAGAGCTGGACCTGGTGTCTGCGGGTGCCTTGCCCCTGGCGGCGCTGACCGCCTGGCAGGCGCTGTTTGAAATGGCGAAGCTGGAGTCCGGGCAGAAAATCCTGATTCATGCCGGCGCCGGTGGTGTCGGGCATTTCGCGGTCCAGTTCGCACTGGAGCGTGGTGCCCATGTCATTGCTACGGCTTCGGCCGGTAACCGGGATTTTCTGGCAGAACTCGGAGTTCACGAGGTCATTGACTACCGCACCACGGATATCGGCGAAGAGTGCTATGGCCTGGACGTGGTGCTGGACCTGGTCGGTGGCGATACCGGCAAGCGCTCGCTGCATACTCTTGGCGAGCAGGGTGTCCTTGTCACCATCCCCACGGTTACCGCCGATGAAATCATCAGCGCAGCCGAGGAGATGGGATTACGCGCCCACGGCATGACCGTGCGCCCGGACGTGTTTCACCTGGATGAGATTGCCGAGCTGATTGAAGACGGCGATGTAAAAGTCCACATCGACGAGACCTTTCCGCTGGAGGATGTCGCGCAGGCCCACGAACTCCTGGAGGGTGGGCACGTACGCGGCAAGCTGGTACTAGATTGTCGATGAAGGGGATTCGTCGGCGGGTGCGTCCGTGCCGGCCGATAGCTGTTCCCCGCCGGCTGATGGCTCTCCCCCCTCTTTTTCCTTGCGCTCCTTTCTGGCCTGGGGCGGTACCAGGCTGATCAGGATCCAGTCGTCTTCCGGTTTCAGGTCTTTCATGCTGCAAACCGGAGCGACGTGTTCCTTGCTGTCAAACGTGAACAACACCAGGGCCTTGTTCTGGTATTTGTTCAGGAACTCCTGGTAACCGAATTCCTCGCTCAACTGGGTGGTCTTCAGGGTGTACCCCTGGCTCACCAGGCTGGCCAGCTTGGCGTAACTCACGCCGTCGAACAGGCCCCGGGTCATCTGGATTTTTTCGGCAGTCTGGTGCCGGGCCTTCTGGTCCTGGTCACCTTCGGCCAGGCTGAACACGCATTTGCTGCCGAACCAGTCCAGGAAGTGGTAGGTGGCCAGGGAATTCATGTGCTTGTACGGGGAGATTACCAGCAGCTTGCCGATGCCTGTCAGGTCCAGATGGGTCGACGCGTGCTCAGACACGGGATTGCCGAAGTAGACCTGCAGGTTCTCCATGCGCGCCTGGCGGACGTTCTCCCAGTTGGTATCGGCCAGGGTCACCGGTACCTCATACTTTTTCAGGGCCTTGCCGATCATCCGGGCCACCGGATTGGCACCCAGGATCAGGAACCCGTATTCCGCCGGTTCCGCCACTTTCAGCAGGTTTGCAACCGGCCGTGCCGTGAGGCTTTGCAGGGTGACGGTGGCAATGATCAGCATGAACACCAGGGGCACCAGGGCTCCGGCACTCTCATAACCCAGTTCTGGAGCTGGAAGGCGAACAGCGCTGACACCGCAGCGGCAACAATGCCCCTTGGGCAATCCAGCTCAGGAAG
>PYVH01000084.1 GCA_003030785.1 Marinobacter sp. B9-2 | reverse complement strand
CGGTGCCAAAGCCGGTGATCTTTCAGAATTTAGATTTTAGATTTCAGATTGAGCTTCACACGGAGGTGCAATCATTATGCTCTGTATTAACAAATTAATTAAGTAAACTCATAGAATCTGTACTGCCTGCCGGGCAGAACTTCACTGTTGCCGGATCCGGGAACGTTATCTGCGTGAGGGACAGGAGCGGCATCCTGCCGTAGGAACGAAGGCAGATATAGCGGATGGCCCGACGGCGGAGGCACGGAGCCGGCACACCCAAATGAAAAGGCTGCCTAAAAAAGACAACCTGCTTACTTTTAATCCTGAAAATCTTAGTGCTTTACACCGGCCACTACCGAAGGATCGTGCTTGTGCTTAAACATGAGGGCGAACGCTATGGCGATTACCAGGGCATAAGCTGCGAAGGCAAGCCAGATATCGTGCCAGTCCCTCATGGTAACCGCTTTGTCAAAAATTCCCTGCGTATTAACCGTAGCACCGCTTTTTTGCACGAATGCCATCATATGTTCATTATCAGTTGTAGTCTCAAGATATGCTGAAAGTTCGGCTGTATTAGCGAATGATTTGGTAAAATATTTGTCGATCACCCACCCGGAAGTAACAGAGCCTAATACTGCCCCAATGCCATTGGTCATCATCATGAACAGCCCCTGCGCCGAAGAACGTATCTTAGCGCTGGTGGTTGTTTCCACAAATAACGATCCTGATATGTTGAAGAAGTCGAATGCCATACCATAAACAATGCACGACAGGATGATCATCCAGAGGCCATTCACCGGATCGCCGTAGGCAAAAAGGCCAAACCTGAGCACCCATGCCAGCATGCTGATAAGCATTACCTGCTTGATGCCGAAACGCCTAAGGAAGAACGGAATGGCAAGTATAAACAATGTTTCGCTGATTTGGGATATCGACATGATTATGGTCGAATATTCAACCACGAATGAATCGGCATATTTTGGGAAATTCTCAAATTCGCTCAGGAAAACGTCGCCATAAGCATTTGTAAGCTGCAAAGCCCCGCCCAGGAACATGGAGAAAATGAAAAACAGCATAATCTTGTAGTCGCCGAATAATTTGAACGCACCGAGGCCAAGGGCCTCCGATACCGAAGAACCGTCCTTTGTCTTGCCCTGCGGTTCGCATTTTGGCAATGTGAGCGCATAAATCCCGAGGCACACAGCTGCTATCCCGGCAATGTAAAACTGGTATTGGGTGGCTTTGCTTCCTGTCAGGTTCGTAATCCACATGGCTGCTATGAACCCAATGGTGCCCCACACACGTATCGGCGGGAAATCCTTGACTACATCGCCGTTATTCATTTTTAATGAGGTATACGAAATGGAGTTGCTGAGCGATATGGTAGGCATGTAAAAGCACATTGCCGCAAACATTACATAAATGAAGGCTGTAGGGTCTTCCACCATAGGCAGGCAAAACAACGTAGCGGCATATAGGACATGAAGGGCTGCATAAAGCTTCTCGGCATTGATCCATCTGTCGGCAATGATCCCCGTTAATGTAGGCATGAAAAGCGAAGCAAACCCCATTGTACTGAATACCAGCCCAAATTGTGTGCCGTCCCAGTGTTTTGTCCCAAACCAGTAGTTTGCAATTGTTATCAGCCACGCTCCCCAAACAAAAAACTGGAGAAAACTCATTACTACAAGACGGTTTTTTATTCCCATAAAAATCGGTACGCTATATTAACATTTTCTTAACGGTGGTAAATCTATGAAAAAAATAGGGACTGGAAACAGCTGCATCGTTAAAGTTGTACCGCCTCTTTCACAAGGCCGAGTACCAGTTCGAATTGCTCCTGTTTGGAGAGGTTGGAATTGTCGATGGCAATGGCATCAACAGCCTGGATGAGGGGCGAATCTTCACGGTTGGAGTCGATATGGTCGCGCTGCTGCACGTTTTCCAGCACCGCTTCATAGGTTACGGTTTCGCCTTTTTGCACCAGCTCATCATAACGCCTTTGTGCACGTGTCTCGGCGCTGGCCACCATGAACAGCTTGAGTTCGGCATTCGGGAAAACAACAGTGCCTATGTCGCGGCCATCCATAACCACGCCCTTATTCTCGCCCATGTGCTGCTGCTGCTGTACCAGTTTGGCGCGCACTTCGGATATTTCGGCAATGCGGCTTACCAGCCCTGATACTTCGAGGGTACGGATTTTTTGTTCAACGTTGATGCCGTTCAGGTACATTTCGCCAAAACCGGCCTCGGGGCTGAAAATGAATTCCATCCTTATGTCAGAAAGATGGCTGATAAGCGCTTCCCTATCCAAATGCTCTGCCGATATAAAGCCGTTTTCCATGGCATAGAGCGTTACGGCACGGTACATGGCGCCGCTGTCCACATAAACATAGCCCATGTGGGCAGCTATTTGTTTGGCAAGGGTGCTTTTACCTGTTGAGGAAAAGCCGTCTATGGCAATGGTAATTTTTTTGTCCAAGGCTATTGCAGGTTTATGGTTAACCCAAACAGGCTGGTGTTGGCTGCAAGGGTGTATCTTGAATAGGAATAATCGAACCGCAATTTATTAAATCTTAAGCCTACACCCGCCGAAATCCCTGAAAAATTTCGTTTGTCCTCAATACGCAGCTCTTCGGCCCTCCTGAAGTTGTACCCAACACGTATGTTGAAGCTCTTGCCCGGAAACAGCTCTGCGCCCAGTATTACATGGCGCAGGGCATTGTTCATGAACGACACCTTTTCCTCGGTGCTGCCGCCGTCAATGCTCTCCTCTGCCCTGTTGGGGTTGGAAAAGGCAATGTTCCACTGCTGCAGGTTTTCAAGTGTTATGTGCCACCGCAAAGGTACATTTTCCAATTCCTGCGAAATGCCTGCGATAACTTCAAGCGGCAGCGGCTCACGAAGCCCCGCATAGGTGGTGAACTGCATCCCGGCATTGCGTATGGCCAATGCTATGTTGATATCATTGTCTTCATCAATATAGATAGCCCCGAGGTCTACCGCACCGCCAAAGGAATTATAGCTTTCAAGGGTTGAAGAGATCAGCTTGCCATTTGCACCCACATAAATGCTTGTGTAAGGAATGTTGTAGGCATAGCCAAATGAAAGGGCAATCTCGCTGCCGGTAAAGTCGCCCGTAAGCATGCCCATTTCGTCACGGCCTTCAAAAGTACCGTAATTCACATAATTAACCCCGGCATGAAAGGTTTGCAAATGGCGGTCGTATGTATAGGCATAAGCCGCCGTACCGTAGGTAACCTCGCCAAAATAGCTGCCGTAGTTTACCGAAAGGTGGTTGTCCATCTCGGCATTGATGGTGGCCGGGTTGTAAATCCCCTGGTTAACGTCGTAATCGTAAAGGGTAATGATCTTTCCGCCAAGTGCTGACTGGCGCGGCGAGGTGACAAGGTTTAAAAACTGGTAGGTATACTTTCCTCCTATCTGGCTAAAAGACAAAGTGGTGCAGCATAAGAAAAAAAATAAGAGCCCGTTTTTAAACATTGTTCATCATACATTTTGTGCCTACTATAACGCAGGTGCGAAGATATTATTTTTTAAATAAAAAAACGGCTAAGAATTTTAGCCGTTTCTTCCTGATTTATATACGCATTAAAGCGCTTTTGCGTTCTTTGCCTTTTGGTCGGTAATGGCATGTTTTACCACTTCGGCCATTTCCTTCACATAATGAAAGGTTAGACCCTCCAGGTAATCCTGCCTGATCTCCTCCACATCCTGCCTGTTTTCCTCGCACAGGATAATCTCCCTGATGTTGGCGCGCTTGGCGGCCAGTATCTTTTCTTTTATCCCCCCTACAGGCAATACGCGCCCACGCAGCGTGATCTCGCCGGTCATGGCCAGGTGCTTTTTCACCCTTTTTTGGGTAAACGAAGATACCAGCGACGTAAGCATGGCCACACCCGCGCTTGGGCCGTCTTTAGGGGTTGCGCCTTCCGGTACGTGTATGTGGACGTTGTAATTCGATATCACTTCGGCACCTATGCCCAGCTTTTCGGCATTCGACTTTATGTATTCCAAAGCGATCGTGGCCGACTCTTTCATTACGTTCCCCAGGTTGCCTGTCATCGTCATGTGCCCCTTGCCTTTGGAAAGTATCGATTCGATGAACAGGATGTCGCCGCCCACGCTGGTCCATGCAAGGCCGGTAACTACACCGGCTACTTCATTGTTCTCGTACTTGTCGCGTTCCATCTTTGGCGCGCCAAGTATCTTTACAACCTCATCTTCGGTAATCTTGGGGTTGTACTCCTCCTCCATCGCTACCGATTTGGCAATGTGTCGCACTACTTTGGCTATTTGTTTTTCAAGGCCGCGAACACCCGATTCGCGTGTGTAGCCTGTTACAACTTTTTCCAGTTGCCTTTTGCCCAATTGGATGTCTTTTGGCGTAAGCCCATGCTCTTTTATCTGCTTGGGCAGGAGGTGCTTTTTAGCGATCTCAATCTTTTCTTCAATGGTGTAGCCCGTCATGTGGATGATCTCCATCCTGTCGCGCAGGGCCGGCTGGATCGTGCTCAGGTTGTTAGACGTAGCAATGAACATTACCTTGGAAAGGTCGAAGCCCATTTCCAGGAAGTTGTCATAAAACTCCTTGTTCTGCTCCGGGTCGAGCACCTCAAGCAATGCTGAAGAAGGGTCGCCTTGGTTGCCTGAGCTTAGCTTATCGATCTCATCCAGTACAAATACGGGATTAGATGTACCTGCTTTCTTCAGGCTTTGTATGATCCGGCCCGGCATGGCGCCGATATAAGTTTTCCTGTGCCCCCTTATCTCGGCTTCATCGCGAAGGCCGCCAAGGGAGATGCGGATGTATTCCCTGCCCAGCGCCTCTGCTACCGACTTGCCTATGGAGGTCTTACCTACTCCCGGAGGCCCGTAAAGGCAAAGGATAGGCGATTTCATATCATTGCGCAGCTTAAGCACTGCAAGGTATTCTATGATGCGTTTCTTAACATCGTCAAGGCCATAGTGGTCGCGGTGCAGTATCTTCTCGGCACGCTTCAGGTCGAAGTTATCTTTGGAGAACTCGTTCCACGGGAGGTCGAGCATCAGTTCCAGGTAGTTGCGCTGTGTGGCATACTCGGCCACCTGCGGATTCATGCGCTGCAGCTTGGCCACCTCTTTATCAAATTGCGACCTTACCTTATCGTTCCATTTTTTGGCACGGCCCTTTTGGCGCATTTCCTCAATTTCCTGGTCATGCGATACGCCGCCCAGCTCTTCCTGTATCGTTTTCATCTGCTGGTGCAGGAAATATTCGCGCTGCTGCTGGTCGAGGTCAAAGCGCACCTTGCTCTGTATGTCATTCTTCAGCTCCAGCTTCTGCAGCTCAAGGTTCATGTAGCGCAGCGTTTCCAGCGCCCTGTCCTTAAGGTCGTTAATGGCCAGGAGGTCCTGCTTTTCCTTTACCGAAAGGTTCATGTTGGACGATACGAAATTTATAAGGAACGAATCGCTCTCGATGTTCTTTATGGCAAAGGTAGCTTCGGTAGGGATGTTCGGGCTCTCTTTGATGATCTGGATGGCAAGATCCTTGATCGATTCGATAATGGTATTGAATTCGGCATCCTTCCGGGCAGGCCTTATCTCGCTTACCTCTTTGGTGGTGGCCTTAAGGTAAGGCTGGTCGGTTGTCACGGTATCCACTTCAAAGCGCTTTTTTCCCTGCAGGATCACGGTAGTGTTCCCATCAGGCATCTTCAGTACCCTCAGTATCCTTGCCACTGTACCAATGGTATTAATGTCCTCTGCGCCGGGCTCTTCCACCGCTTCATCCTTCTGTGCCACTACGCCAATGATCTTGGTATCGGCATTGGCATCGTTTATCAGTTTTATCGATTTGTCCCTGCCGGCAGTAATAGGTATCACCACACCCGGAAAAAGCACCATATTGCGCAGCGGTAGTATGGGTAATGTAGCCGGTATTTGTTCGTTGTTCATCTCCTCCTCGTCTTCTGAAGTCATCAGCGGTATCAATTCCGCATCCGTATCGAGTTCCTGGAGTGACAAACTGTCAATATTTATTAGTTTACGATTCGACATAGCTTGGGTAAGTCATTTTGTCATTAAAAATCAGTTAACAGGCAGCCTTTCCGTATACAGAAGGGCCCCTTAAATGCTGTCATTCAGCAATGGCAGGCAAATCCAGCCAAAACAGCCATCTGTTTATTCCAATCATTATGCCATAAAAAAATCCGCCGGGGCGGATTTTAATATTTTAAGGCCGTTTACTATTATGGCAATGCCACGCTAAATTCACCATCCGTAATTTCGACTGAATCTCCTTCCGGGTCCTCGGCCACAAATTCAAATGTGCCTTCAATATATTCACCATCGTTGCTTGTAATTACAAGGCTTCCGGATACCGAGCTATAAGGAAAAGTTCCGCCTGCCCCGTGGTATAAACCTACCGGATCATCAATTTCGTCTCCTGAAAGGCTGTAAGTACCCGGTGTAATTGTAGTGGGAACCATAAATTGGATTGAGCTTGAAGGGCTTACTATGGTACCGCTAAATGTAAGCATACCGCCAGCCTCTACAGCAAGGATCACGCTAAAATCCTTATCTGCCCCATCAACCGTTGCCGTCATAAATTCCTCATCAACAGGATCTACCGGCTGTCCTGTATACGGAATATTCTGGAAAGAACCATTGGTAAAAGCTATTGAAGGGTGGTTTTCCTCCATATTTGACCAATACCCGGTAAAGCTGAATGTACCTGAGATAGTATGATTTTCAGTATCTATAGATGTAATGGTTACAGTTCCAGTCGGATTAAGCTCCTCATCAACATTCCAGTACTGGTATTCAGAATCGAGCGTAGGGTGATATGCCATCAATACTTCGGCACCGTCATAAGTACCTACGGTAGTTCCCGGTATAACAATGCTTACCTGCTCGTTGCCCTGGATACCCCCAATGGCAATCAGGCCATCAGCAATTACAGCCTCGGTTTCATCAGCTGTAAAAGTCTCACCGCTAAAATCTACCTTAAACACTGCCGGGCCGGTTGGTTGCGGCTGATTGTCAAGAAGTACAGGATCTACAGGCTCGGAGTCACATGATGTGAGGCCGATAGCAGCAAACAGTACCACAAAAGCTGATAAAAAGCTTAATTTTTTCATAGCAGAATCGTTTTATTTTTAAGGTCTCAAATATAAAAGAATTATATTAATATAAAAATCTTATTTTGTTAATAGTAAATCTTATGTTAAATGCCTGCTCATTGCCCGGTCATTCTTTTCGGCACCCTTAAAAGCAGCAGGATGCCTATGACAAAGAACACTGTGAGGAATATCACCGAATACCTCATGCTGCCAAATACCTGGTCGATGGCGCCATACAGCAGCATGCCTATGACAATGCCGATTTTTTCGGTCACATCAAAAAAACTGAAGAAAGAAGTGGTGTCATTGGTTTGCGGCAAAAATTTAGAGTACGTGCTTCGTGACAACGACTGTATGCCTCCCATTACCAACCCTACGACACCGGCGGTTACATAAAAATGCACCGGCAGCGTTATAAAGAAAGCAAAAATGCATACCACCGCCCAAATGCAGTTAAGCCCGATAAGTATTTTTATGTTCCCGTACTTTTCCGAAAGCCGGGATGTAATCACGGCGCCGGCAATTGCCACAAGCTGTATGAGCAATATGCTTACGATAAGCCCCATTCGCTTGGCATCGGCATCCGGCCACTGTATTTCTTTGGCGCCAAAGAAAGCAGCTACAAGCATTACTGTCTGTACCGCCATGCTATATACGAAATAAGACCCGAGAAAACGCTTCAATGTACGGTTTTCCCCGAGCTGTAGCCATACTTTGCGAAGCTCACGGAAACCGTTCAGCATAACGTCGCGCGTAACACGATTGCCCTTTACACCTTTCGGGAGGTATAAATAACTGTACTGGCTGAAAAGTATCCACCATAATCCAACAGTTATGAATGAAATGCGCA
Organism: Marinobacter sp. B9-2; assembly: GCA_003030785.1. Lineage (GTDB taxonomy): Bacteria > Pseudomonadota > Gammaproteobacteria > Pseudomonadales > Oleiphilaceae > Marinobacter. The sequence goes on along the minus strand of PYVH01000084.1, from coordinate 2,760 downwards.
TGGCTTTCACTGCCATTTCACCTTTTGTTGCCCCGGTTATAAAAAATAGTTCGGGCTTCATGACCATTGCAAGGTTTACGATCAGCAGTATCACGCTGCCAAGGTAACCCATCGAAAAACCTTTGGCGCTTACCCTGTCCTGCTGCTCCGGGTAAGCAATATCGGGTAAATAGGAATTATAAAACACCAGGCTGCCCCAAAAGCCTATGAGCCCGAAAAGGTAGCACACCAGGCTAAGGTATAAATTCTCAAGGTCGAACCAATAAAGGCCCATGCACGAGAATGCCCCAAGATAGCAGAAGATCTTCATGAATGTTTTTTTGTTTCCGGCATAATCGGCGATACCCGATAGCAATGGCGAAATAAAAGCCACTATCAGGAAGGCAAAAGCCATTACAAAGCTCATGAGCGCCGTACCTTTCATGGAAGTACCGAAGGCATTGATATGTTCCTGCCCTTCTGGAAAAAGGCTTTCGTAATATAACGGGAAAATTGCGGTGGCGATCACAAGGCTGTAAACAGAATTGGCCCAGTCGTAGAAAGCCCAGGCATTAAGGAGCTTTTTGCTCCCCTTTTCAGGTTGTGCCATATAGTATTGGTTTGGTTACCCAAAGCTAATGCATTTTTTGGAATATCCGTAACATGTCATATTAAGTTGTATAAATGCAAAAAAGCCACCTTACAGGCGGCTTTCTTTGACATTATCATTTACAAACCAATTAATACTTTACGCCAAATTTAGCGGCTTCCTTTTTAGCCTTGGGTATCTGGCTTTTTATGTTACTGATGCGTGTCGCGTCAGACGGGTGCGTGCTCATGAATTCCGGCGGGGCAGAGCCGGATGCGTTTGCCGACATCCTTTGCCAGAATTCGAGCGCCTTATCAGGATTGTAACCCGCTATCGCCATGAGGGTCAGGCCAATGTCGTCAGCTTCGTTTTCATGCTTCCTGCTAAAGGGCAGCATGCCGCCATATTCTGTCCCAAGCCCGTAAGCCTGCATAATAAGCTGTTGGGTGCTCTCGCTTTTTCCCGAAGTTGCCACACCTACGCCTACCGCGCCAAGCTGCTGCAGTTGTGCCGCGCTCATGCGCTGTGCACCGTGGTTCACCAATGCGTGTGCCACCTCGTGGCCAAGTACAGTGGCAAGGCCTGCTTCGTCTTTTGTAATGGGCAGGATCCCTGTATATACTACGATTTTCCCACCGGGCATGCACCAGGCATTAACCGCCGGGTCCTGCACCAGCTTGTATTCCCACTGGTAGCCTTCAAGGTACCCCTGATAGCCGTTGGCATTAAGGTATTTTTCGGCAGCGGCCCTTATTTTCTGGCCTACAGAGGTTACCATTGCTGCCTGGCTTGTTCCTGTTACAACTTTATTTTCCTGAAGAAACTGGTCATACTGCGCAAATGCCGCAGGAAATATCTGCTCGTTCGATACAAAGTTCAGGTCTTTTTTTCCTGTAAAAGGATTTGTGGTACACGCGCAAACCAAAATGAACAGGATGCCCGATACGGTTAGCAAGCTTCGTTTCATATCTTAAAATCTTTAAATTATAATCAAATTTACTAAATCCCTTTGATATGCAATTCCGAAAAATCCTTGCTTATAGTTAAACTATTGTGAATATTTAATTGCAGGTCTTCCAGCGATACCTCCTCATTGTCTACTTCGATGCTTTGGATGGCAAATGGAAGCCCTGTAAGGTTTATCTTAAACGTAGCATAAGGCGTTACAAATTTGCCTTCTTTATGCTGGCGGATCACCAGGTCATTCTCCTTTCCGGTAAGGCTAAACGTCCTTAGCGAGTACCTTCCCTTGGTATAGTCGTAGCCATCCTGAGCATCTTCAAATACCACCGATGTTTCCTTGCCTTCTTTATAATATACATCCAGCGTAAGCTCATCGATCTCTTTTTCACCCACATACTGCTGTACAGGATATTTCGGGATGATGGCTCCCGCCTTAACAAATACCGGTATCTGGTCAAAGGCGGTGTCTACCCACATTTCTTTTCCGCCCGTTACCAATTCGTTGGTCCAGAAGTTGTACCACTGCCCTTTCGGCACGTACATCCTGCGGCCTACGGCGTTCGGTTCCAGTATCGGGCAAACCAATATGTGGTTACCGAAGATGAATTCATCGGTCCTGTAGTGCGTTTGGGTATCTTCCTGGTCGTAGTAGAATAAAGGTTTCAGCATTGGCAGGCCTTCATCGATGTACTGCCAGAACATGGTATAAAGGTATGGCAGCAGTTGGTAACGCAGTTCGATGAACTTGCGGGTCACATCGATCACTTCCTGCCCGAATGCCCATGGTTCCTGCTCCCCGTGATGTCCTGAGGAGTGCGTACGGCAAAACGGGTGGAACACGCCCAGCTGTATCCACCGTGCGTATAGCTCACCTGTGGGCTGCTCGGCAAAACCACCGATGTCGCTGCCCGTAAAGCCCATGCCGCTCAGGTTCATGCGCTGCACCTGCACGTTGGCGATCCAAAGGTGTTCCCATGTCGCGATGTTATCGCCAGTCCATGACGAGGTATAACGCTGCGCCCCCGAGTAGGCCGAACGTGTAATGATAAACGGCCTTTTAGGGTAAGAGAAACGCTTCACGCCCTCATACGTAGCACGCGCCATTTGCGTACCGTATACATTATGTGCCTTGCGGTGGCTGCACGGGTGGCCGTCGTAATCATGGCGAACGTCCAGCGGGAAGGTCTTGGTAGGCACTTCCATTACGGCAGGCTCGTTCATGTCATTCC
>PYVH01000008.1 GCA_003030785.1 Marinobacter sp. B9-2 | reverse complement strand
GTATGGTGCTGGACGTGGTCAACGCCGTTGGCAGTCTGAAAGCCCTGAATGCGGTGGAGTTGACCACGGAAGTCAGTGGCCGGGTGGTAGAACTGAATCTGGAAACCGGCCGCCGGGTAGAGCAGGGCGAGGTGCTGTTGCGACTGGACGATCGCCAGGCCCGGGCGGACCTGCAGGTTATCGAGGCTCAACTGGCGGATGCCCGCAGGCAGTATGAAAGGGCACAGCAGTTGCGTTCCAACAATAGTATCTCCCAGTCCCAGGTGGATGCGCTGAGAACGGCTGTCGACGTGGCCGGGGCCCAGCGTCAGTCGGCTCGGGTCCGTTTGGAAAACCACCGGATTGAAGCGCCGTTTGCCGGTGTGGTCGGGCTGAGCGATATCAGCGTCGGAGCCTATATCACCGCCGGAACCTCGGTGACCACGCTGGATACCACCGACCGTATGGAGCTGGGTTTTTCCATCCCGGAGCGTTTTCTGGGGCAGGTGAGTCTGGGACAACAGGTCCGCGGCGCATCACCGGCCTATCCGGCCCAGGCGTTTTCTGGTCAGCTCGTTGAGCTGGGTTCCCGGATTAGCGAGTTGAGCCGGTCGCTGCCCGTGCGGGCACTGATCGACAATCCGGACGGTCTGCTCCGGCCGGGGCAGTTCATGTCCGCCACCCTGACGCTCCGGGAACGGCAAGCATTGGTGATTCCGGAACAGGCGGTGATGATCCGCGGTGACGAACAGTATGTGTTTGTGGCGGAAGACGGCATCGCCCGGCGGGTGTCGGTCAACCTGGGTTCGCGCATGCCGGGGTTTGTGGAAGTGTCGAAGGGTTTGAGCCAGGACGACCCGGTGATTGTGACCGGCCAGGATCGGCTCAGCAGTGGGGACCGGGTTCGGGTACTGGAAGACGACAAGGCCATTCCCGAGAACCGTTTTATCACGGCCCGGGAGTCGTAACCGGTGGTCCTCTCTGACGTTTCCATCAAGCGGCCGGTTTTTGCAACCGTTCTCAGTCTGCTGATCGTGGTGTTCGGGCTGGCAGCCCTGATGGGCCTGCCGGTGCGGGAATACCCGGATATTGATCCACCGGTCGTCTCCATTTCCACCGATTACACCGGCGCGGCAGCCGAGGTGGTGGATACCCAGATTACCCAGGTGATCGAGGGTGCCATCAGTGGCATCGAGGGCATTCGCTCCATCGAATCCTCCACAGAGCAGGGCGAATCCCGAACCAGCATCGAATTTACCACGGCCCGGGACGTCGACATCGCTGCCAATGATGTGCGGGATGCGGTGTCCAGGGTTGCCAACCAGCTGCCGGATGAAGCGGATCCGCCAGTAGTCCGTAAAGCGGATTCCGATGCCCGCCCGATGATGTGGGTCACCCTGCGCAGTGATGTTTGGGACAGTGCCGAATTGAGTGACTTTGCCGACCGGGTTCTGGCGGACCGGCTGTCGGTGCTCGACGGTGTTGCCGACGTGCGTATCGGTGGCGAGCGGCGCTATGCCATCCGGGTGTGGCTGGACCGCGAGCGGCTTGCGGCCAGGGATATCACCGTGGCGGAAGTTGAACGGGCCCTGCGCGCCAACAACGTGGAGTTGCCGGCCGGATCGGTGGATTCGTCCACTCGCAATTTCACGGTTCGTGCCGAAGGCCGACTGTCGAATGTGGAACAGTTTCGGGAACTGGTGATTCGCCGGGACGGCAATGATCTGTTGCGTCTCGGGGAGGTGGCCAATGTCCAGATGGGGGTGGAGTCGGATGTCAGCCGTCTGCGCGCGAACGGCCAGACCGCCATCGGCATGGGTGTTATCCGTCAGTCCAAGGCCAACACCGTGGCCGTTTCCGATGCGGTCCGCGCCGAGTTGGAAAAGATTCGGGAGACCCTGCCGCCGGAAGTCACCATCGCGGAAAGCTACGACGAATCCATCTTCATCCGGGCATCCATCAAGGAAGTGGTCACCACGCTCGCCATCGCGGTGTCCCTGGTTATCCTGGTGATTTTCCTGTTCCTGCGTTCCTGGCGCGCCACCCTGATTCCGGCGGTAACCATTCCGGTTGCGGTGATTGGTGCTTTCATCGGCCTGGGTTTTTTGGGCTTTTCCATCAACGTACTGACTCTCTTGGCAGTCATTCTGGCCATCGGCCTGGTGGTGGACGACGCCATCGTGATGCTGGAAAACATCCAGCGCCGGATCGACGAGGGTGAGCCGCCTTTGCTTGCCGCCTACCGGGGCGCGAAGCAGGTCGCCTTTGCGGTCATTGCCACCACCCTGACCCTGGTGGCGGTTTTTGTGCCCATCTCGTTCATGGGCGGAAACATCGGCCGGCTGTTCGCGGAATTCGGGTTCACCCTGGCTGCGGCGGTGGTGTTTTCCAGCCTCGTTGCCCTGACGCTGGCACCGATGCTGTGTTCCAAGTGGCTCAGACACAGCCCGGAATCGGCAGAGGGGCACCGTCTCTGGGCGGCCAGCGAGAAGGTCCTGAATGGCCTGACCAATGGTTATCGCAGGCTGTTGAAGTTTTCCCTGAGGCAGCCGGGGCTGTTACTCGGCCTGGGTCTGGTGGGGCTGGTTATTGCCGCCGTGGTGTACCCCAAATTGCCCCAGGAACTGGCGCCGACCGAAGACCGCGCCGTGATCATCATGCCCACCAGCGCACCCCGGGGCTCCACGGTGGAATACACCGACCACTACGTGCGCCAGGTGGAAGAAACACTGCTTCCCTATCTGGATGAAGGCATCGCCAACCGTTTGCTCGCCATCGTCGGGTTCCGCGATGAGGAGGACAACGCGTTCATGATCATGGGCCTGGTGCCCTGGGAAGAGCGGGACATCAAGCAGCAGGAAGTAACCAGCGAAATCCGCAAGAAACTGTCGGATGTATCCGGCATCCGGACCGTGGCGGTGAATCCGCCGGGACTGGGTCAGCGCGGGTTCAGCCAGGCGGTGGAGTTCGTGGTGGCCGGACCGGACTATGAGTCGGTGCAGGCCTGGAGCCAGGAGATCATGGAGCGGGCCAAGGAAAACCCGAATCTGCAGAACCTGGATACCGACTTCGAGCTGACCCGACCAGAGCTACGGGTCAACATCGACCGGGAGCGGGCGGCGGACCTGGACATCACCATTGAGGACGTGGGGCTTACCCTGCAGACCATGCTGGCATCACGGCAGGTAACCACTTACATCGATCGGGGCCGGGAATACGATGTGATTATCCAGGCCGAAGACGCCAACCGGGCAACTCCGGAAGATCTGGGCCAGATTTTCCTGCGACCCCGGGAGGGCGGTAACCTGATCCCGTTGCAGGCGCTGGTCTCGGTGCAGGAAATTGGCGCCAACCCGGACCTCCGTCGCATCGACCGGCTTCCCGCCGTGGTCATAAGCGCCTCCCTCGCCGATGGCTATGACCTGGGCTCGGCACTGACTTACCTGAACAACCTGGCTGTGGATAACCTGCCGCCGGAAGCCCGGGTCAGTTACAAGGGGCTGAGCCGGGAATTCCAGGAATCCTCGGCCGCCATCTACGTTACCTTTGCGTTGGCCTTTGTCATCGTGTTCCTGGTGTTGGCGGCCCAGTTTGAAAGCTGGATCCATCCGTTGATCATCATGCTGTCGGTGCCCCTTGCGGTGACCGGCGCCCTGCTGGCGCTTTGGTGGACCGGAATCAGTCTCAACATATACAGCCAGATAGGCATCATCATGTTGCTGGGGTTGATGGCCAAGAACGGGATATTGATCGTGGAGTTCGCCAATCAGCTCAGGGACAAAGGCTACGAGGTGCGGGAGGCTATACTCGAGGGCGCCTGCCTGCGCTTCCGGCCGGTACTGATGACCACCATATCCACCATTTTTGGTGCGGTTCCCCTGGTGATTGCCACTGGCGCGGGCGCGGAAAGCCGTGCGGCCATCGGCATGGTGATTCTGGGCGGGCTCATCTTCGCCACCACCCTGACCCTGTTCATCATCCCGGTGCTGTATAACCTGCTGGCGCGGTTTGCCAAGTCTTCCAATGCAGTGGAGAAGGAACTGGAACGCCAGGCTTCGGGTCCGGCTGGTGGTACAGGGCTGGCGGCAGCGCCGCAGAAACGCGCGGATGACTTCTGATCAGTGACACAGTCACAGGGTGGCCGGGAACTCGAGCTGGCCACCGAATATTTCATCCGGGTGGATATCAACGCAGAACACCTTTTGCCCCGGCAGCATCGTGGACAGGGTCACCGTGCGTTTGGCGTCCGGCAAACCGACATAGGGCCGACAACTGCTTATGTGCTGTGGCCGTTCCAGGGCATTACGGAAGTATTCCCGGTGCGTCCATCGGGCGCCGGCCGAGTGATACAGGGGATTGAATTTTCCGCGATGGATGTCCGGATTGGCGCGGGCAAGATTGCCCTGCTGTATGCCCTGGGCATTAAGCAGAAAACATCGTTTCACACCGTCCACGTCCAACAGCTTATTGCACGCGACGTCGAACGGTAACTCCCGGCTCAGGGAGTGGCAGGCTTCCAGAATCTCGAAGCGAAGCAGTCGAAAATAACTCTCCTGGTCCCGGATATCCTGGGCCGAAGACTCACTGGAATCGGCAATAATTCCCTTCAGGGCCAGTTCTGTCAGTTCCGGCTCATGATCGTCCAGGCTCGTTGGCCGGGCAAACAGGAAACCCTGCAACAGATCCGCCTCGGTTTGCAGGGCGATATGGGCCTGGGAGCTGTTTTCGATGCCTTCCAGAAGCACAAGGCTGCCGCTCTCGCGAATCATCTTCACCAGACTTTCCAGCAGCATTCGGGCGCGACTGTGGTTCTCCGCATTGACCAACAGGCTGCGGTCGAGCTTCACGATGAGCGGATTGATGCGCCACAGTCGCTCGAAATTGGAGTCGCCCATACCAAAATCGTCAATGGCAATCTGGAAACCATGGGCCTTGGCTTTGAGAATGAATTCCAGAAGTGCTGTCGGATTCTCGGATGCCGTCTCCACCAGCTCCAGAACTACTTTCTCCGGGTCGATTCCGCTGCTCTGGCACTGCAGGGCGAGCTTTTCCAGAGAGGCTTCTGGATGAATGCAGGTACCCGGATTAATATTCAGGAACAGCCACACAGGCTGTGAGCTTGAGGCGAAATTATCCAGATGAATCTGCAACAGGTGTCGGTCCAGTTCGGCAGTCTGGTTCTCTGCTTCCGCCTGCTGGAAAAGCTCGAAGGGGGAGATGCTGGCGTTGTTCTTCCTGACCCTCACCAGGGCCTCGTAGCCCACCAGTTTTCGATGGGTCGGGCTCAGGATCGGCTGGTAAACAGAACTGAAATCATAGTCGTTGATCATGTCTGGAGACCGGGTTATTTCGGCTCCGCGATAGATGCGTCGGGGAAGTCGGACTACGCTGCTCATGGTCAGGAACCTTTATACTGCCAATGGTCTGGCCATCCTGGCCTGATGATAAAAGAATGTCTGAACAGGCAGGTAAAGCGAATTCCGTACCAGAGAGCCAAAAATCAAGCAGTTAACCTAGCTTAAACCCGTCAGAAAAATGAACTTCGCTATCGGCTTTGGAACCATTGCACCAGATGCAGGCAGATTCCGAACGGCAAGGTTGGCAATGCACCAAAACAGGATTCCTCGATGCCATCAAAAAGTCAGTTCCGTTTGCTGGGCCAACGCCGTTTCCTGCCGTTTTACCTGACCCAGTTCTCCGGCGCCTTTAACGATAATCTGTTCAAGAACGCGCTGTTGCTGTTGATCACCTTCAGCGCCGGCAGTTTGATGGGGCTGTCCGTGAATGTGGTGGTTAACCTGGCGGCCTTTCTGTTCATCCTGCCGTTCTTCCTGTTCTCTGGCATTGCCGGCGAAATGGCCGACCGCTATGAAAAATCCCGGATCATCCGGAACGTGAAGCTGGCAGAAATCGTGATCATGTCCGTTGCCGCCCTCGGGCTCTGGTTCGGCTGGTACGAGCTGTTGTTGGTACTGTTGTTTCTGATGGGTACCCAGTCCACCTTTTTCGGCCCGGTGAAATACGCCATCCTGCCCCAGGTGCTGGCGGATGATGAGCTGGTGGGCGGCAATGGTCTGGTAGGCATGGGCACCTTTGTCGCAATTCTCCTGGGTACCATTGCCGCGGGCCTGCTGATGGGCTTTGAGGCTGCCGCCCGGCTGACGGCGATTGCGGTTGTGGTAATGGCGGTACTTGGTTACCTGGCCGCGCGCCAGGTGCCGGCAACCGAACCCGACGGTTCCGGTGTTACCGTGCGTTTCCGGCCGGTGGTGGAAACCTGGCGGCTCATGGCCTTGGCCGCCGAGCGTCGCCAGGTGTTGCTGGCGGTGTTGATCATCTCCTGGTTCTGGTTTCTTGGCGCGGCGTACCTGACCCAGTTTCCCAATTTTGCCCGCACCAATCTGCTGGGCGATGAAACCGTTGTCACCCTGTTGCTGGCCATGTTCACCATCGGCATTTCCATCGGCTCCATGATGTGTGAGCGGCTTACCAAGCACCGCATTACCCTGTCGCCTGTGCCCTGGGGAGCCCTGGGGCTGAGCCTGTTCGGTATAGACCTGTATTTTGCGGTGCCGGACGATCCCGTGGCCTCGACCTGGTGGACGCTGGTCACCGATCCCGTTTACCTGAGGGTGTTGATGGATCTGGTGGGCATCGGAATCTGCGGTGGTCTTTTCATCGTGCCTCTGTACGCCTTTATCCAACACGAAACGCCCCGGGCCAAACGTGCCCGTATCATCGCCGCACTGAATGTCATCAACGCGTTGTTCATGGTGGTGAGTGCCCTGGCCGGCATCGTGGTGCTGGGTCTTCTGGGAATCAGCATTCCAGGGTTTTTCCTGCTGCTCTCACTCCTGAACGGCCTGGTGTTACTGGTGGTCTGGCGGCTTCGACGAAAAACCGCCTCACATTCTGTGGATAATTAATTGGAAAACCTGCGGAAACACTTCGGATAAATTATAAAATAACTATAAAAATTAGAAGGTTAGATAACTTTTTAGGGTGTTTAACAAGTAGTCTTGCATGTGGATAACTTTCTTGAAAACTTTTCTGAGAAGACTGATCCAAGCGTCTGAAAAGCCATGAATTTCGGTATTCCACTATCCTTCGAACCTGGCCAGGGAAGCCCTCGGGCAGGGTGCACGGGGGCAATGAGCTTTCAACACCGGCTCACTCTGGTTAAAATTTGCACATTCTGACTGCAATTTCCTGGGTGAGGCGTTATACTCGCCGCCCTGATTTTATACCTTCTTTTCAGCCCGATTTCCGAGGTGAGCTGTGGATTTTCCGACCCGTTTCGATGTCATTGTCATTGGTGGTGGCCATGCCGGTACCGAGGCCGCGCTGGCGGCTGCACGCATGGGTTCCCAGACCCTGCTGCTGACCCACAACATTGAGACCCTGGGCCAGATGTCCTGCAACCCGGCCATCGGCGGTATTGGCAAAAGCCATCTGGTGAAAGAAATTGATGCCCTGGGTGGCGCCATGGCCGAGGCCACCGACAAGGCCGGTATCCAGTTCCGGGTACTGAACAGCCGCAAGGGACCGGCCGTGCGCGCCACCCGGGCTCAGGCTGACCGCGTGCTCTACAAGGCGGCCATTCGCCATACCCTGGAAAGCCAGCCGAACCTGACCCTGTTCCAGCAGGCGGCGGACGATCTGATTGTGGAAAACGACCAGGTTACCGGTGTCGTCACCCAGACTGGTATCCGCTTCAACGCCAGGACCGTGGTGCTCACCACCGGTACCTTCCTGGGCGGAGTTATCCACATCGGTATGCAACACCATGCCGGCGGTCGCGCCGGTGATGCGCCGGCCAACGCCCTGGCCCAGCGCTTGCGGGAACTGCCGTTCAATGTCGGCCGTCTGAAAACCGGCACGCCGCCGCGCATCGACGCCCGGTCTGTGGATTTCTCGGTGATGCAGGAGCAGTGGGGTGATGACCCTACCCCGGTGATGTCTTTCATTGGCAACCGTAGCCAGCACCCGGAGCAGGTCTGCTGCTACGTGACCCGGACCACCGAACAGACCCACGATATTATTCGCAGCGGTTTCGACCGTTCGCCGATGTTTGCCGGCGGCATCGAGGGCGTGGGCCCCCGCTATTGCCCCTCCATCGAGGACAAGGTAAACCGGTTTGCCGACAAGGACTCCCACCAGATCTTTGTGGAGCCGGAAGGCCTGACCACCAACGAGCTCTACCCGAACGGCATTTCCACCAGCCTGCCGTTTGATATCCAACTGGCGGCGGTGCGTTCGATTCCCGGCTTTGAAAATGCCCACATCACGCGGCCAGGTTATGCCATCGAGTACGACTATCTGAATCCGCAGGACCTGCGCCACACCCTGGAAACCAAGTTCATCCACGGTCTGTATTTTGCCGGCCAGATCAACGGCACCACCGGCTATGAAGAAGCCGGGGCCCAGGGTCTGCTGGCGGGGATCAATGCTGCCTTGCGGTCCCAGGAAAAAGACGAATGGTACCCGCGCCGGGACGAGGCCTATCTGGGCGTGCTGGTGGATGACCTGATCACCATGGGCACCTCTGAGCCCTACCGTATGTTTACCAGCCGCGCCGAGTATCGCCTGATCCTGCGCGAGGACAACGCCGACCTGCGCCTGACCGAAGCCGGTCGCAAACTCGGCCTGGTGAACGACGAGCGCTGGCAGAAGTTCAATGACAAGCGTGAGGCGATCTCCGCGGAGCGCAGTCGCCTTGAGGCCACCCGGATTCATCCGAGTACCGAAGCCGGTGAGCGGGCCAACGGCTTTCTCAAGCAGCCAATGACCCGGGATCAGTCCCTGGCGGAGCTGCTGCGCCGCCCCGAGATTGTCTACAGCCACATCGCCGAGATTGGTGCCGAGCAGGCCGATGATCCGGTGGTCGCCGACCAGGTGGAAATCGAGATCAAGTACGAGGGCTACATTTCCCGTCAGACCGACGAGATCGAACGGCTGCGCAAAAATGAAAACACCGCCCTGCCGGTGGATCTGGATTATGACGTGATCGGCGGCCTGTCCAACGAGATCAAGCAGAAGCTCAAGACCGTGCGGCCGGAGACCGTGGCCCAGGCCTCACGCATTCAGGGCGTGACTCCGGCGGCGGTAAGCCAGATTCTGGTCCATCTGAAGAAGCGCGATCTGCTGCGCAAACAGTCGGCCTGATCTGCGCCCATGACCAAGTCACTCTGGCATAGCCAGCTCCGGGATGGACTGGCAGCAATGGGGCTGCCCCTGGATGAGGACCGGCAGGAAAAGCTGCTGGCGTTTCTGGGCCTGCTCAACAAATGGAATCGGGCGTACAATCTCACGGCGGTTCGTGATGAGCGGGAAATGGTGTCCCGGCAGCTGCTCGACAGCCTGAGCATTCTGCCCTGGGTAACGACGGACCATCTTCTGGATGTGGGCGCCGGCGGCGGTCTGCCCGGTATTCCCCTGGCGATCGCCCTGCCCGAGAAGCGCTTTACCCTGCTCGACAGCAACGGCAAGAAGACCCGCTTTCTCAACCAGTGTGTGCTGGAGCTCGGCCTGAACAATGTCGAGGTTGTTCACGGACGCGCGGAGGATTGCAATCCTCCGGAACCCTTCAGCCAGATCAGCAGTCGCGCCTTTACCGCGTTGGAGAATCTGGTGAACTGGTGTGGCGATCTGTTGGCAAATGAGGGTGAGTTCCTTGCCATGAAAGGTCAGTTTCCGGATGATGAAGTAGCTGCCCTCCCGGCCGGCTGGCAGGTAAAATCCAGCCATTCCCTGGACGTTCCCGGTGCCGATGGCGAACGCCATCTACTGGTGGTCGCCCGGGCCGCGAAATCCCGGTAGTTCGGCAGTCGAATTTCTCTACCGCTAACCCATAAACAAGGAGGCAGGACATGGCGCGCGTGATTGCAGTGACCAATCAGAAAGGCGGTGTGGGCAAAACCACCACCTGCGTCAACCTGGCTGCCTCCCTGGCCGCGACCAAACGCCGGGTGCTTCTGGTGGATATGGACCCCCAGGGCAACGCCACGATGGGCAGCGGTGTGGATAAAAATACCCTGGAACTGTCCGGCTACGACATGCTGACCAAGCGCGCCAGCGCCGCCGAGGTGATTATTCCCGCCGAGGCCTCCGGGTTCGATATCCTGCCGGCCAACGGCGACCTGACCGCCGCTGAAGTCGAGCTGATGAACGAGATTGGCCGTGAGCATCGCCTCCGCCTGGCCCTGAACACCGTCCGCGACAACTACGATTACATCCTTATTGATTGCCCCCCGTCACTGAGCCTGTTGACGGTGAACGCCCTGTCGGCGGCAGACTCTGTGCTGATCCCGATGCAGTGTGAGTACTATGCGCTGGAGGGGTTGGCGGCGCTGATGAACACCGTTGAGCAGATTCAGGAGACGGTTAACCCGAATCTGCAGGTGGAAGGCATTCTTCGCACCATGTACGACCCCCGTAACAGCCTGACGCTCGATGTTTCCGGTCAGCTGAGTGAGTACTTCGGCGACAAGGTGTATCGTGCGGTGATTCCCCGCAATGTCCGCCTGGCGGAGGCACCAAGCTACGGCGTGCCGGCCCTGAAGTACGACCGGGCCTCCAAGGGGGCTATTGCTTACCTGGCCCTTGCCGGCGAGATGGTTCGTCGGCATGGCTCAAAAAAGACATCCGCGCCGGTTGCGGTGTAACATACCGCCCTGTCACTCACTTAAGCACAACGATTTTCAACGGGAAGAATGACTGACACCATGGCGGCGAAGAAACGAGGTTTGGGTGAACGTGGACTGGGCGCCCTGCTGGCGGGCTCCAAGGTCAATCTTGACCAGGAGCTGAAAGACCACGACGGTGAGCTCCGCGAAGTTCCCATTGATCTGATTCAGCGTGGCCGGTTCCAGCCCCGGCGCGATATGGACCCGGCCGCCCTGCAGGAACTGGCGGATTCCATCCGTCAGCAGGGAGTGATGCAGCCGGTGGTGATTCGTCCCATCGCTGAAGGTCGCTACGAACTGATTGCGGGTGAGCGCCGCTGGCGGGCTACCCAGATGGCCGGCCTCGACAGCATTCCTGCCATCATCCGGGATGTCCCCGATGAAGCCGCCATCGCCATGGCGCTGATCGAGAACATCCAGCGCGAAAACCTCAACCCCATTGAAGAAGCCTTCGCCCTCCAGCGCCTTCAGGACGAGTTTGGTCTGACCCAGGCCCAGGTAGCCGAAGCCGTTGGTAAATCCCGCACTACCATTACTAACCTGCTGCGACTGATCGGACTGGCTGAAGACGTTCGTATCATGCTGGAGCACGGTGATCTGGAAATGGGCCACGGCCGGGCGATGCTGACCCTGGCGCCGGAACTGCAGATGCAGGTGGCCAAACAGGTGGTGGCCAAATCCCTATCGGTTCGCCAGACCGAGGCCCTGGTGCGGCGGGTGCAACAGGAAACCCCGGACAGCAAATCCCGGAAGAATGGCACCGTGGACCCCAATATTCGCGCCCTGCAGGACGATCTGGCCGAGCGGTTGGGCGCACGGGTCTCGATCGATCATGGCCAGCGTGGCAAAGGCAAGCTGGTGATTGAATACAGCTCTCTGGACGAACTTGACGGTATTTTGGGTCATATTCGCTAGGGCCAGATGCAAATCATTCTAAAGTGCTACTTTATTCTGAAAATACCACATGTGGTAATGAGAAATATTCGATGACACAACCTGTGTCGATTTAAACGATTCGGGCGGGCCCGTTGGTTGATTTTTAGCCGCGAATTTGGACGGCTTCTGTTGAACGGCCATCGGTTAACACATATAATTTCGCGCGCTTGCAACAACAGCTGGTGACATGACAGGTTTCAGAAAAGCCATCACACACGTGCCGCTGAAAGAGTGGCTGATCATAGAGATGGTTGTGTTGGTCGTCCTCAGTTCGTTGTGGTTGTTGGAGAGCAGAGCAGCTGGGTATTCCGCGTTTATCGGCGGTCTTATTTTTGTCATACCCAATGCCTATTTTGCGCATCGGACCTACCGGTTTGAGGGCGCTCGCCAGATGCAGCTGGCGGTCAGTAATATGTTCAGGGCAGCGAGTATAAAAATTGCCCTTACCGCGATTTTCTTTGCGGCCGTTTTCACTTTAATGGAGTCAGTCCACGGGCCGGCTCTGTTATTCACTTTTGCTGTGATGGTTGCGATAGGTACGGCTTTGCGCTGGCTTATCCGGCCGCGCCCACAGCGATGACTGGACGAGAGCAGTATGGCAGCTGATACCCCAGTAGAGTATATAAAGCACCACCTTACCAACCTCACTTACGGCAAGCTTCCGGGCGGTTACGAGCGGGCTGATGGCTCCGTTGTCGAAGAGGCTACCTGGACCTTCGCAAGAACCGGTCAGGAAGCAGCCGACATGGGCTTTATGGCCTTCCACGTAGACACACTTGGCTGGTCGATCGCCATGGGTGTTCTGTTCCTGGGACTGTTCCGGTTTGTTGCGAATAAAGCAACGACGGGCACTCCAGGAGGTTTGCAGAATGCTGTCGAGATGACCTTCGAGTTTGTTCAAGGCATCGTGCGCGACGTGTTTCATGGCAAGAATCCTCTGGTTGCGCCGCTGGCGCTGACCATCTTCGTCTGGATTCTGCTCATGAATACGCTGAAGCTGATTCCGGTTGACTACATCCCCTCCATCGCTCATGCGCTCGGGCTGGAATACTTCAAGATTGTACCAACGACGGATCCCAACGGAACCTTTGGGATCTCCATCGGCGTGTTCCTGCTGATTCTGTTTTACAGTTTCAAGATCAAGGGCGTGGGTGGTTTCGCCAAGGAACTGTCATTCAATCCCTTCAATCATTGGTCGCTGGTGCCGTTCAACCTGGTGCTCGAAATCCTGGCCTTGATCATCAAGCCCATCAGTCTGGCACTGCGTCTGTTCGGTAACATGTATGCCGGCGAAGTGGTATTCATCCTGATCGCGCTTCTGCCATTGTGGATCCAGTGGACGCTGAATGTTCCCTGGGCTATCTTCCACATCTTGGTTGTTACGCTGCAGGCTTTCATCTTTACGACGCTGACTGTGGTTTATCTCAGCGCAGCGCACGAAGATCATTAATAATTTCTGTAAACAAACCCTTAACTATCTGAAAAACTGAGGAGTCTTCAATGGAAATGGTATACATCGCAGCTGCGCTTATTATCGGTCTGGGTGCCCTGGGCGCCGGTATCGGTTTTGGTCTGCTGGGCGGCAAGCTTCTTGATTCCACCGCTCGCCAGCCTGAAATGGCCAACCAGCTGCAAACCAAAGCCTTTATCATGGCTGGTCTGCTCGACGCCGTTCCAATGATCGGTGTTGGTATTGCTATGTACCTGATCTTCGTTGTTGCTGGTTAATCAAATCGAGACCTGAGGGCGCTGGTTGACGCCACGCCCCACTTCCCGTTAACCGGGACGCAACGAATAGCAAGAGGTATATCGCCGTGAATATAAACCTTACGTTGATAGGGCAATCGATTGCCTTCGCTATTTTCGTCTGGTTCTGCGTCAAGTATGTATGGCCGCCTATCACGGCTGCCATGGCAGAGCGCCAGAAGAAAATAGCCGACGGCCTTTCTGCTGCAGATCGGGCTTCCCTTGATCTGGAACTTGCCCAGCAAAAAGCTTCCAAAGAGCTTCAAAAGGCGAAAGAAGAGTCTGCTGCCCTTATCGATCAGGCAAACAAGCGTGCCGCCCAGATTGTAGAAGCCTCCAAGGATGATGCTCGCAAAGAAGGCGAAAAGCTCCTTGAACAGGCCAGGGCGGAAATTCAGCAGGAGCGTGTCCAGGCTCGCGATGCACTCAGAGCAGAAGTGGCAACACTGGCTGTTGCTGGTGCCGAGAAGATCCTGGAAACCTCTGTAGATGCCAAAGCTCACAGCGAGATGCTGGAAAAGCTGGCCGCAGAACTCTAAGCGAGGGTCACCATGGCAGAACTTACTACGTTAGCCCGACCCTACGCGAAAGCCGTTTTTGGCGCGGCGCAAGACCAGAACGCTATTGATCTTTGGGATCAGGCTCTGGCTTTCGCAGCACAGGTAGCGGCTGACCAAGAGGTAAAGAACATTCTGGCCATTCCTGGCCTGTCTGAGCAACGCAAGGCGGAACTCTTCGTTGACTGTTTTGAAGAGCCGCTGCCTGAAGCACTCAGAAACTTCCTGTTGATTCTTGCTGAAAACAAGCGCCTGCCGTTGTTGCCGGAAATTTCAGCTCTGTTCAGCCTGTATCGCGCGGATCTTGAGCGCACAGTCAAGCTGAAGGTGAGCACGGCATTTGAGATGACCGAAGAGCAGCAGCAGAAGCTCATCGAAGCGCTGTCCAAAAAGCTGGAGCGCAAGGTGACCCTGGAAGCCGCTGTCGATCAGTCCCTGATCGGTGGCGCGATAGTAAATACGGGTGATCTGGTTATCGACGCTTCAGTCCGAGGCAAACTGGCCAAGATGGCCAGGGCTCTGGGCTCCTGATTTCAGCACAAGGTTTGAGGACAAAGGCATGCAGCAACTGAATCCATCCGAGATCAGTGACATCATCAAGAAGAGAGTCGAGAAGCTCGATATCTCTTCCGAAGCAAAAAACGAAGGTACGATCCTGTCGGTTTCTGACGGTATCGTACTTATCCACGGTCTTGCCGACGTTATGTACGGTGAGATGATCGAATTTGCCAATGGCACTTACGGTATGGCGCTGAACCTGGAGCGTGATTCGGTAGGTGCGGTTGTATTGGGTGACTACGAAGACCTGGCCGAGGGTCAGAAGGTTCGTTGTACCGGACGTATCCTTGAAGTGCCGGTTGGCCCGGAACTGATGGGCCGTGTGGTCGATGGTCTGGGTAACGCGATTGACGGTAAAGGCGATCTGGGTACCTCCCTGACCTCGCCGGTCGAGAAAGTCGCGCCGGGCGTTATCGCCCGTCAATCCGTTGATGAACCTGTTCAGACTGGCCTGAAGGCAATCGATACCATGGTACCGATCGGCCGCGGCCAGCGTGAGCTGATCATCGGTGACCGTCAGATTGGTAAGACGGCCGTCGCCATCGACGCGATCATCAACCAGAAGAATACCGGCATCAAGTGTATCTACGTTGCCGTTGGCCAGAAGCAGTCTTCCATCGCCGCTGTTGTGCGCAAGTTGGAAGAGCACGGCGCCATGGATCACACCATCGTCGTTGCCGCGGGCGCCGCCGATCCTGCAGCGATGCAGTTCCTGGCTCCGTATTCTGGTACCTCCATGGGTGAATACTTCCGTGACCGTGGTGAAGACGCTCTGATCATCTACGATGATCTGTCCAAGCAGGCTGTGGCTTACCGCCAGATCTCCCTGCTGCTGCGTCGTCCGCCGGGCCGTGAAGCCTACCCGGGTGACGTGTTCTACCTGCACTCCCGTCTGCTGGAGCGTGCATCCCGGATCAACGCCGCTGAAGTTGAAAAACTGACCAACGGTGAAGTGAAAGGCAAGACCGGTTCCCTGACGGCGCTGCCGATCATTGAAACCCAGGCAGGTGACGTGTCCGCGTTCGTACCAACCAACGTGATCTCCATCACCGACGGTCAGATCTTCCTGGAAACCAACCTGTTCAACTCCGGTATCCGTCCGGCGATGAACGCGGGTGTTTCGGTATCGCGGGTTGGTGGCTCTGCCCAGACCAAGATCATGAAGAAGCTGGGCGGTAACATCCGTCTGGCCCTCGCCCAGTATCGTGAACTGGCGGCGTTCGCCCAGTTTGCGTCAGACCTGGATGAGGCAACTCGTAAGCAGTTGGAGCATGGCCAGCGCGTCACCGAGCTGATGAAGCAGAACCAGTACAGCCCGATGTCAGTTGCTGAAATGGGTACTGTATTGTACGCAGCCAACGAAGGCTTCCTCGATGATGTCGAGGTCAATAAAGTGGTTCAGTTTGAAGCCCAGCTTCTGGACTGGATGCGCGCTGAGCAAAAAGACCTGCTCGACAAGATTGGCCCCGAAGGCAAGTACGATGACGACATCATTTCCGGCCTGAAAGCTGCTTTGGAGAAATTCAAGACCACTCAAAGCTGGTAACGACTGGGAGCCCGTCGCGGCGGGCTTTCTTGTCCACATGAGTGTCTAACTTGAAAAGGCAGTGACTTATGGCCGCAGGAAAAGAAATACGCAATCAGATCGGAAGCATCAAGAGCACGCAGAAGATCACCAGCGCCATGGAAATGGTCGCGGCGAGCAAGATGCGCAAGGCTCAGGAACGCATGAAGGCGACACGCCCTTATGCGGACAAGATGCGGCAGGTAATCGGACACATAGCTAAGTCCAACAAGGATTACGTGCATCCCTTCATGCGTGAGCGGGAAGTTAATCGTGTGGGTTACATCGTGATTTCCTCGGATCGGGGACTGTGCGGTGGCCTGAACGGTAACGCCTTCAAATTGCTCGTGCGTGAAATGAAGCAGTGGAAAGATAAAGGTGTAGAGACCGATCTCTGCGCTATCGGGCAAAAGGGGGCCTCATTCTTCCGCAGTTATGGCGGGAACGTGGTAGCAGCCCTGACCCACTTGGGGGACAACCCAAGCGCAGAGAAGCTCATCGGTAACGTCAAGGTCATGCTTGATGCGTTCGAAGACGGCAAGATTGATCGTCTTTATGTGATTTACAACGAGTTTGTAAACACCATGACCCAGCAGCCGAAGTCCAAGCAGCTTCTGCCTTTGCCGGAAAGCCAGGATGAAGAAGTCGGTCACCAGTGGAATTACATCTACGAGCCTGATTCACGGCCCATCCTGGATGGGTTGCTGCCACGTTATATCGAATCCCAGGTGTATCAGGGAGTGGTAGAGAATCTGGCCTGCGAACAGGCTGCGCGGATGATTGCCATGAAGAGCGCGACAGATAACGCGGGTAGCATCATTGACGAGCTTCAGTTGGCTTACAACAAGGCCCGTCAGGCAGCCATTACGCAAGAAATTTCGGAGATTGTGAGCGGCGCGGCTTCGGTCTGATCCTGCCCACAATCCTACTGGTTTTATTGACTATTAAGATAACGAGGAACCGAGCATGAGTAGCGGACACATCGTTCAGATCATAGGCGCGGTTATCGACGTGGAATTTCCACGTGACTCCGTTCCGGGCGTTTACGACGCACTGCTGCTTGAAGGTGGTGAGACAACTCTGGAAGTTCAGCAGCAGCTGGGCGACGGCATTGTACGTACCATCGCGATGGGCAGCACCGAAGGCCTGAAGCGTGGCCTGAAAGCCGAGAATACCGGCAAACCAATTTCCGTACCCGTGGGCACCAAGACTCTGGGCCGCATCATGGACGTTCTGGGTCGTCCCATTGACGAACAGGGCGACATCGGTGAAGACGAGCGCTGGGCTATCCACCGCAAGGCACCGGGCTATGCCGACCAGGCAGCCTCAGCTGACCTGCTGGAAACCGGCATCAAGGTTATCGACCTGATCTGCCCGTTCGCCAAGGGTGGTAAGGTTGGTCTGTTCGGTGGTGCCGGTGTTGGTAAAACCGTCAACATGATGGAGCTGATCAACAACATCGCGAAAGAGCACTCCGGTCTCTCTGTATTCGCAGGTGTTGGTGAGCGGACCCGGGAAGGTAACGACTTCTACTATGAAATGAAGGAGTCCAACGTTCTCGATAAGGTTGCCATGGTTTACGGCCAGATGAACGAGCCCCCTGGAAACCGTCTGCGTGTAGCACTGACCGGTCTCACCATGGCCGAGAAGTTCCGGGACGAAGGCCGTGACGTACTGTTGTTCGTTGACAACATCTATCGTTACACCCTGGCAGGTACCGAAGTATCCGCACTGCTCGGCCGTATGCCGTCAGCGGTAGGCTACCAGCCGACCCTGGCCCAGGAGATGGGTGAGCTGCAGGAGCGGATCACCTCTACCAAAGACGGTTCCATCACCTCCATCCAGGCGGTATACGTACCGGCGGATGACTTGACTGACCCGTCTCCGGCAACGACCTTCTCGCACCTTGACGCGACCGTGGTACTGAGCCGTGACATCGCATCCAAGGGTATCTACCCGGCGATCGATCCGCTCGACTCCACTTCCCGTCAGTTGGATCCGCTGGTTATCGGTGAGCAGCATTACGACGTAGCCCGTGGTGTACAGAACGTACTTCAGCGTTATAAAGAACTGAAGGACATCATTGCGATTCTGGGTATGGACGAGCTGTCAGAAGAAGACAAGCTGACCGTTTCACGCGCCCGGAAAATCGAGCGCTTCCTGTCCCAGCCATTCCACGTAGCAGAAGTATTTACCGGCTCTCCCGGTAAGTATGTCTCCCTGAAGGAGACGATTGCCAGCTTCGAAGGTATCCTGAACGGCGATTACGATGATATGCCGGAGCAGGCCTTCTACATGTGTGGTGGCATCGAAGAAGCTATCGAGAAGGCTAAGGCAATGAAAGCGAAGGAAAGCAAATAAGCAACCTTCACTTTCTGACGCGAGAGGCGTAAGAAATGGTTATGACCGTACACTGTGACGTCGTAAGTGCCGAGGAAAAAATCTTCTCCGGCCTGGTAGAGGTACTGACTGCTACCGGGACTGAAGGTGAAATGGGCATCCAGCTGGGCCACGCTCCGCTCCTGACCGCGCTGAAACCCGGCGCGGTGCGGATTGTCAAACAGGGTGGCGATGAAGAGATACTGTACGTTTCCGGGGGATACCTGGAAGTGCAGCCCAACATCATCACCCTGATGGCCGACACCGCCGTCCGTGCAAAGGATGTGGACGAGGCTGCGGCACTGGAAGCGCAGAAAGAAGCCGAAAAGGCACTGGCGAACAAAACAGGCGAGTTTGAATACTCACGTGCTGCTGTTGAGCTGGCGGAAGCCGCCGCTCAGCTGCGTACCTTGCAGAAACTGCGTAAAAACGTTCGATAGGATCGTTTTTCCGTTTCTGGTTCTCGCCTGAGACAAGACCGCATCCTGAAAAGGCCGGCAAGGTTTGTTGTCTATGAACAACCTTGGAGGCCAATTGGGACGCGGTTTTTCTTTTTTGGAATGGTTACCCGATCACTTACAGGGGTAGTACTTAGATGAGCCCGCTACACGTCGTCATTCTGGCCGCCGGCCAGGGTTCCAGAATGAAATCCGCACTGCCCAAGGTGCTGCATCCGATTGCCGGCCGCCCAATGCTCCATCACGTCATCGACACCGCCAAACTCCTGGGCGCTGAAAAGATCCATACGGTGATCGGACACGGCGCCGACAAGGTCCGGGAAGCCACGGACGAAGCCTCGGTAAACTGGGTGAGCCAGAGCGAGCAGCTGGGTACCGGCCACGCTGTGGCTCAGGCCCTGCCGGATCTGCCCGATGACGCGCGGGTTCTCGTGCTCTATGGCGATGTGCCGCTGACCCGCCATGAAACCCTCGAGGGGCTGGTTGGTACCCTGGATGACAACACTCTGGGTCTTTTGACGGTGACCATGGACAATCCCCAGGGTTACGGCCGGATTGTCCGGAATGCCGATGGCGACGTGCAGTCAATCGTCGAGCAGAAAGATGCGTCTGCCGAGCAACAACAGATCCGCGAAGTGAACACGGGCATCCTGGCGGTATCCGCGAAACACCTGAAATCCTGGTTGCCGACGCTCTCCAACAGCAATGCCCAGGGCGAATACTACCTTACCGACATTATTGCCATGGCGGTGGCGCAGGGCCTGGGTGTTTCGGTGTCGCAGCCGGAGAATCCGTTTGAAGTGCAGGGGGTCAACAATCGCCTGCAGCTGGCGGAACTGGAACGTTGTTTCCAGCGTCAGCAGGCGGACCGGCTGATGACAGAGGGTGCCACGCTCGCGGATCCTGCCCGGGTGGATGTCCGCGGCGAACTCAGCATTGGCAATGATCTGTGGATCGATGTAAACGTGGTATTCGAGGGTAAGGTCAGTCTCGGTAGCAATGTGTCCATTGGCCCCGGTTGCGTCATCAAGGATGCGACCATTGCAGATGGCGCCGAGATCAAGGCAAACAGTGTGATTGAGGGCGCGGTGATTGGCGCCAATGCCCAGATCGGACCGTTCGCCCGCATCCGTCCGGGCACTGAACTTGCGGCGAATACCAAAGTGGGCAACTTTGTGGAAACCAAAAAGGCCATTGTCGGCGAGGGCAGCAAGATCAATCATCTGAGTTATGTGGGTGATGCCTCACTGGGCCGTAATGTGAATGTGGGTGCAGGAACCATCACCTGTAATTATGATGGTGTGAACAAGTACCAGACCGTGCTGGGTGACGGGGTCTTTGTTGGTTCCAATACGGCCCTGGTCGCCCCGGTTACCGTTGCGACGGAGGCCACCATTGGCGCCGGATCGACTATCACCCGTGATGTGGCCGACCACGAGCTGGCCGTCGCCCGGGGCCGGCAGCGGAATATCGCCGGCTGGGAAAAGCCGAAGAAACACTGATATAAACGATCGACAGACAGGTAGAGCAGCATGTGTGGAATTGTAGGCGCGGTTTCGGAAAGGGACGTTCAGGGCATCCTTCTTGAGGGCCTGCGCCGTCTGGAATACCGGGGGTATGACTCCGCGGGCATGGCGGTGATCGGTGGCGATCACAGCGTCCAGCGTGCACGGGAAGTAGGCAAGGTTGCCGCTCTCGGGGATGCCATGGCAGCAAACCCACTCGCGGGTCATCTGGGCATCGCTCACACCCGCTGGGCCACCCATGGCGAGCCGTCCCAGATCAACGCCCATCCACACATGTCCGGTGAGCATCTGGCCATCGTCCATAACGGTATTATCGAGAACTACCAGGAGCTGCGCGAAGAGCTCCGGGCCGACGGTTTCGAGTTCACCTCGCAGACCGATACCGAAGTCGTTGCCCACCTGATCGAGAAGAACTACCGTGCCCTTGGCAACCTTCATGAGTCCGTTCGGGCCTCCATTGCCCGTCTTCGCGGTGCTTATGCCCTCGCTGTTGTCCATGCCGATGAACCGGACCACATGGTGGTCTGTCGTGAGGGCAGCCCCCTGGTGATTGGTGTGGGTATCGGCGAGAACTTCATCGCCTCCGATCAGCTGGCCCTGCTGCCGGTAACCGATCGCTTTATGTTCCTGGAAGAAGGGGACATTGCCGACATCAAGAAGGATGGCATCACCATTCTTGATCGCGAGGGCCAGCCGGTGGAGCGGGAAGTAACCCGCTTCGAGCACGGCGCCGATTCTGCCGACAAGGGCGATTACCGCCACTTCATGCTCAAGGAAATCTACGAGCAGCCCAAAGTGATCAAGGCCACCATGGAAGGCCGGGTCACCAAAACCCGGGTGCTGGAACAGGCCCTGGGTACCGAGGCTGCGAACCTCCTTGAGAACGTTCGTCATGTCCAGATCATTGCCTGCGGCACCAGTTACCACGCCGGTATGGTGGCCCGTTACTGGATTGAGGAGCTGGCCGGTGTCGCCTGTTCGGTGGAGGTGGCTTCCGAGTTCCGCTACCGCAAACACGTGATTCAGCAGGATACCCTGTTCCTCTGTATCTCCCAGTCCGGCGAAACCGCCGATACCCTGGCCGCTCTGCGCCAGGCCAAAAAGGCCGGTTTCCGGGCGGCGCTGGCCATCTGTAACGTGCCGGGCAGCTCGCTGGTGCGCGAATCCGACCTGGTGATCATGACCCAGGCCGGACCGGAAATCGGGGTGGCCTCCACCAAGGCCTTCACCACCCAGCTGACTGCACTGCTGATTTTCACCCTGGCCCTGGCCCGCCACAACGGGCTGCCTGAAGAGCAGGAAACAGAGATCGTTGAAGCCATTCATCTGCTGCCGGGTCAGGTCAGTGATGTGCTGGCCCTGGATGGCGAGATTGCGGAGATGTCCAAGGCGTTCATGGACAAGAACCACAGCCTGTTCCTGGGTCGCGGTTCCCAGTTCCCGGTCGCCCTCGAGGGTGCCCTCAAGCTCAAGGAAATCTCCTACATCCACGCCGAGGCTTACCCGGCCGGCGAGCTCAAGCATGGCCCCCTGGCCCTGGTCGACAGCGAAATGCCGGTGGTCACCGTAGCGCCCAACAACGACCTGGTTGAGAAGCTCAAATCCAACCTGGAAGAAGTCCGGGCCCGCGGCGGCGAGCTATTTGTCTTCGCCGATAAAAAGGCCGATGTGAAAGCCGAAGACGGCATTCATGTGATGCAGATTCCATCCGTGCATCCCATTACGGCTCCGATTGTTTACACCGTGCCACTGCAGCTTCTGTCCTATCATGTGGCGGTGCTCAAGGGGACCGATGTGGACCAGCCGAGGAATTTGGCCAAGAGTGTAACGGTGGAGTAATTCCATGATTCCGTGAGGCATTGATCACGGGATAAACGTTTTCTTGTATTTTCCGTTAATGATAATTATTATCATTACCGTGAATAAACAAGGAGAACGTGATGGAATTTCTATGCCCCAATCACCGTCAGCAATTCGCCGAGCTTCCACAGGAAGAACGCAAAGACCTGTGGCTTTTCTGGATGGAGAATGCCCAGGCCTGCAGTGAGCAGGGGCAGTGGCGGGACGTTATTTCCCTGTCAGGCAGCGCCTTTGACCTGGCCTGCCTTCAGAGCCCCAGAGAAGAATCCTGCATGCACATCGAGCTGACTCTATCAGCCATTCTGGTATCCCGGGCGCTGTCCGACCGCGGCGACCGGGCCGGTATGGACGCAGTCATCCTTCGGGCACTGGATTGTTTGCAGCAACCCGACTATCACGCCTCCATCGAGGGATGTTGCGACGTCCACGAATGCGTTGCCGTGCTTATCGACCCTTCGAGGCATGCAGAATTCTTTGCTGACTACCTGAACTGGCCCTCTTTACCATTTGTTCCACGAAAACGGGTAACCATGGTGAGGACGCTTCACTGATCTCATAACTGGAGAATAGAGGCATAGCCAGCAGACCAGGTTGACGAGGCGCGGAGAGGATAGCTTGCACACATTCAGTCGGGCAGATTTCGAACGCTTCGGGCAGCTTTACGACATTGAATTTCGGTTCCCGGCCATCCACGGCGACCCCAGTGCTGATGACCATAGTGTTGCCCGGGGGGAGATTACCGAACACGGCCTGGCATCGGGTTTTCGGTTTACCTTTTCCTCACTTGAAGTGCTGGAGGGCTACGAATCGGTTTCCTGTGGTCACGCACCGTTACTGGTGCTGGTAGTCCTGGATGGCATCGTTGAACTTACCCTCGGCTCGGTTGAACACGCACTGACGCCGGGTACTGCAGTCAGCATGCAGCTGCATCCGGACTACCCATTGCAGGCCCACCAGCCAGAGCAACAGCATCTGGAAATTGTTGCCCTTGCGTTTGATCCCCGGGGCGCAACCCTGGGGCATGTCTCACCGAGCTTACATGGCCTGACCACGCTCCCTCGGGTCCCCCTGAGTAAATGGAATGTGCCTCCCGCGCTCAAGGAACTATTACAGACCTACGCGGGCCTCACCATGACGGGCGTTCAGAAAAACCTGGTTTTGGAGGGCCTAGCACTGCAGCTTGCCGGATTGGGTCTGGCAGGCGACGAGCATGAATCCCCGGATGCTCCGGTGGTTCCGGTCCAGCAACGTCAGCGACTTGAGCTCGTAAGGCAGCATCTGGAGTTCACCCCGGACCATGACCACACCCTAAAGGACCTCGCACAGATGGCTGCCATGAGCCCAAGCGGCCTGCGAGCGAAATTCCGGGCGATGTACGGAGTGCCGGTGTTCGACTATCTCAGAAAATGCCGACTTCGGTTGGCAAAGCATTATCTGGAGCAAGGCTTCAGTGTTGAACAGAGCGCGAACAGGGTGGGTTACACCCACGCGACCAATTTTTCGACGGCGTTTCGCCGAGAGTTCGGCTTTTCTCCCCGACAACGGGCGGCCAATCACAAGAAATAGCATTGCGCATAGGTTTTTTGGCTTCTGGAATACCAAAGCTCGGATCTAAACGACAATAATTCGCATTACATTTAAGCCTGTAAAGCGCGTTGTTTGGAGCTGATCAATGAATTCGTTACGTGATAATCGCCAGTACTTACTCCCGTCCGGCCTGGCCTTGGCCATAGCCGGGGTTCTGGCAAGCCCGATACTGTACGCGCAGGAAGCGAATATTACCGAGCTGGATGCCATTGAAGTATCGGCAGATGCCGCCGAACCGAGCGGCACCGCACCGAGTGATGGCTACACCGCAGAGGCGACCGTTACCGGCACGAAAACAACCACCAACGTGGTTGAAACGCCCCAGTCCATTTCCACAGTCACAGCGGATCAGATCGAGGACCAGAACGCGGCCAACCTGGGCGAAGTTCTGCGTTATACAGCCGGCGCCCGAGGCGAGACCTTTGGTTTCGAGCCGCGCACCACGTTTCTGAGAATACGCGGCTTCGATGTGGCCACCAGTGGCTTGTTTCGTGACAACCTGAAACTGGCGAACCCCGGCTTTGCCGCCGGTTACAGCCTGGAGCCCTATGGCGCCGAGCGCATTGATGTGCTCAAGGGGCCTTCTTCCGTTCTGTACGGACAAGCGGGCCCGGGTGGGTTGGTGAACTATGTGTCCAAACGTCCTACTTTCGACACCCGTCGAGAAGTGCGCGTTGAGGCTGGTACCAACGATCTGGTCCAGGGCCAGTTTGATATCAGTGGGGCGGTGAATGACAGTGATACCCTGGCCGTTCGCCTCGTTGGCCTGGTTCGCGACAGCGAAACCCAGGTGGATTTTGTCAACGACGACCGGAAGTACCTGGCCCCCAGCCTGACTTGGCAACCCACAGATGACACCCGAGTGACGGTGCTGGCGCACTGGCAGTATGACGATACCCAGCCCTCCCAGCGCTATCCATTGCAAGGAACCCTCGAACCGAATCCCAATGGCCAGATTCCGGATAATCGCTTTACCGGAGAGCCCGGGTTCGACTCTTACGAGCGTCGGGAAAGTGCCATTGGCTATGAGTTCGAACATCGCATCAGTGATCAGGTACTTGTGCGACAGAACGTTCGTGACTATCGGAATGATGTA
Organism: Marinobacter sp. B9-2; assembly: GCA_003030785.1. Lineage (GTDB taxonomy): Bacteria > Pseudomonadota > Gammaproteobacteria > Pseudomonadales > Oleiphilaceae > Marinobacter. Next base: position 32,291 of record PYVH01000008.1, on the reverse strand, counting down.
GACGATCGAAGTATCTACACCCGTGGCCTGCAGCCAGACCTCAGGACGATCACTCGTCAACGGTACGAGAGTTACGGCCGTATTGATGGCCTTGCTCTGGACAACCAACTGGAGGTGAACGTTGCTACCGGAGCCGCAGACCATACTTTGCTCATTGGCCTTGATCACCAGGACATCGATGTTTCCTCGCGTAGACTCTTTAGTGATGTCGAAGCTAATCCCATGCCCCTGGATATCTATCAACCCGAGTACGGCGGAGTGATTGCGGACACTCCTTTCGGGTCGGATCAGAACAGTGAGCTCAAGCAGACGGGAGTCTACGTACAGGATCAGGTGCGCCTGGATCGTTGGACCGTGTCTTTAGGTGGTCGTTACGATGTGGCTCGCTCGGCTAACGTCGACAATCTCTTTGCTTCTACTACAAGCCGTGACGACGAGGCCTTCACCGGTCGTGCAGGTGTCAGCTATCAGTTTGCCAACGGCCTGGCACCCTATGTGAGCTACATGGAGTCGTTTCTCCCCACCACAGGTACCGATGCGGCAGGCAACCCGTTCGAGCCGGAAACCGCACATCAATATGAGGTGGGCGTGAAGTACCAGCCCAGCACGGACACGTTGGTCACACTGGCCTGGTTCGACCTGACCCGGGAAGACTACCTGACCACCAACCCAACCAGTTTTGCCAGTGAGCAGAAGGGCGAGGCCAACTCGCGGGGCCTTGAGATGGAAGCCCGCACGCGTGTGTTCCAGGCGCTCGATGTGGTTGCCAGCTATACCTACACCGATGCCGAGATCACCAAAGCCAGCAACCCCGTGGAAGAAGGCGAGCCGCTGGAATACACCCCGGAGCATGAAGCAGCGCTGTGGGGCAAATACAGCTTCCGGGGCGGTATGCTGCATGGCCTGGGTCTGGGCGCCGGCGTGCGTTACATCGGCGAGAGTTTTGGCGCGGCATTCAACGCGGACAATTCCGCCCTGGAAGTACCGGATGTAACCCTGGTGGATGCCGCTGTTACCTACGACATTGGCCAGGTGTCGCTAGGCCTGCATGCCCAGAACCTGCTGGACGAGAAATACGTGGCAACGGCCTTCGACAGCTCGGGCACCTACGGCACCCGCCGTGAAGTCACAGGTTCGGTTACTTACCGGTTCTGATTAAATTATCCTCTTGGCGCAGGGACGCGCCAGCTCCAACCAATTTCTTTCAATAGAGCCCCATCAGTTCCCATCCGTCAGAACATTTGTGTATTTTTTTCACAAAGCGACCTCACAGACACGCAAATCGGTTAAAATGCCTGCGCTGCCTCCCTGTTGATTAAGTAATATTACGAAAATATCTGTGTTGATCAGCGCAAATTCCTCATTTTCTTGTTAGTAAGACTAAATCCGGTCTTCAATTTGTACCTTTGGCCCATACCCCGGTACGTAAATATCAAGGAAGATGCGGGCTTGCTGGCACACAATACCAATAACCCGTTTTCTCAGAAGATTTCCGTAATGCCCAATACCGTTATCTCTGGCTTTACCCACAATTTTCTTGGCAAGGCGCCCGTCTGGTACAAGCAGGTCATTCTGCTGTTTCTTGTTGCCAACCCGATTGTCATGTGGACCCTGGGGCCGGGCACGGCCGGCTGGCTTCTGATTGCCGAGTTTATTTTTACCCTGGCCATGGCCCTGAAGTGTTACCCCCTTCTCCCGGGTGGCCTGCTGGCGGTGGAGGCGCTGCTGATTGGCCTGACCACGCCGGACGCGGTCTATCTGGAAGTGCTCACCAACTTCCCGGTTATCCTGCTGCTGATGTTCATGGTGGCGGGCATCTACTTCATGAAGGAACTGCTACTGGTGACCTTCACCCAGATTCTGGTGGGGGTGCGTTCCAAATCGGCTTTGTCTCTTCTGTTCTGCAGCGCGGCAGCGATTCTTTCGGCCTTCCTGGATGCCCTGACGGTTACCGCGGTGATCATCAGCGTAGCGGTGGGCTTCTACTCGGTTTACCACAAAGTGGCTTCCGGTAAGGGCTATCAGCACAAGGACCACAACGCCGGCAGTGATGATGAAGTAATCGAGCTGCACCGGGAAGATCTGGAAAACTTCCGGGCCTTTTTGCGCAGCCTGTTGATGCACGGCGCTATCGGTACAGCCCTGGGTGGTGTGGCCACCATGGTGGGCGAGCCGCAGAACCTGCTGATTGCCAAGGTGGTGGGTTGGGATTTTGCCGGTTTCTTCCTGCACATGGCGCCGGTGAGCGTGCCGGTGCTGGCGGCCGGGCTGTTTACCTGCTGGGCTCTGGAGAAGCTGCGCTGGTTCGGCTACGGCGGGCGCCTGCCCAAGCCCGTGCGCCGGGTACTGGAGGAGTTTGCGGAGAACGAGCGGGCGAAGCGTACCAAGGCTGATCAGGCGGCACTCTGGGTGCAGGCATTTGCGGCTGCAATACTCGTGGTAGGCCTGGCTTTTCACCTGGCCGAGGTCGGCCTGATTGGCCTGTTGGTGATTATCCTGATTACCTCGTTTACCGGGGTCACCGACGAGCACCAGATTGGTAAGGCCTTCCAGGAATCCCTGCCGTTTACCTCCCTGCTGGTGGTGTTTTTCGCGGTGGTTGCCGTGATCCACGAACAGCACCTGTTCAAGCCCATCATTGACTATGTGCTGTCGCTCCCTGAAGCCCGTCAGCCGGGCATGTTCTTTATTGCCAACGGGGTTCTCTCGATGATCAGCGATAACGTGTTCGTGGCCACGGTGTATATCAGTGAGGTGAAGCAGGCACTGGATGCCGGAGCAATCAGCTATGAGCATTTCCAGAAGCTGGCGGTTGCCATCAACACCGGCACCAATCTTCCCAGTGTGGCGACCCCGAATGGTCAGGCGGCTTTCCTGTTCCTGCTGACCTCTGCCATTGCGCCGCTGGTTCGGTTGTCTTACGGCAAGATGGTGGTGATGGCGTTTCCCTACATGCTGGTAATGGGCGGCGTTGGTCTGTACATGGTTATTAACTATATTTGACATTCTGTCGGGATTTTTGCGGGCAGTGTCAGTGCAGATTTGCACGGGTCTGTTAATCTTTGCCTTAACAGACCCCAACAATACGGATTCCATGTCCAGAAACTACGCGGACCAATTTTCCTCGATGTATACAGCCAAACGTTTTTTTAGTGCCCGGCTTTGGATTTTGCTAGCAGGATTATTGCTATCAACGGGCACTCTGGCTGACCCGGAAACAGCCGGCAAACCTCTTCGCATTGCCTATGTCGACTTTCCACCGATAACCTATCAGAAAGCGGATGGCAGTCCGGCGGGCACTTTCATTGAGATTACCCGAAAAGTGGCAGTCGAAGCAGGCTATCAGCCGCAATTTCTCTACCTACCCATCAGCCGTGTCTATCTGTATCTGCGCAACGGTCAGATTGACGTCTGGCCAGGTTCAACTAACGTTCCTGTCTTAAACGGCGAGGTTCTTGAGACTTGGGTAAGTCCCTTAGCGACCCAGCTTAGCGCGTGGTATCTGGAGGGAACCGGACCACTCCTTCATTTTGATCAGCTGCAGGGCAAGACAGTAATCACGATTGCCGGGTACACCTACGGCGGGCTTTTATACTGGCTGGAGGATGAGGCCTCGATTGACGTAACCGAGGCACCCAACTATCGGGCGGCTTTGGAAATGCTCAAGCTTGGTCGCGGGCATTATCTGTTGGGTCATCGAGATCCCGTTCTGGACACCCTTTCAATGCCCGAAGATGCGAAGATTCGTGAATCGGAGATCCGTTTGAGGAATCTCGCCTGGCTGTTTTCGCTTGCCAATCCCCGGGCAGCGATACTGCGCGAAGAGTTCGATGATGCCTATATCCGCTTGGCTGAAAAGGGTGAAGTACCCCCGATCCGAAAGTTTGGCGAGAGCTTTGTGATACCGGGCTTGCCCGAAAAATATCGATAGCAAGCCCAAGCGGCTCAGGAATCGGGATTCAGGCGAATATCACCGTACCAGGCGGTCGCTTTTTCCCCGGTGTTGTCTGAATCCGACATAATGGCAATACCCACCACCGGAGGTGGTTCCTCGCCAAATGCTTCCCGGTAATCAGCCATGATATCGCGTTCCACCGTGACCCATTCCCCGACCTTATCAGATCCGGAGTTCACGGCGATCATCATGGTTTTCTCGGTGTAAGGATTGGGGACAATCTCGCCCTCGGGCAGGGTATTGGCCCAGATGTAGTTCAGGGCATTACCCGGAAGAGACTCACCGAATAACACCTCAACCGTCTTGCGCTTTGCGCGCTCGAAAAAGCCGGCCTTGTCGGGCTGGAACTCAAAGGCAACGTAGATTCTGGCGGGGTAATCGTCCCCGGATTTTTCCCGGGCATTGCCCTTCTCGAACACATTCGAGACCTTCCAGCGCCATTGCAGAATCAGCGAATCGGCCGGCTCCAGTCTTACCCGTGCGATAAGGCCCGACGCTCCGCCTTCGGTTGTGGCCCGCACGACCTGCTGACCGTATTCGGTTGTCAGTTCATAACGGCTGAGCTGGTCGATCTTGGGGAATTCCAGGGACTCCCAGCCGTCATTGAGAGACTGCATTTCGGAGAAGGGGGTCAGTGCTGTCTCTTGCGAACTGGCGGGCGCAGACAGCATTAAGGAAATGAGGAGCAGGCCCCAGGTTGTTCTGTATCCGACCTTCTCCATAGTACTTCTCCTCTCTCAGGGTGTTTCCGTTGCAGACAGATGTTTTACCGGAAAGTGCCTTGTCCTGTAAAAGCTACCCGTATATAGTGTTTTCATCCTTGGTCAAATACCAGATGTAGTGATCAGTGCGTAACCAACTCGGTCAACGTGTGATCATCTCAGCCATTCTGGTATCGGGAATCCGGTGAGAATCCGGAACTGACGCGCAGCGGTATTGGGGAACAAGCACGGCATTACGACACTGGTTGATACCGGGAAGTCGCCGAGCGAGGCCGAATCAAACGATTCACGCCCCTGAGTCCGAAGACCTGCCAGGGAGACAACTGCACCTTCGCGTTTCAAGGTGAGCAGACCGGACTCAAGCCAGACCTGTAGGTCGGTTTAGCAAAGCGTAATCCGACACCCCTGTCTGCGCCGGGCCGCTTTTGTCGGATTACGCTTTGCTAATCCGACCTACGGTGGCACTCCGTCTCTCTGCCTACGCGATGGTGAAAGGAATTCAACGCGTATTCAGGAGAACACACATGTCCGCCTCAGCCCTGGCCGAACCCCGGCCAACCTCCCACACCGATACCGAATCCCTTCAGGTCATCAAACGCAACGGCACACTGGTAGGCTTCGACCCCTCGAAGATCAGCATTGCCGTGACCAAAGCGTTCCTCGCTGTTGAGGGCGACACCGCCGCCGGTTCCGCCCGGATCAACGACGCCGTACACAGGGTCACCGACCAGGTTATCCAGGCCATCGGTCGCCGCCTTAAAGCCGGCGGCAAGGTTCATATCGAGGACATTCAGGATCAGGTGGAACTGGCCCTGATGCGGGCGGAAGAACAGAAAGTGGCCCGCGCCTACGTCCTGTACCGTGAAGAACACGCCCGTGAGCGTGCCCGCCATGCCCCGGTTGAGGCCCATCCGCACCTGACCGTGAAAAAGACCAGCGGCGAGATCGCTCCGTTGGATCTGGGTCTGATGAAACTGCAGGTGGAACAGGCGGCCACGGGGCTGGAGGGCATTGAGGGGGATTCCCTGGTGGACGATGCCCTGACCAACCTTTACGACGGCATTGCCGAGGAAGACGTGCTGTCGGCATTGATCATGACTGCCCGCAGCCGGATTGAGCGGGAGCCGGACTACAGCGCGGTGACAGCGCGCCTGCTTTTGGAACAGCTGCGGCTGGAAAACGCGTTGGCATTGGACCTGCCACGGGACTTGCCGCTGGCGGAGGTCTACCCACAGGCTCTGGAGTCATTCATCCACGCCGGAATCCGTTATGAACTTTTAGACGAGGCCCTTGCCGCTTTCGATCTGGAGCGTCTTGGCGCTGCGCTGAAGCCAGAGCGTGATCTGCAATTTGGCTTCCTGGGCCTGCAAACCCTGTACGACCGGTACTTCCTGCACTGGAACAAGGCCCGCCTGGAATTGCCCCAGGTATTCTTCATGCGCGTCGCCATGGGCCTGGCCCTGCGCGAAGACAACCCGAATGCCCGCGCCATCGAGTTCTACAATCTGCTGTCGTCGTTTGACTACATGGCCTCCACGCCGACGTTGTTTAACAGCGGTACCCGGCATTCCCAGCTGTCCTCCTGCTACCTGACCACCGTGGGCGACGATCTTGAAGACATCTACGGCGCCATCCGCGACAACGCCATGCTCTCGAAATGGGCCGGCGGCCTGGGCAACGACTGGACCCCGGTGCGTGCGCTCGGCTCCCACATCAAGGGCACCAACGGCCAGAGCCAGGGCGTGGTGCCCTTCCTGAAAGTGGTGAACGACACCGCCGTGGCCGTGAACCAGGGCGGCAAGCGCAAGGGTGCGGTGTGTGCCTACCTGGAAAGCTGGCACCTGGATATTGAAGAGTTCCTGGAGCTGCGCAAGAACACCGGCGATGAACGCCGCCGCACCCATGACATGAACACCGCCAACTGGGTGCCGGACCTGCTGATCGAACGCATGCGCGAAGATCGGGACTGGACCCTGTTCTCCCCCAGCGATGCGCCGGACCTGCACGACCTTTACGGCAACGCCTTCCGTGAGCGCTACGAGCATTACGAAGCGCTGGCCGAGCAGGGCAGGATCAAGCTGTTCAAGAAAATCCCGGCCAAGCAGCTCTGGCGCAAGATGCTTACCGTGCTGTTCGAAACCGGCCACCCCTGGATCACCTTCAAGGACCCGTGCAACCTGCGCTCGCCTCAGCAGCACCGGGGCGTGGTCCACAGCTCCAACCTGTGCACGGAAATCACCCTGAACACCAGCGCCGATGAAATCGCCGTGTGCAACCTCGGTTCCGTGAACCTGGCGGCTCATATCGCCAATGGCGAGCTGGATGTGCAGCGCCTGGAACAAACGGTGAATACCGCCGTGCGCATGCTCGATAACGTTATCGACATCAACTACTACGCCGTGCCCCAGGCCCGCAATTCCAACTTCAAGCATCGCCCGGTCGGTCTTGGCCTCATGGGCTTTCAGGATGCGCTCTATCAACTGGGCCTGCCGTATTCCAGCCCGGAAGCGGTGGAGTTTGCCGACCTTGCCATGGAGCAGCTCAGCTACTTTGCCATTCGCGCCTCAGCCACGCTGGCGGGTGAGCGAGGTGCTTATGAGAGCTACGAGGGTTCACTTTGGCAGCAGGGCATACTGCCGATCGACTCCATCAGCCTGCTGAAAGAAAACCGCAGGGAAGGGGACCTGTCCGTGAACACCAACGCCCGTCTGGACTGGTCGCCTTTACGTGAGCTGATCGCCAAAAACGGCATGCGCAACAGCAACGTCATGGCCATCGCGCCCACGGCCACCATCTCCAACATCGTGGGCGTGTCCCAGTCCATCGAACCGGCGTACCAGAACCTGTTCGTGAAATCGAACCTCTCCGGCGAGTTCACCGTGGTCAATCCCTCCCTGGTGCGCGATCTCAAGGCCGAAGGCCTGTGGGACAACGTGATGGTCAACGACCTCAAATACTTCGATGGTTCCGTGCAACAGATTGACCGCATCCCGGCGGTACTGAAAGCCCGCTACGCAACCGCCTTCGAGATTGATGCGAGGTGGCTGGTGGAAGCCGCCGCCCGACGCCAGAAATGGCTCGACCAGGCCCAGAGCCTCAACCTGTACATGGCCGAGCCCAGAGGCAAAAAGCTGGACGCCTTGTACCAACTGGCCTGGGAACGTGGCCTGAAAACCACCTATTACCTGCGCTCACTGGGCGCCACCGGGGCCGAAAAGACCGCCCCGGTTGCCGCGCCGCAGCCCCAAGTGTGCAGCATCGACGACCCGGACTGCGAAGCCTGTCAGTAAAAACTGAAATACAAAACAGACAATGACTGCCAAGCCCGAAGAACCGGGCTGGTACCCCCTCCCGAAAATGTCTGTGGCCAAGGATGGCCACAGCCAAGCCCTACAGGGATGTATTCACGGGCGTTTTTCGGGAGGGGGTACCAGACCGGTTCAACCACCGACTCCGGCAGGCTGGGCATCAGAGAAATCAGAGGTAGAACAAATGCTAGATTGGGACGACGAACCAAAAACCGAATCCAAAGCGGCTCATCCCGGCGCCCCGGCCCCGGTGAATGTGGACGACAAACGCGTCATCAACGGCGAGACCGACATCAACCAGCTGGCGCCGTTCAAGTACCCCTGGGCCTGGGAGTACTTCATGAACGCCAACAAAAACCACTGGACCCCCCTGGACGTGAACATGGCCCAGGACGTTCACGACTATCACCACCGGCTGACCGCGCCAGAAAAGCACGTCTACGAGAACGTGCTGGCGTACCTCACCACGTCGGACATCCTGGCCATGCGCAACATCGGGCTGGCGGTGATGGAAAAGATGAGCGCGCCGGAGCTGCAGATCTACCAGGCCCGACAGGTTTACGAGGAAGCCATGCACACCTGGGCCTACCAGCACTGCATCGAAACTCTCAACCTGGACCAGAGCGAGATCTACAACCGCTACCGCGTGGTAGCGGCGATCAACGGCAAGATCCAGATCGCCAACCGCCGGCTGGATGCGGCCATGCGCCCGGACATGAACCTGCGCAACAAGGACGACCTGCAGGAATTCATCATGTCCTACCTGTTCTTTGCGGCGGTGTTTGAAGGCACCTGGTTCTACAACGGTTTCAGCCCGATCTTCGCCCTACAGCGTCGGGGCCTGATGCGTGGCACCGGCGAGCAGCTGCAGTACATCCTGCGGGACGAGGCCATGCACTTCTCCTTCGGCCTGAAGGTGGTGAACCAGATCGTCGAGGAAGAGAACATTACCTTCGACCCGAAGGCCGTGCGTGAGATGTGGGACGAATCCGAGGCCGCGGAGAAGGCCTATGCGAACTACATCCTGCGGGATCCGATACTCGGTTACTCCGCGGACTATCACAGTGAGCAATTCCGCTTCGTGGCCAACCGTCGTGCTCGAACGGTAGGTCTGGAAGAGCCGTTCCCGGGTGCGAAGAACGTCTCCCCCTGGCTGGACGAACAGGCCACCCTGCGCAAGGAGAAGAACTTCTTTGAAACCCGGGTGATTGAGTACCAGACGGGTGCGCAACTGGAGTGGTAGCAGGTGCCCGCCGAAACAGGCGGGCACCTGTCAGCCTTCTTTACAGTTACAGGATAGAAAAATGTCCTGGTTGCACATTAAGTGACCAGATGAGGCGTAGTTTTTGGCGATAGGCTTGATTATTGCCTGAGTAAGCTCTCAGAACTTGCTCGCTTCCGCAGTGCGGGCAGCGCGGGATTGTATCCCGGTGCGGAGGCCAGAATGCAGAGTTTAAATGCAGGCGTATCACTAACTGGAATGATTCGCCGCCACTGGGTGCTCATGGTGGTGGGGTACTTGCTCGTTTTTGTTGATCCGTTTGGCATCAGTTCCAAGAGTAGCCGGGCTATCAGTGACGGGTTTGATCGCCTGTTTTCACCAATCTATAGCGGAGCACTAGCTTCGGGACGCGACTCCGAGAGCGCCGATCTCGTCGATGTCATTCTAATCGATGATCCCTCCATTCGAATGCTCTCCAATGAAGAAAACGGTTACTTGAGAGCCAATGACTGGCCTCTGGCCTACAGCGATCACTTTGTTCTGATTGATGCTCTCAGGCGCCTGGGTTACGGCACGATCATACTGGATATTACCTTCTATCGGGCGCGCCAACTTGATAACAGTCTTCCGCTACTTGTGGCCCGGCTGAAGCACTTTCGAGATAGCACAGGGTTGGCGGTTGTACTGAGTGCTGGAGAAGATCCAGATCAACTTGAACCTTCGATTCGTCCCCTGACGGATGTTGCATCCGACATCGGGCTGGTTGGCTGGTCCGGCCATGGTCAGAATTATCCGATAAGACGGACGTTGCCTGATGGCGATAAGCTTCCAACACTGGCGGTTGCCGGATATGAAGTCTATTGCCAGAAGTATAAATCCAGAGGTTGCGATGATCTGTCGAAGGCAGAGGATTCCTGGATGGTGCCCCGGCCCTCTGGCATGCACCTCAGTTGGGGAATGCCAGCACAGCGCATGGCTTCAACGCTGGACTGTAATGCGACACCCGAAAATGACAGTGTAATCGGCTCAATCTGGCACTGGGGTAGATATATCTTTGGCGCTGAAGTTGTGAGCGTCGATGGCCAAAGGCCATGTCCGCCCGTGCCGACCGCCACACTCCGGGATATCTTTTGCGTCAAAGCTGAGTGCGATGATTTCTTTAAGAATTTGCCTCTGGAAAATCGAATCGCGATTGTCGGTGTTTCTTTGCCCTCCGCCAGAGATCTTTTTGACCCACCGATTGCGGGGCTTCTGCCTGGCGTTTATCTGCATGCTGAAGCACTGCGCAACCTTCTGCATTACGGTGACGGCTATCTGAAACCGATCGGGCTTGAATGGAATCTCGCCTCAATCGGATTGCCAGACATAACCCTTCCCGTTGATCTGTTGCTGTGCTGGCCGTTGATTCTTTTTCTCATTCTCATCCTCGCGCGCCGAATTATTGCATGGCGATGGCGAGACGAGCGTCGAGCAGAATGGCCAGAACTGGCGGTAGAACTAGGTGAGCTGCTGATCATCTTGGTCAGCCTTTGTCTGTTCTACGGCGTTTTGCTGTTTTTTCAACGTACCCCTGGCTTCCTGTCAGAACTGATCGGTTTAACACCGTTTTTGTTAATTGCTGTCAGAAAGGAAAGAAAGGAGATGGAAAATGAACGGAAAGCGATGGCTTTGGCTGCTTGCACTGCTGTGCAGTTCGGCCTTGGCAGAAACCCGCTTCATTGAAGCATTTCATGACCCGGACCATGCCTTTGTCAGCAAGCCTGACGGCTCAATGGTACCGGCTCGTGAACTGAACCTGGAAAAGCGGCTCAGAATCATTGGTAAAGAAGCAGGCCAATATTTGTTCGAAGGACCCGAGGGCGAAACTTATCGGGTATTTGTGCCGGAGGTGATTACCAGCGATTCCAGTCAGCCCGTTATTCACTGTGATAGAACACAGGTTGTTATGGCGGATGATCACCAGGTTGCCAGCGCACGTGGCGTAGGGGAGGACTGCCAATGAATCCTGTTCATCAAACAGTGCTGCTTCTGCTGGCCATGCCTCTGGTCTTGATCGGTTGCAGCTCGTCCCCTTACCAGTCGAAAGAGTGGATCACGGATAAAGAGACGCGGGAGCGGCATGTCAATGAGCTTGTTGCGCAAGCCGGTGAATATCAGGCTGATGGCCAGGATCCCTCAGGAGATGCCGTTCGCTTGCGAAGTGATAGCGTGGCGCCGTTGGCCGCCCGTGATGTAACTCAGGAATTGCAGGCCATTGCCGAGGAACTGGCAAGGACCTGGTATGGCGGATCTTGCCATTGTGAGGTTCGGGTAGGGCCCAGTTACAGTTTCGGCGGGTTCACCTACCCCGAGGGTACCATTGTGATTCAGGCAGGCACACTGGAGTACTTTGATACTCGTGATGAAGTGGCCGCGCTGCTGGCCCATGAACTTTCACATCTTTGGCTGGATCATCACCAGAAGAACGAACTGCAGAGCACAACAAAAGGTATAACCGACCTGGCTCAGGCCATATCTCTGTTTGGCAATGATGAAAAAGCTCGGGAGACCACCATGCGCATTGGAGGATCGACCGATGCCCTGGTGGCAGCTGCAGGATTTACCCAATGGAATCGGGAGCAGGAAACCGAAGCCGATTTGTTGGCCGTCAAAATTCTGGAGAAGTCCCGGTACAGCCCAATGGCCATGATTGCACTGTTAACCAAGCTCAAGAATGACAAAGAAGGGATACCTTTAGCCGGAAGTGCTTATGAAGAAATGATGACAGTTGCTGCATTAAAAGCCAGAAAACAGGAGGCTGAAGTCAGCGATAACCAGCTTCAGAAATGGCTGTCTTCTGTGGCCAGTGATATGGGCGGCCGGGAGTATTTGTCATCGGAGGAGCGTCGGAATATCGTCCGGATGGTGATCTATGATCTGGATGGGGCAATACTGGCTCGCTCGTTTACCGACCTTGGGATTGATGTCGAGGATCTGGCTCCTGTCACTTCGCTAAAAACCATCCATACCCACCCGCCAGCCAGCAAGGACTACGTACAACTGGTTGACCGAGCCTTGGCAAGCGAACCGGAGAATCTTCACCTGCAATTGTTAAAGTTTCGGGCACTCCTGGCTCGAGGGGAGACACAAGAGGCGCAGGAAATGGCGAAAGGATTCATAGCGCGACCTGACGCCGGCTTCAGTGTACTCAGTGAGGCAACGCGATTTCTGGATCAGTTAGCCGGCCTTGCGCCAAACCAAAAGAAACAACTGATGCATGGTGCCGTGTCCAAGCTTGCAGCTCTCGACTTGCCAGATGCGTATGTGGCCGATGAATACTACCTGTCCAATCGGTATCAGGTTCCGGGGATAAGTAAAGTGAAGGAAAAATTATGTGAAGCAGGTGCCGGCAAGGTGGCCGTGAGAGAACGATGCGACCTTGCGAAACAGGCGCTGGAACGAAACGTCAGTTTCTATCAGCTACTGGCAACCGTCGATAGGTAACAGCGCAGGTTGTTTCTGGCCCGCGAGCAACCGCAAGGATGTGGCGGGTCCCTTGCTCAAAGGATACTGCGCACTGCCACCCGCGTACCATTGAACGCCGCATTGCCGGTCAGTGCGTCAATGCGCCGAGAATCGGTGACATCGTTCATGCTCACACCGGGTTGCCCCTGGGCGATCGACATGGCGGTGTCCGGCCGGTTGTGGCCCCAGCCCTGGGGCATGCTGACGACGCCCTCGAACATATCGTCGTCGATTTCCACCGGCAGCTCTATGCTGCCGGTGGCGGAACTGACGGTTGCCAGTTGCCCGTCTTCAAGCCCGAGTTTGCTGACATCTGAGGCGTTCATCTGCAAAGTGCACGGGTTCTTGCCTTTTACCAGCCGGTGGGAATTCTGGGTCCAGGTGTTGTGGCTTCGGGGCAGGCGGCGGCTGACCAGGGTGAACGGATAGTCGCTGTTCTGATTTGCCTGCAACAGGCCCGAGTCATTCAGGCGTTTCAGATCGTCCAGATACAGCTCCGGGGCAATCCGGATCCTGCCGTCCTCGGTCTGGATGCGCTGCTCCAGACAGGGCTGCAGCGGTCCCAGGTCCACGCCATGGGGGTTGGCTTTCAGGGTCTCCAGGCTCATGCCCTCTTTGCCGTAGGCGCCGTGTTTCAGGCCCAGATCCAGCATTGCTTCCGGGGTCACGCCGTCGTCTTCCAGGCCGGTCAGCTGCAGGGCCAGATCCCGGAGAATTTCCCAGTCGTGTTTCTGGTTCGGCGATTTCTCGAACATCGGTTCGGAGAACTTGGCGGTGTTGCGAACGGCGAAGGAATTGAAGAACACGTCAAAGTGGGGCACCTCCAGCCCGGTCGTGGCCGGCAGGATGATGTCCGCATGGCGGGTGGTTTCGTTCAGGTAGATATCCACCGACACCATGAAATCCAGCGCATCGAAGGCCTCTTCCAGGCGGGCTCCGCCAGGCGCCGAGAGCACGGGATTGCCGGCGATGGTTATCATCGCACGGATCTGGCCCTCGCCCTGGGTCAGGATTTCATCGGCCAGGGTGGCCACCGGGAACTCGTTGTTGAAGTAGGGGAGTTTTCTCACCCGGGACTCATAGCGGCCATAGGAGCTGGGTTTGCCTTTTTTGTCGCGAACCAGGTCAAAGGCTGGCTGGGGGAACATGGCGCCGCCGCGGCTATCGAAGTTGCCGGTGAGAATGTTCAGCACGTTGTTCAGCCACTGACAGAGGCCGCCGAAAGACTGGGTTGAGGCGCCCATGCGGCTGTAGCAAACGGCGCTTTTGGCAGCTGCCATCTCCCGTGCCAGCTCGCGGATGGCGTTAGCGCTCATACCGCAGGCATCGGCCACGGTCTCGGGGGAATAGGGTTTTACTGCCTCGGCCAGTAGCTCCAGCCCGTCAATCCGGTCCTCCAGGTGGCCCAGGGTAACCAGCTGTTCCTCAAACAATGTGTGGACCAACGCCAGCATGAACAGGGCATCGGTTTCCGGGCGGATAAACAGGTGCTGGTCGGCCTTTTTCGCAGTCTCGGTGCGGCGTGGATCAACCACCACTACCTTGCCACCGCGTTGCTGGATGGCTTTCAACCGTTTGCCCACCCCGGGCGCGGTCATCAGGCTGCCGTTGGAGACAATCGGGTTGGCGCCGATGATCAGCATGAAATCCGTATGGTCGATGTCCGGCACCGGAATCAGCATGCCGGCGCCGAGCATGTAATTGGAGGCCACGTGATGTGGCAACTGGTCGGCGGAGGCGGAGCTGTAACGGTTATTGGTGCCCAGCGCCTTGAAGAACCGCGGCAGCATGATGGCGTTGCCGAAATTGTGGGCGTTCGGGTTGCCCAGATAAACCCCGACCGCATCCTGCCCATGTTCCTGCTGGATGGCCCGGAATCGGGAGGCGATTTCACCGAATGCCTCATCCCAGCTGATTTCCTGCCAGCCGTCGGCGGTGCGCCGCATGGGCGTTTTCAGGCGGTCCTCGTCGTTGTAGAAATCCTGGAGTGCGACCGCTTTCGGGCAGATATGGCCGTGGCTGAACGGGTCGTTGTTGTCGCCCTTGATGGACAGGATTTCGTTACCCCGATGCTTGATTTCGAGGCCACACATGGCTTCACAGATGTTGCAGGTGCGGTAATGGGTCTGGGTGTCGGTCATGGCAAACACTCGGTCCGTATATTGTCATTATTGGTTCTGGCAGTGTGGCACAAGCCGGCGAAAAATCAGACGGTCATAATTCACATAAAACCGGTCGATCCCGCCAAAAGGTGTTTCTCTTGGCGTCTGAAAGACAGTGCTGATTTTCATCGTACAATAGCGCCATGACCAGATCCTTTTACCGTCGGGGCCCGGACCATCGTGCCGGAGCGCCGGTAACATTTCTCGACGTCCGCCGTCGTTTCCAGTTCCGTTCCATCGAGATTGGCCGCTGGGTCACAGAGCCGGAGAAACAGCGCAGTGCGTCGCTGTTCTACGATGCCCTGTGCGACCTGATGACCATTCTTGGCGGCACCGAGTCGCTGGTTTCCCTGCGCGGCACCCTGGCTTTGCAGTACGGCATTGGCGGTCGGCCGGGTGTATCGGCCCATTACACGCCTGCCACCCGCAGTTTCTCACTGGCCAAGAATGCCGGCCCAGGCAGCATTGCCCATGAGTGGTTTCACGCCTTCGACCATTACATTGGTGAGAAGCTTTTCGGCGAGGCCCAAAGAGGCCAGTTTGCTTCAAAACTCTGGCTTGGCCGCGACGATGCGATCAGGCATCCGTTGAACGATCGTCTGCAGGCCTGTTTCAAGGCGATCCTCCTGGATGAAAAAGGCGCAGAGCCGAGCGAGCTGTTTCGATGCTCGGTGAAGGCCGACAAGGCGGCAGGCGTCCAGTATTTCAGCCTCCCCGAAGAGCTATGCGCCCGGGCGTTTGAAGCGTTTGTGCAGGATGCAGACCTGAAGAATGCCTTCCTGGTGAGCGGAACCCGGGAAACGGAAGAGGCCAGAATGGGTTTGTACCCGATAGGGGATCAGCGCAACCGGATCAACTGTGCCTTCGGGGTTTACTTCAATGCACTGGGAGCTGCGCTAAAAGCGGCCCAGCGCTAGAAGCAGTCGAATCGCAAGGCCGCTGGTGGCAAAGCCTTCTGATCCGCGAGGTCCCTGTCTCCAATGGCCGGGGTCGGTTTGTCCGAACCGGTTATCGGGTACTGATACTGCCGGATTCATCCGAAATGACGATCTCTACCCGTCGGTTCTGTTGTCTGCCTGCACTGGTGTCGTTGGTGGCAACGGGGTAGGCCTCGCCATAGCCTTCGACTTCAATCCGGCTGCCGGGTATTCCCTGATTCATCAGCTCGCTCCGAACAGCCATGGCGCGTCGCTCCGACAATCCCTGGTTGTACTCGGCGGCGCCCGTGCTGTCCGTGTAGCCTTCAATGCGTACCCGGCGTTCCTGATACTGCTCCATGAATTCAGCCAGCCGTTCCACGGTGCGTTTACCTGAGGCTTTCAGGTCGGCCTCGTTCAGATCAAACAACACGTCACCCAACGTAAGAACCATGCCACGCTCGGTTTTCTCAGCTTTTAGCGCCGCCATTTCAGCTCGCAGGGCTTCGGCTTCCATACGAGCTTCACTCGCCTCATTGGACTTCATTTGCAACATGAGCTGCTTGCGGCGCTCTTCCGCAGAACTGATCTCTTCTTCCAGATCCGCACGCTTTCCCTGTTGCAGGGCTATCTCGGCGTGACGCTGTGCCAGATAGGCGACATGTTCGACGCGGTTTATGTCAGCGCCATCCTCCAGCAGCGACTGGGCTCGATCCAGTTCAAGTTTGGCTTGGCGCAGTTGTGCAGCACCACTGCGTGCGACGTTTGGATCTTGCTCTATTGCCATGTAAGCGGATCTGGCTTCGTCAATGCTGGCATTCTGTTTGGGGGTGCTGGCACAGCCAGCTATCAGTATGGACAACCCGACCGAGAAACCGATTGATAATGTAGCGTTCATTTGGCGTGTCTCCTTTCGCCGAGCCTACTGCTGATTCGAGTTCAGCTGTTGGTGGAGGTTCTCAATGTTGTTGTTGATCTCTGCAACCGCTCGTTGGGCCTTTTCGGTTTCAGAGCTAGCGCCTGCCAGTTGGGCATCAACCTCGGCTTGCTCCAGCAAGCGTCTGGCCTCGGTGTATTCTTCTTCATCAATAAGAGCGCGAGCATCGGCTACTTTGTTCATTGCTTCATTCAGCAATACGGGCTGGAATCGTCGAGCGTCCGAAGCTTCGGCCTGTTTGATGGAGGATTCAGCGGATTGCAGTTCGCTATCGGGCTTTGGTCCCGGTCCGGCACAGGCGGTTAGGAGGGTCGCCAGCGCGAGGGTAGTCAGAATGCGTGTCAGTGAAAGGTGCGGTTTCATATAGGAACTCCCTGGTTCACAACATGATCCGCAGCGCGACGGCACTAGCCACATTGTAAAATAATGTAAAATGCGCTGGTTTGAGTATAGGCCTACGGCAGTCAGTTTGCTATCGGTTCATTGACCACACAGAAAGGGGCTTTTAAAGAAATATGACAACTGACTTGAATGGTTTGAAAATGCTGGAGCTGAAAGTGCCCCCAGTTGTTTTGGCTTTGATTGTGGCCACCGGGATGTGGGGTGTTTCAGCTCTGTTCCCCACTCTTTCTTTTGACCTTCCAGGTGCGGTCTGGCTGTCCTCCTGCATCGCATTGCTTGGCGTTCTCGTCGCTATCCTGGGTGTGCTGGCCTTCAGGACCGCAGGAACAACGGTCGACCCAAGGGTGCCGGAGCAGTCCGAAAGTCTCGTGGTTTCTGGTATCTATCGATACAGCAGGAACCCGATGTACCTCGGTTTTCTGATGGTGCTGTGCGCCTGGGGGCTTTGGCTTGGCAACGTGCCGGCCCTGCTTTTCCTGCCGGTCTTTGTCCTCTACATGAACCGCTTCCAGATAGTGCCGGAGGAGCGGTTCATGCGGGAAAAATTCGATGGCGCCTTCACAAGGTACTGCACTGGCGTTCGCCGCTGGCTTTGAGCGGTATTGTCAGTGGTAGTGCGCCTGGGTTGCCGAATTAAGGGAGTCATTCCAGGCTGGCAGCCTTTCTGTCAGTTTCCAGCCAAGTCTTGAGATCGTTCAGCGACTTCGGTCGGCAGACCCAATAGCCTTGAAGAAGGTCGGCCCCCATACTACCCAACAGACTGGCCGCCTGCTCTGTTTCCACGCCTTTTGCTACTACCTGAAATCCCAGTCCATGACCCATGCTGATGGCCGTCTCCACGATCATCCTGGCGCTTTTGCTGGTATGGATATCCTGCAGCAGGGCCGCTTTTTTCCAGTGCTCGGGGTAGCTCGCGACGCCGAAGCGAGGGCCGGGTTTGATGGCCAGCTCGGCGATCAGCAGTTGGTCATGGTCGGTCTGGTTTCGCACCTGAACGCGCAACCAGTAGGCAGAGTCGGTGATTCCGAAGGTGGCCTTGCCGGACGGTCTGGCTTGCCAGGCGGGTCGGGGAAGGGCGCGAACATCGGCCAGTGTTGCGTCGGCACCGGTGTCTTCCCAGTACTGGAAATGGCTTTCAATCGGTTCGTCAGGGACGAGCGTAACCGGGCCGGCATCCGCGTGGGCAAACTGGAACACGCATGAGGCCAGGAGCAGAACAAGGATACGCAGAGCATTGCGGAGGATCACAAACCGTAAACCCCGTTACATCGCCATCAGGCTTTTCTTTTTATCGTAAAGCTCAGCTTAACAACCTTTTCCCCCCAGAAAACCCGACAACCGATATTTAATGTAGCGAAATGTCTCAGATTCCGAATTTTCCAATGCCGGGCTGTGGCTCCGTGGCGATCCCTGTTAATGAGGGGCTTCTGTCTGGATCCCATTATCTCTGCTACGTTTAAGGGATCAATTCTGTCCCACGGAGGCCGCTATGTTTGTCGCTGAAAAAGCAACCGGGCACCTGATTGAAGTACTGGATACCCAGGCATTGTTTGATCCCCATATCGAGCAAGTGCGCGGCAGCCTCCATTACGGGGAGGAGGCGCAGGACCCTGAATCTTATGAGAAATCCGAACTGGCTTTTCCCTCCGGCGAAGCGCTTCCCGTGTGCTGGACAGATCCCGATTACCGCCGCCATAGCTGATACTTCGCTTATCCTTCCTGTCGCCACTTCAGGGCCATACTAGTGTGGCCCTGCGGTATCTACCGAATCAACTCGGCAAAGAACTGCGGGAGCGCATGGCGAACCCGGCCAGCGCTCAGGTTATCTACGAAGCGGGCAGAAGTCGCTGCCATTAAAGCGTCACCGAAAGAGAATATTCTGGACTTCGGAAAGATTGAACTGGCGGGCTAAGGCCCCATAAACGGGGTGGCGGAAGGAAATTCCCGGCCGGAAACCAGAGATAGGTTTTTCCTATCTCTGGTTTGGGAATTATCAATTTTATCCGCATCGTCGATATCCGTAACTTATGCGCCATCAATTCATTAACGTTTGAATCCATCAACAAGGAGTTCTTTAATGGGCATTATTAACAGCGAGATCAAACCGTTCAACGCCACCGCTTTCAAAAACGGCGAGTTCGTTGAAATCAGCGAAGCCGACGTACAAGGCAAGTGGGCGGTATTTTTCTTCTACCCGGCCGACTTCACTTTCGTTTGCCCGACCGAGCTGGGCGACGTTGCAGACAAGTACGAAGAGCTGCAGAAGCTGGGCGTTGAAGTGTTCTCCGTGTCCACCGACACGCACTTCACCCACAAGGCATGGCACGACAGCTCTGAAACTATCGGCAAGATCCAGTACTACATGGTAGGCGACCAGACCGGCACCATCACCAACAACTTCGGTGTTATGCGTGAAGGCCAGGGCCTGGCAGACCGTGCTACTTTCCTGATCGATCCGGATGGTGTTATCCAGGCGATGGAAATCACTGCCGAAGGTATCGGCCGTGATGCAGACGACCTGATGCGCAAGGTTAAAGCGGCCCAGTACGTTCGCAACCATCCCGGCGAAGTATGCCCGGCCAAGTGGAAAGAAGGCGAAGAAACACTGGCTCCGTCTCTGGACCTGGTTGGCAAGATCTAAGCTATCCTTCCGGAAAGCTTATGAACGAAAAACCCCGGATTTTCCGGGGTTTTTTGTGTCTGGAGAAAAGCTATCGCTCAGAGCGATTCGAGAATGGTTTCGGCGCTGGTCTGGTCGAGCCCCTTTGGGTCCACATGCAGCAGCTCCACCTTGCCGTCGTTCACGATCATGGCATACCGCTGGCTGCGAATGCCCATGCCATTGGCGGTGCGGTCCTGGGTCAGGTCCAGAGCCTTGGCGAATTCGCCCAGGCCATCGGCCAGCATGACGATCTCTTCGGCATTGTGGGCCTTGCCCCAGGCGTCCATCACGAAGGCATCGTTGACCGATGTGCAGACGATGCTGTCGACGCCTCTGGCGCGCAGTTTGTCGGCATTCACCACAAAGCCGGGCAAATGGGCGGCTGAACAGGTAGGGGTGAATGCACCCGGTACGGCGAACAGGACGGCTTTTTTGCCGGCAAAGAGCTCGCTGGTACGAATTGTCTCCGGACCTTTCTCGCCCATCACCTGAAGCTCGACGTCTGGCAGGGTATCACCCGGCTGAATTGGCATTGCTGTGGTCTCCACTGTTGTCCTTGTTGAAATAGTCGGCGCCACGGGCCTTCAGACGATAGAACTCTTCAATCACACCCGCCATCGCCTCGGGGCAGTAGGGCCGCAGACCACTTAATACGAGCCGTTTGGTCACTTCGCCCACCGGTTTGTTGTCGGCGGTCAGGCGGTATTCCAGAAACACATTGCCCCGCTTTCCCGCCGCCTCGAGCGTGGCGTTGTGCAATTCCAGACCCGGTGAAGGCAAATCCAGGTTATCCAGGGCCAGGCTCATGCTCTCGTACATCACCATGGGCCGGTCGGGATTGAACATCACCCCGTTCGACTCCATTAATGGTTTCAGAGTATGGGGGAAGTTCTTGCCGGAGGCCGCAACATAGGCGCGGGTAATGTCCTCAATCAGTTGTGCATCCTGGGTCTTGGCCCCGCTGCGGGCCACTTCAATATAGACTTTGCCGGCATCATCACAGACATCAATGGTGTTCTCGGTCTCAATAAACTTGAGAGGTACTCCCTCGCCGAGCAGGCTGCGAAACCGGAAGGTCATGTTTTCCGACAGCCCGAAGCGCGCCAGCACGATGGCGAAAAGCAGATCTCCGGGAACGCAGAAACGGCGGGCATCCGGGTCGTGGATGGGGTTGAAGTCTCCCGCGATCTCCTTGGCGAACTGGCTGGCCTGCAGAGCGGAGATGACGATGTGTCCGTCCTGGACGGAGTGGAAACGATCTAGAAACATGCGTTGCCTATTCTGGGTACCAGAGAATGATGTTGCGACCTTGTTACAACATGATACTGCGGCAGGCTGGATGTGGATATGCGCTATTGGTCAACCTTCCAGCATCGACCATGAGAACAGCATAGCAAAGACCTATCAAACAGTTTGGGTCAATTAATTTGAGCATCTGATTGCCGGGCCGTATCTTTGCACCTATCCCAATTGACCACCGTATTTGATTCAAATACTTAGTTTCGAGATTTAAAGGAGAAGTCAGAATATGTTGGATGCCAATATCAAGGAACAGCTTAAAGCCTACATGGACAAGTTGCAGCAGCCGATCGAGCTGGTCGCAGCCTATGACGACAGCAAGAAGTCCCAGGAACTCCGGGAGCTGCTGGAAGAACTGGAACCTATGTCTTCCAAGATCAGCCTGCGCACCGAAGAGTCCAATGATGTGCGTCGTCCCTCCTTCGCCATCAACCGTGTAGGTACCGATATTGGCGTTCGCTTTGCCGGCATTCCCATGGGCCATGAGTTCACCTCGCTGGTGCTGGCGCTGTTGCAGGTGGGCGGTCATCCCTCCAAGGCGTCCCAGGATGTGATCGAGCAGATCCAGTCGCTGGAAGGCCGCTTCGAGTTCGAAACCTATTTCTCGCTCTCCTGCCAGAACTGCCCGGATGTGGTTCAGGCCCTGAACCTGATGAGCGTGTTGAACCCGAACGTCAAAAACACCTCCATTGACGGTGCTCTGTTCCAGGATGAAGTGGAACAGCGTGAAGTGATGGCGGTTCCCAGCGTTTACATGAACGGCGAGCCCTGGGGCCAGGGCCGTATGACCCTGGAAGAGATTGTCGCCAAACTGGACACCAGCTCCAGCGAGAAAGACGCAGAGAAGATGAACCAGAAAGACGCCTTCGAGGTTCTGGTGATTGGTGGTGGCCCGGCCGGCGCCTCTGCTGCCATCTACGCGGCCCGGAAGGGAATCTCCACCGGTATCGCGGCGGAGCGTTTTGGTGGCCAGGTGGCAGACACCATGGGCATCGAGAACCTGATCTCCGTGCCTTATACCGAAGGCCCCAAGCTGGTTGCGGCCATGGAGCAGCACGTCAAGGAGTACGACGTGGATATCATGAACATGCAGCGTGCCGAGAAGCTGATTCCGGCCTCACGCCCGGGCATGCCCCACGAAGTACGGCTGGAAAACGGTGCAACGCTCAAGGCACGCAGCCTGGTTCTGTCCACTGGTGCGCGCTGGCGCCAGATGGGCGTACCGGGAGAGGAAGAATACCGCAACAAGGGTGTGGCCTACTGCCCGCACTGCGACGGTCCTCTGTTCAAGGGCAAGCGTGTTGCCGTCATCGGCGGTGGTAACTCCGGTGTGGAAGCGGCCATCGACCTCGCCGGCATCGTGGGCCACGTGACCCTGATCGAGTTCGGTGCCGAGATGCGCGCTGATGATGTGTTGCAGAAGAAACTGCGCAGCCTCAAGAACGTGGAAATCATCACCTCCGGACAGACCACGGAGATCACCGGTGAAAACGGCAAGGTAAATGGCCTGAACTACACCGATCGTACCTCCGGAGAGCAGCATCATATCTCCCTGGAAGGTGTGTTTGTGCAGATTGGCTTGGTGCCCAACACCGAATGGCTCAAGGGTGACATCGAACTGAGCCAGCACGGCGAGATTATCGTTAACGATCGCAATGAAACGTCCATCCCGGGTGTGTTTGCTGCCGGTGATGCGACGACCGTGCCTTTCAAGCAGATCGTGATCTCCATGGGTGAGGGTTCCAAGGCAGCGTTGAGTGCCTTTGACTTCCTGATTCGCAACTCCGTGGATGAAAGCGAAGACGAAGCGGCGTAAACCAGAAGCAGCCGCCTGATGAGAGAGAAGCACCGGAGCGATCCGGTGCTTTTTTTCTGGCTAAAACCATATATTTAACAAGGTTTTTCTGGAACAAGTGAAACGACATTGCCATACTGGCCAATCTGTATGAAAAATAGTCACTTTCGTGATCATGGACTGATGCGCGTGTTATGAAACGCTTCCGCTTTGTTTTCCGGGCGCTCTTGATTGGCGCCAGCATCCTCAGTGCTCCTGCTCTGGCTGATTCGGTGATCCGGATCGCCGTGCCGGACATTACCAGCCTGCTGACGGAAAACCGGGACGGTGTTTACCAGAAAATCTTGCACCGGGCCCTGGATGGGCTCGACGTCAAAGTGAGTGAACAGTTCTTTCCCTACAAACGGGCCATGCTGGTGTTCGAGCAGCGTGGTGCCGACTGCATCTATTCCTTCACCGAGGTGCTCGAGCGGCGGCTGGGCGAAGATGCCGTTATCGCGAGTTTTCCCCTGGGTAAGTTCACCTACTACCTGTTTACCCCGCAGGATGCCGACCCGGTCAGCTCACTCTCGGAACTGGAGGGCGAAAGCGTGGGCGCGGTCATTGGCCATGAGACCTACCTGGACGGGGTTCTGGAGGGCCATGCTGTCAACGTGATCTGGTCCAAGAGCGATGCCCAGAATCTGGGCATGCTCGAGCATCAGCGATTCGGCGCAATGATTGCGGCTGTCCCTGATATCCGGCCATTCCTGGACAAGCTCAGCTACGATCCGCAAACCCCGCTTCTTGAAAGTTATGACCGGCTAACCTGCCACAACACGGAAGCCAACCGGCAATTCCTCAGCCATTTGTCGGCAGAGATGAAGCGGCTGAAACAAGCCGGTGTGTATGAGCAACTGGCCGGAACCCTGTATGTGGAATTTGAAGACCCGGCTGAGACCACCGAACATTCCATCGTAAACTGAGACTTTGGTTACGGATTCCCGCTTGTCTGTTACACGCCAGCTCGGTAGCTTAGGCGCCACAAAAGCCAACCCTGCCAGATCGTCCAGAGGGTGATTCGTTACATGAGGTCCTATCCAGCTCGCTTGCTGATCGGTTTCCTGCTCCTGCTTACAGGCTCTTTGGCTCACGCTGGCCCCAGGCCCAGTGTTGTTTTCCTGTCGCCGGATGACTCCCGGTTCTGGCAACTGGTGGCCGGGTTCATGGAGGCGGTGGCGGAGGATCTCGAGGTTGACCTGGAGGTTCAATACGACCCGGAGAGCCATCGATACAGCTATCTTCGCATGGCGAAGGACGTGCTGAGCCGTGAAGAGAAGCCGGACTACCTGTTGTTCATGTGCAAGGAGAATGTCAGCGAATCCATGCTCAGGCTCGCGGATGGGGCCGGTGTAAAGACGTTTACCTTCAATACCGATGTGCCTGACGCCGCCCGGGCCAGCATCGGTATGCCCCGAACCGTTTTGCCGGGCTGGCTCGGCCACCTTTCTCCGGACAATATTGCCGCCGGCCGTTCCCTGGTAACGCTGCTGGGCAAACAGGCCGAACAATTGGGTCTCGCGTCCGAACCCAGAATTCCCATGGTGGCCCTCTCGGGAACACGGGATTCCTCTGCCGGCAAGGATCGGGACGGGGGGATGCTGGCGGCTGCCGTTCAACAGCGCAGTGAGC
The DNA here is from genome assembly GCA_003030785.1 of Marinobacter sp. B9-2. Taxonomy (GTDB): domain Bacteria; phylum Pseudomonadota; class Gammaproteobacteria; order Pseudomonadales; family Oleiphilaceae; genus Marinobacter. The sequence continues at coordinate 7,735 of PYVH01000008.1, read as the reverse complement.
TTCTGCAGCTTGTGTATGCCAACTGGAGCGGAGCCCTGGCCCGTGAAAAAACGGAAGTCCTGCTGAAACGCTATCCGGAGACTGTTTCCATATGGAGCGCCAGCGATGGCATGGCACTGGGGGCCATTGAAGCTGCCCGGAATGCCGGCCGGGTCCCGGGGCAGGATCTGCTGGTGGGCAGTGTCGACTGGCAACCCGAAGCCCTGGATAAAATCCGGTCCGGGGAGTTGCTGGTCAGCCTGGGCCGGCATTTCATGGGTGGTGGGCTTGCCTTGCTCCTGCTGCATGATTATCACCATGGCCGGGATTTCGATGATATGTCACCGGATTATGTGTTCCGCTACAAGCTGGAACCGGCAACCCGTGACAATATTGATCAGGTACAGCGCATTGCGGATCCGGAGAATTGGAGCAGTGTGGATTTCCGGCAGTTCAGCCGTGTTGGCGAGACTGAGACTGCGAAGGCCGTGCCTGATCCGGATGCCGTGCTGGATGCGATCACTGGAGCGCTGGCAAGGCAGGAAACGGGCTCGGTAGCGAGCAGAGAATAAGGCCTTCGCGGATTCGAGCAGGCTCTAGGGGCTCGATATATCCTGCACCAGACTGCCTTTCGGAGCTTCAGGCTCCTCTTCTTCGGCAAAGAGATGACTGTAGGCCGCCCGGACACCAGAGACGATAAACTCGTGGGGCACGTCATCGAACAGGCCATGGTCGTTCACATACTCCATGTGCGCATGGCCGTCCTCGGTGTACTCCTGGAACATGGAATCGTGCACGCCATCGAATTCCAGCGGTTCCACCTGCATCAGTTCGCACAGTTGCCGGTTGAACGCCGGCGTCGCCTTGACCCACCGCCCGTTCAGGTACAGCTCGATAAACCCGTGCATCCGGAAAATGTCCGACTGCAGCCATTCGATCAGTTTCGGGCTTGAGAGATGGTTGCGCACATCGGCCAGACCCAGCCGGCTGGGAACGCCAATGGATCGCGCGGCGGCGCCCAGCAGAACCGCCTTCGGGATGCAGTAGGTCTCGCCGCTTTCCAGGGCGTAACTGGCGCTGAACGTGTTGGCATCGGTCCGGAACACGTAGGGGTTGTAGCTGATACTGTCACGAACAGCGAGATAGAGCGCTTTGATCTGTTCCACCGGCTCATCAGGAACACCCTCCAGCTGTGACTCGATCCAGGCTTTCAGCCGGGGATGGTCATAGTCAAAAAAGGCGGTGGGCTGGAGATAGCGTTCCATAGTCATCAGTCCGGTCTCGGGATCAGACCCTGATCGTGCTCAATTGACGGTCGACAGGCAATGGCGGTATCCGCCAGAACGATTGGGGAAAGTGCTCAGAGCATGGGGTTTGCAGTCTAAAGGTCTCGCATTAATTCGTAGGTGCACATATTAACCGCCGAGGCCAGGTTCAGGGATTCGATCTGTCCCTGACCCTGAATGCTGTAGGGCACTGCCTGAAGTTGGTCGAGAGCTTCGCGTGGCACACCCCGGGCCTCGTTACCAAACAGATAACAGTCGTGCTGGTGGAAGTCCGGTGAGGCCATCGAACCGCCATTGAGGTCTAGGCAGGCAAGGCTCTGGTATCGGTCGGGAAGGCTGGCCAGATCAACGTCGGTTTCAAGCGGGACGTGAAAGAGGGCGCCCATGCTGGCTCGCACTACCTTCGGATTGAACGGGTCGACACTGCCCGGGCTCAACAGACACCGGAAACCGCCGAACCAGGCGAGGGTGCGCAGAATCGTACCCAGATTTCCGGGGTCCTGAACCTCGTGCAGGTAAATCGCTTTTTCGCCGGGCACCGGTCCAGCCGGGCGCTCCGGCATCGGCACCGCCGCCAGAATTCCCTGGGGTGTTCGGGTGTCGGCGAGCTGTGCCATCTGACGATCGCTGATGGCATGGGTTCTGAACGGGCTTTGCCAGTGCTCATAGGCGCTGGTGACGTAGAGCTCCGAGGCTTCCAGAGCAGGTTGGCGGGCCGCGGCTTTCTGCAGCTCAAGAATCAGGTGCTCGCCCTCAACGAGGTAGTGGCCAAACGACTGCCGGTACTTTTTCTGGTGCAGCTTTTTGATGTCGGCCAGATTCACGAGGGCGGTCTCCCGTCAGGTAGGCTGGGTGGGTTCTGAAAAATCACAGAATGCTGGCCGGATTGTACGTGTGGCCGGCCCGGTTGTCAGGATTTTGCCGCCGCCCGGCGCGGCACGTACAATTAGCGCCTGGCTTTCCCGTTTTGAAGAGACCCCATGGCCCGATCAAAAAGCAGTAACCGCTGGCTTGAAGAGCACGTAAACGACCCCTTCGTGAAACAGGCGCAGGTGGATGGCTACCGCTCGCGTGCCAGTTACAAGCTTCTTGAAATCAACAAGAAGGACCGGCTGATCCACCCTAACATGGTGGTGGTGGATCTGGGTTCCGCCCCCGGTGGCTGGTCCCAGGTGGCGGCCAAACTGGTGGGCCACAAAGGCCGCGTGATTGCCTCCGACATCCTGCCCATGGATGCCATTGCCGGCGTGGATTTCATCCAGGGTGATTTCACCGAAAACGACGTATTCGAGTCGATCATGGCCACCCTGGGTGGTGACCCGGTGGACGTGGTGATTTCCGACATGGCGCCGAACATCAGCGGCGTGACCGTTGCCGACCAGGCCGCCTCCATGTACCTGGTGGAACTGGCCCTGGACATGGCAAGCCAGGTACTCAAGCCCAAAGGCAGCTTCCTGGCCAAGGTTTTTCAGGGCGAAGGGTACGACGAGTACCTGAAATCGGTACGTGCTGTCTTCGAAAAGGTTGTGGTGCGCAAGCCGGATTCCTCCCGCTCACGCTCCCGGGAAGTCTACATCCTCGGCAAGGGCTTCAAGGGCTGATTCAGCCCGCAGTCCGGTCGAATCCCTGCATCACATTCACCGCATTGACGCCGATGGCATCGACGTCATACCCGCCCTCCATGGTAAAGACCGTTGGTAGTCCAAGCCGGGCAAGACGTGCGCCCAGTGTCAGATAGTCGCTGGAGATCAGCTTGAAGAACGAGATCGGGTCCTCTTCGAAGGTATCGACACCCAGGGCAACCACCAGGGCGTCCGGCTGGAATGCCTGGATCCGCTCGCAGGCGGTTTCCAGGCCCTGACTCCAGACGCTGTAGGGCGTGTTGGGCGGGTAGACCATATTCAGGTTGTAGCCTTCGCCGACGCCCTCGCCGGTCTCATCCTCAAAACCGAGAAAATGCGGGAACACCAGGTCCGGATCGCCATGCAGGCTGATGGTCAGCACGTCGTTGCGGTCGTAGAAAATCGCCTGGGTGCCGTTGCCATGGTGGAAGTCCACATCCAGCACCGCGACCTTGCCATAGCCCTGGTCCCGGAACGCCTGGGCCACGATGGCAGCGTTGTTGAAGAAACAGTAGCCGCCGAACAGATCGGCGTGGGCATGGTGTCCGGGTGGTCGGCACAGGGCAAAGGCGGCGCGCTCGCCTTCGGCCACCAGTTTCTGGGCGGTCAGGGCTACATTGGCGGATGCCCGGGCGGCTTCCCAGGTGCCGTCTGAAATCGAGGTCTCCGCCGCAAAGCTGTAGTAGCCCAGCCGGCCGTCGATGTCTTTCGGCAGCCGATGGCGCATGCCGCGCCCGGCCCAGACCGCCGGAATCGCCTCGCCTGGTTTGCCGGCCGCCAGCCATTCCTGCCAGCAGGTTTCCAGGAAAGCCACGTAATCGGCGGTATGCACCCGTTTGACGGGCTCCAGACCAAATTCTTCCGGTTCCAGAATCTCTCCAAGGGCCTGATCCTTCACCCGTGCCAGGATGGTTTCGGCACGGGAAGGCTTCTCGTGGGGCTCGATCAGCAGCCCACCGTCCAGTTCGGTTTTGACGTGTCGGCGGCTGTGCAGTGGAGAGAATACGGTTTTCATGGTCCTGGGTGGGTCCTTGCTGAATGACGTGTGCACTTTGGCACAGGGAGCTTGATGGCTCAAAGGCACTGATTGTGGCAGGCTGAAACTTTTTGCAGACAGAGGGGATTACCGATATGGCGACGAGCGACAGGCCGGTAAAGGATGATTGATCTGATCGCGGACATGACCCTCGCCGAGGTGCTGGGCCAGGTGTGCGGTCTGGTAGCCCTGGGTTTCTGCATAGCCGGCTTCGCCAACAAGAACGACGACCGGCTGATGGTGCTGCTGATTTCCGCCAACGTTGCCTTTGCCCTGATGTTTGCGTTTTTCGAGAGCTGGACTGCATCGGCACTGACGGTACTGGTGATCCTGCGCATTACCCTGGCCCGCAAATACCAGGGCAACTGGCCCATCATGCTGGGCATGCTGGCGGTCAATCTGGTGGTCGCCTGGGCGACCTGGAAATCGATCACCGACGTGTTCCCCCTGGCTGCCGCGGTTTTCGGCACCGTTGGCATGTTCATGCTCCGGGGTATTCCCCTGCGTATCATCCTTGGACTGGCAGCACTGGCCTGGATGCTCAACAACATCGTGATCGGCTCCGTGGGTGGTACCCTGGCCGAGGGTATGGTGCTGGTCACCAACATCATCACCATCATCCGGCTCTATCGGCTGCAGAAGAAATACCCCGATTTCACCCCGGGTAGTTGACCGGGTTTACCGGACCGATGGACTTTTACCTTGTGATTGACTTAAACCGCTGGAGGCCGGCACCACTTTGGCCAATTTCCCGGCAGCCCGGCCTGAGCTATCTTGACTGCAGGCCATTGATTATAAAAAGCGGACTTGAATCCGAGAGGACGGGCAATGAGTAACCAGCATTTCGATGTACTGATCATCGGCGCCGGCGTTTCCGGCATTGGCATGGCGTGTCACCTGAAACATGAATGCCCCGGGAAGTCATTTGCCATCCTTGAGCGCCGTCAGTCCCTGGGTGGCACCTGGGACCTGTTCCGTTACCCGGGTATCCGCTCGGATTCCGACATGTTCACCTTCGGCTACAACTTCCGCCCCTGGACCGGTGGCAAGGTGCTGGCGGATGGTGCGTCGATCAAGAATTATGTGGCGGAGACCGCGAGGGAACACGACGTTGAGCGCCACATTCGCTTTGGCCTGGCCGTCAAAACGGCGGACTGGTCGGGCGTCGACAAATGCTGGAAGCTCACGGCCCTGAACGAAGAAACCGGGGAAACCGAGCACTACACCGCCAACTTCATGGTCGGGTGTACCGGCTACTACAATTATGATCAGGGCTACAAACCGGACTTCCCGGACGAAAGTGATTTCCGTGGCCAGATTGTGCACCCGCAGCACTGGCCGGAGGATCTCGACTATACGGGCAAGAAGGTGGTGGTCATTGGCAGCGGGGCAACCGCGATCACCCTGGTGCCGACCATGGCGGAGAAGGCCGCGCATGTAACCATGCTCCAGCGCTCACCCACCTATCTGATGCCGTTGCCCTCCACCGACAAGCTGACTCTGGCCCTGCAGAAAATATTGCCCGAGAAAACCGCCTACCGGCTGACCCGGGCCCGGAATATTGCCATCTCCCGTTTTCTATACCAGCGTTCCAGAAAGAGCCCGCAGTTCATGCGTCGGCTTTTCCTGAGCATTATCAAGCGCAAGGTTGGCGACACCGCCGATATGCGGCATTTCACCCCCGATTACAATCCCTGGGACCAGCGCCTGTGTGTGGTGAAAGACGGGGATCTTTTCCAGGCCATGAAAGCGGGCAAGGCCGCCATCGCCACCGATCATATTGACCGCTTCACAGAAACCGGCATCCGCCTGAAATCGGGCGAGGAACTGGCGGCTGACATCATCATCCCGGCCACCGGCCTGGATATCCAGATGCTGGGAGGTATCCGACCGACGGTGGATGGTGAAGAAGTGGTGATGAAAGACAAGATCATCTACAAGAACGTGATGGTGGAGGGCGTGCCCAATGCCGGCATGATCTTCGGGTACACCAACATCTCCTGGACCCTGAAGGTGGATATTGCCGCCGAGTATCTGTGCCGGCTGATGAACCTGATGGACAAGCGTGGCTATCGCACCGTTGTGGCCCGGGACACCGAAAACAGTCGCGGCGACGACACCGTCCTGGGGTCCCTCAATGCCGGCTATATCAATCGTGCGGCTGATCGTCTCCCCCGCCAGGGTACCCATGGGCCCTGGAAGTCGTCCCAGAATTACCTGGAAGATGTGAAAATCCTGCGCTTTGAGCCAATTGAGGATGGCTACCTGGAATTCGACGGCAAGCGGACCCACGCAAGCCAAAAAGAATCCGGTGGTTTCCTGCGGCCTTTGCGCTCGGCCCTGTTTGGGACCTGATCATTCAAAGGCCGAACGTATGACGTCCCGGTAGTTGCGGATGCGCTGCACGTAGTGCACGGGCTCGTAGCCACGGGCGTACCCGTAACGGGTGCTGGGGTAGTATCGCTTGTCAGCCTTGAGGGGTAAAACCTCGGTCATTTCCTGCCAGGAGTCCGGATTCTTGTTCAGGGTCCGGGCCAGCGCACGGGCATCCAGCAGATGGCCCCGGCCGATGTTGTAGCTGGCCAGCGCCAGGAAGGTGCGGTCTGGCTCCGGAATGGTCTCTGGCAGGCGGCGGTGCCGGTCGGCCAGGTAACGTGCTCCGCCATCAATGGCAGCCTCCGGGTCCAGCCGGTTGGTCACACCCAGTGATTCGGCGGTTCGTCGGGTCAGCATCATGATGCCCCGGACGCCGGTGGGAGATTTTGCTGCCGGGTCCCAATGGGACTCCTGGTAAGACAGGGCGGCCAGAAGGTCTGCGGGCATCCCGGTTTTGGCCTCGGCTTCCCGGAATTCATCAATGAACTCGGGTAGCCGATCCTCAATCCGACGGTTCAGTGCCCGCAGATCGACAAAATCGAAATCACCAATGTAGGAATAGTAGCGGTTTTCCATCAGGCCGATGGCTTCATCGCCATCCACGCTGTTCATCCACTCGTGGGCATCCGAGCCAAGATCTTCCGAGCCCATGGGCAGGTACCAGCCCAGATTCCGGCCTTCTGTGAGCGTCATTGCCACTTCCAGATGCGGGAAGTGCCGGCGCATTACCTGAACAATGTTGGAATCGGCCACGGTGCAGCCGACGTCCTGTTCCGCGACATCCGAGAGAATCACTTCTGTGGTGCGGTCTGCATCTTCCCGAAACCCGATGCCCGGGTGTTGCTCATTGAGCTTGTTCAGGGTTTCGGCATAGCTGGAGCCGGCAGTCACGACAATATCGGTGCCCGGGATGTCTTCGGGCTTCCGGGGCATGGGGCGTGCATCGCGATGGCAGACCAGTTGTTCGGTAATCTCGGTGTGGGCCGGGCCCCGGGCGAAACGCTCATCCCGGGAGGCCAGGTGGGTCAGCCCGGCTGCCGCCAGGTGGGTATTGCCGGATTCCAGCGCAGCCAGAACTTCGCTGGTGGATTCCAACATGGTCCATTCCACCTCCCAGCCACGCTGTTCGGCGTAGGCGCTGATCAGCGCATGCTCGGGACCGACAGGATTTTCGTGGCGATCCAGGTAATAGGTGGTGGAGCCATTGCGGGTGGCGACTTTGAGTGTCCCGGTTTCCGACGGTGGTTTGAGCTCTGCTGTCGGCTGTGTTGTCGTCTGTTGGCTGCTATTTTCACTGCAGCCGGCGAATACGAGCGGCAGGATAAGAATGCCGGGGGCGAACTTCCATCGGGACATAGCGAGGAATTTCCTGTCTTTTAGGATGATTTCTACGTATAAACGCGTATCTCCTGTAAACCATACTCCTGAATTCCGGA
>PYVH01000083.1 GCA_003030785.1 Marinobacter sp. B9-2 | reverse complement strand
AAGGTCGAAATCGACATTTTTCCCTATGGTTCACTGGGAACCTCGGCTCAGCTCACTGAGCTGGTCCGGAATGGCTCGGTCAGCCTCGCCTTCGCCTCCCCCGGGCATCTCGCCAACACCATTCCGGAGGTCGGCCTTTTTACCCTGAACTATGTTCTGCCGGACGACGCTGACGTAACCCGACAGGTCCTTGCGAGCCCGGAATTGCTCGAACTGTTTGAACGGCCTTACGCCCGGCAGAACATGAAGCTGCTGGGCTTTGTGCCCGAGGGCTGGATGGCCTGGACTGCCAACAAGGCGCTTCGCACACCGGACGACTTCGAAGGACAACGGATCCGGACCATGACATCCGGCATGGCCGAGGAAGCCTTTCGGGCCTATGGCGCCGAACCGAGCCAGATCCCCTATTCCCAGGTCTACACCGATCTTCAACTACGCAAGATTGATGGCCAGAGCAACCCCGTTTTTGCCATCGAAGAAATGGATTTCTATGAAGTCCAAAGCACCATGACGCTGGCACGGCCAGCCCAGTTCGTTGCTTCCGTAGTCTCGAATCTTGAGTGGTACAACGCGCTGCCGGAAAACCAGCAGCAATGGCTGGATAACGGCCTTAACGATGTTGCACAGGTTGCCTGGGAGACCCAGGAAGAGCTTAATCAGACCCGGCTGGAAAAAATGCTGGAGGAAGGACGCCTGAAAGTCGTCCGCCTCACCGACGCAGAGCGGGAGGCATTCCGGCGAGCCAGCCTGCCAGTGCGTGACATCTATCTGGAGCGCACCGGCGAGAGTGGGCAGCGTATTTTTGAGCGGCTGCAACAGCTTATCGGCGAGCAGGAAAAGAACAACCGGGAGTAGGCTCCAGGGTTACTCCGGCACCAACCAATCAAGATCCTGGGACAGACTCAAAACGTCCGACCCGGCAACGTCGTCCATCATTGCAGCAAACCGGGAATCAAAGCCCCAGGGCGGATTCACCACCAGCATGCCTGATCCAACCATGCCTCTCTCCGGCGGGTTGCGCAGGTGCACCTCACTGCACAGCACCTTGCGCACGCCAGTGCGCCGGACAGCTTCTTTCAACTGCGCCTGCAAGCCACTGGTAAGTATCGGATACCAGACGAGATAAACTCCATGGCGGCACTTCTGCCATGCTTTTCCCAGGGTTTCAGCAACCTCAATGTAATCAGATTTGATCTCATAGGAGGGATCGATGAGCGTGAGCAGCCGCGGCTGTTTCGGTGGCAACTGTTTGAGCAGCCCAGACAGGCCATCCTGCCTGAGCACGCGAATGGGTGCCCTGGAAGCCCAGCCCGCGAGCTGCTCGCTCTCGCTCGGATGGAGTTCGAAAAGCGTCAGCGCGTCCCCGGCCCTGAGAAAATGCTGGAACCAGACCGGAGACCCCGGGTAAACGGAGAGTTCGCCACTACCGGCATTGAATCCTGACAGCACCTCCATAAACGGCTTCCAATCCCCGGACCGAAGCTGGTCTTTGGCGCTCCACAACTTCTGAACACCGTCATCGGCCTCTGCCGTCTTCCGGGCCCGCTCACCTCGCAGATCGTAGATGGCGCTTCCGGCATGGGTGTCGAAACAGGCAATGCCGGATGCCTTCGCCTGCATCATGGTCTGGACCAGTGCCAGAGCCCCGTGTTTCTGGACATCAGCGAAATTGCCGGCGTGAAAGGCGTGCAGATAACTCAACATACAAAAATAGCTCCCTGGTGACGGGGCCATTAAGCCCGATCACGGTTGCTCGGGGCAAGAGCGATGACCTGAATCACGATCGCTGTGCAGTCATCTCGTCTGATTGCACGCAACCGCCGTAATCCGGACTTAAGGATACCGGGCCACACTGGTATTCTTTCGAATTACTTTTCCGGAGGACAGCGGTTTGCCTGAAAGCAGAAAGGACACCATTGACCAGCTTTACGGCCTGATTGCCAACGAAGAGGATGCACGGGTCTGTACCGACATCTCCGATGACGCCTGTCGCGAAGTGCCGCGCAATTTCTTTCTGATTCTTGCCAGCAACGTCCTGACCAAACTGGGCGACCTGCTGATCAGTCCCAAAACCGTATTGGCCTGGTTGATGAGCGCCATTGGTGCACCCGCGCTGGTGGCCTGGCTGGTGCCGATCCGGGAATCCGGTTCCCTCGTCCCACAGATGGTCATTGCGGCCTGGGTCCGCCGCAAACCTGTTCGCAAGTGGTTCTGGACTCTTGGAAGCTTCGGACAGGCCGCCAGTGTTGTGGCCATGGCGGCCAGCATCTGGTTTTTCGAGGGGTATGCCGCAGGTTCCGGGATCATTGCAGCCCTCATTGTATTTTCCCTCGCCCGTGGATTCTGCTCCGTATCCATGAAAGATGTACAGGGCAAATGCATCCCGAAAACCCGCCGGGGAAGGCTCGGCGGGCTCGCCTCCACCATTGGCGGCACCGCCACCGTTGTGTTGACCGCGCTGCTGTTCTGGGAACGCGGCGACCCCACCCTCGCCTTTTACACCGTATTATTACTTCTGGCCGCGGCACTCTGGGTGATCGCCGGCCTGCTGTTTGCCGGAGTGGAAGAATACGACGGTGAAACCGGTGGCGGCGGAAATGCCATCAACGAGGCATTTCGAAGCCTGTCCCTGCTCCGGGATGACGTTCCGTTCCGGAACTTCGTGATTACCCGGGCCCTGCTGCTCAGCTCGGCACTGGCTTCACCCTATTTGGTCGTACTGGCACAGAAAGAATCCGACATTGGCTGGATGTTGGGCGTTTTCCTGCTGGCCAGCAGCCTCGCCAGCTCGCTCAGTGCCAGCTTCTGGGGCTGGGCTGCAGACACCTCCAGTCGGAGAGTCATGATCCGTGGGGCGGCAATGGCCAGCGGTGTGTGCCTGATCGTCGGCTTCACCGCGCTGTTTATCGGGACGGAAATCGGCAGCGTCTGGTTTTACCCGATTGCGTTTTTCGTACTGAGCATTGCCCATGCGGGCGTCAGGCTGGGGCGTAAAACCTATCTGGTGGACATGGCAGGGGGCAACAAGCGTACCGATTACACGGCGGTGAGCAACACGGTCATCGGTGTTCTGCTGCTTGTTACCGGCGGCCTCACCGCCCTCGTGTCAATGATCTCAGAAGTGGCGGTCATCATCGTTCTGGGCCTGATGGGGCTGGCTGGGATGTTCAGTGCCATGGGGCTGAAGGAAGTGACCGAAGACTGATAACGGTCGCCCGTTCAGGAGGGCGCCTTGCCGTCATTCAGGGCCAGAGCCCCTTTCACGATCCGGTAGATGATCCAGATAGAAATACCAAGGAGAATAAACCATCCGATGATGATCGGCGTGGTCACTATGCCAATCACGGTCCAGAGCAGGCCGATCCAGAAGGTGCGAATCTGCCAGCGGAAGTGCCGCTCCACCCAGGTATTACGGACGTCGTCCAGTTTGACGTAATTGATGATCACGCCCACCAGACCGGTAATGCCTCCTACGAAAAACGACAGCGCCTGAAGGATGTAGACCACCACCGCCAGGTTACGCGCCGGATCACTTCGGCGGGAGGCGGGGTCCGTGTCGGCAGGAATAAACTCCGGTTCAGCCAAGACAAGTCTCCTATTGATCTATTAATCGGAGTCTACCACAGCCCCCGTGGCCGAAAATCCCGCCGCGGTCAGTGATTGTCCGGACGGTAGCCCAGGCGGAAACCGCCCCAATGCTTGCCATTCACATAAATAGGTACGGAGAGATCATGCATGATTTCGCCGGTATCCCTGCGATAGGTTTGCAAAAGCATGTTCTCGGTGTGCGTGCCACAACGAATGCCCGTTCGGTCGTTGAACAGCCGCTTGCTCCGGCTCTTGACCAGATCCACCTTCGGATCTCCGGTCGGTGCGTGGGCGAAATCCCTGTTGTGGGTCGGTACATACCCGTCAGGCGCAGCGGCTATGGCAAAGACAATGGCCTCATGGGCGTTTTTCACCTGCTCCTGGATGGTCGGCAGGTATTGATCGGTAAATTTGTCAAAGCTGCTTGAGTACTTTGGCGGGTGCGTGTTCGGGATGGGAGTCCGGCTCTTGTCGAACAGCGCGCTTTCTGAGAGCTTGCCATCCCGGATTGCCTGCTCGAACATCTGGCCGATCTGGTCAGCGCCCGCTCTGGCCTGATCGAAGAACGGCCGGTGATAACTGGCTTCGCTGTTCAGGGCAAATGAAGCATTGGCTTTTTCCGCAAGCTCCATCAAAGTAGCAGCCTGCTCCGCCAGCGAGGAAACGCTGGTATCGCTCTCGGAAATCTGGTCACGCACCGTTTCAATGGCGGAGAACACCTGGGCCAGACTCTGCTCGTTGTTCTGATCTATTTCGGCTATCCGGGCAACCTGCTGCTGGACCCGATCAGATTGTTCGCTGATCTGTTCCAGACGCTCACCCACGCTTTCCACAGACGTCAGGCCCTCCTCAATGCTGCGGGCAAGATCTTCAATGCGGGATACAATCAGTGTGGTATCGGACCGTATTTCCTCGAGCGTTTCCGCCACTTCTCCCGTTGCCTGAGCGGTTCGCCCCGCCAGTTGGCGCACTTCATCGGCCACCACTGCAAACCCGCGACCCTGGTCACCTGCCCTGGCCGCTTCGATGGCGGCATTGAGTGCAAGCAGGTTGGTCTGCTCGGCAATGCCCTGAATCGTGGTAGTCACACCCTGGATCTTGTTGGACTTTTCGTTCAGTTCCTGGATCGGCCTGAGGTTTTCCCCGGACTGCTCGTGCACAGCCCGCACGCTCCCGATGGCCGACATCAGGGCTTCACGACCCTCGGTACTCACCTGCTTGTTCTGCAGCGCCATGGTAGCTGCATCGGTCGCCTGTTCCGAGGATTCCCGAACAGTCTCGGTAATCTGGCCGGCGTAATCGGCCATTTGCGCGGTCTCTTCAACCTGTCGGTCCAGCCGGAGCTTCAGTTGATCGGCTGCAAAAGACACCTGGGCCGCAGAGATAGCGTTCTTATCAGCGCTCCCAGACAGAGTTTTCACCAAAGCGCGCCCCGCCCTGGCCTCGGCAAGCAATTGTCGACATTGGGCCTGCAGCGGATGATCATCGGCCAGAGTGCCGTCATTCAGAGCCTGAAGGCCCCGCTCCGTTGGCTCCAACACCCTGACAATGAGGAAACCGCCAGCAGCCACAAGGCCGACGACAAGCCCGATGAGAAGTGAGGCAGGTTCCAGGCCTAACAAAGGCGCCACCACTGCACAGACGACAGCAAGAACAACGGCAACCGCCACCCCCCATAGAAGTGAAGCCCGATCCAGTAAGCCCATAGAAACCTCTTCTTTTTCGTTGCTTCTGCAAACATTTTGTTATTAAAGGCCATTGTGGAGACTAAAGAATTGACGTGAGTTAATAACTGATACTTTAGTGTATTTATCATGCTCATCGGCTGGGCTTGAATTTTCTTTATCAATTTCAATCGACGACACTCGCCGCAGTTCATGCACTGCAATAATTTGTTCTCAGTTCTGTCACGGTGATGAACCCAATCTGTCATCAAATTTAACGACACTTTTGGTCTATCCGGCTTAAACGAAACGGCCGGAAAATCCAAGCATTTCATTTGCGATCAAGTCGTTAAACAAGGAGAGAAAAATGGGACATCACCCAGTAGAAGACAGTAACAGAAGCGGTAACCGCCCATTCGATGATATCGTCAAAACACGCCTTTCTCGTCGCCGCCTGCTTACCGGAACCGCATCAGCAGCCACCGTTGGCGTCCTTGGCTCCTTGGCTCTGACAGGTTGCGGCGGAAGCAGCAGTTCAGGCACATCTACAACTCCATCTACCGCAGTTACAATGAACCCCGAGCAACTCGACTTTAAAGCGGTGGCCGGAGGAATCGAAGACCGAGTTATTCTTCCAGCTGGTTACAAAGCTGACGTGCTCTACGCTAAAGGCGATCCGCTTTTTTCTGGACTCGCAGATTTCAAGAATGATGGCACTGACGTGGATTACGATAGCCGCTCCGGCGATGAGCATGACGGCATGCATTTCTTTGGCATGGATTCCAGCGGCAAATATGACCCAGAGTCATCAGACCGTGGCATTCTAGTGCTGAACCATGAAAACTTGGAAGACGCCACTTTACACGAGACCCCAACCGCCAAAGAAGATGCCATCGCCGCTAACAACCTCCAAGAACTGAAGAAAATCGTTGATCGTGAGATGAATGGTCATGGCGTGTCTTGCGTCGAAATTCGAAAGGACAACGGCAAATGGTCCGTTGTTCTCGACTCTCCCTACAATCGCCGTCTCACCGTCTTCACTGAAATGGATATGCGTGGTCCGGTTGCTGGCGAAGATTTCGTCAAAACCAAACTGACGCCTACAGGCACCACTCGTTACGGTACTATGAACAATTGTGCAAACGGCTATACTCCTTGGGGAACTTACCTGGCCGCCGAGGAAAACTGGTACGCCTATTTCCAGGTGGGCAACGTTGACAACCTCTCCGAAAAACACCGAGGCTGGCTTGCACGTTACGGAATAGAAGGCGCTGGTTGGTCATATCGGCAGTGGGATAGAGTACCGGGAGATCAGTATAAGCGTTTTGGTGTCGAGACCTCCGGCGCCACCGCCCTAGAGGACTTCCGCCATGAGCCGAACCTGCACGGCTACGTAACCGAAGTTGATCCATTCCGCCCTACTCAAAAGCCGAGAGTACGCACCGGCTTTGGTCGATTCTCCCACGAAGGAGCTTGGGTTGCTCCGGTGCAAGAAGGTGCTCCCATCGTTATCTACACCGGCGATGACTCTCGGCGTGAGTATATGTACAAATTTGTATCAAAGGCTGCCTGGTCAGAGGCGGATCGTAACGGCGGGCTTTCTGCAGGAGACAAGTACCTGGATGAAGGTACCCTTTACGTCGCAGTATTCAATGACGATGGCACTGGCGCCTGGAAAGCGCTATCTACTGCCAACATGGATCTGGCTGGCACGCATTCATACGATGATAATGGAACGGTCTACCAGTACAACTTTGCCTCTGACGCAGAGGTTCTTGCAAGTGCTCGCCTAGCGGCCGATGTGGTAGGCGCAACGCCTATGGATCGGCCAGAATGGGCAACGGTGCACCCTAACACTGGCGACGTTTATCTGACCCTGACCAATGGCAATTCCAGCAATCGACCTTCTACAGATCTGGACGGCGCCAATCCTCGCGCAGTTAACTCAAACGGTCATATAATCCGCTGGCGCGAGGAAGCTGGCGATCATGCAGCAACTTCATTTGAATGGGACATTTTCCTGTTCGGCTCCAGCGCAGACGCGTCCTCTGATTACAACGTATCCGGCTTGACAGCAGATAACGAATTCTCCAGTCCGGACGGGCTGTTCATTGACCCCCGTGGCGTCATTTGGATTCAGACCGACGATGGCTCATCAGGTATCCGCGGCAAAACCAATAATCAGATGCTGGTGGCTATTCCGGGAGAAGTTGGCGATGGTGAAAGCGTCACAGTCACGACCTCTGACGGCAATGGCCAGGAGTCTATCCAGACTTTTGTCGGCGGAAATGCAGAGGCTGTTCAATTGAAGCGCTTTCTGGTCGGACCAAATGGCTGTGAGATCACAGGAATCAGTATGACTGCTGATGCCCGCTCGCTTTTTATCAATATTCAGCACCCAGGAGAGGGCGGTTCAGAAGAAGATTTCAACCGAAACGTGAGCACTTGGCCGGCAACTTCCGGTGACGCTACAGCCTTCGGTGAGGCAGACAATCGTCCCCGCTCGGCCACTATCGTCATATACCGCGAGGACGGTGGAGAAATCGCAATTTAATCGAACAACATCGTTCATTGACCGCCCAGTTTGGCCAGCAAAAGATGCTGGCCAAACTGCCTAAGCGGCGACAACCTCTCTTATTATTGAGTCATTTCCTCGTGACTTTCTTCAATTGCATCACCCGTTTCCTCGGCGGCATCGGCCATGGCTTCACCGGCTTCCTCGGCGCCTTCCTCTAACTCGCCCATGGCACTTTCATCCTGTCCGGTCGCTTCTTCCACGGTTTCCTCGGTGGAATCGGCCGCGTCCTCCATTATATCTCCGGCGTTATCCGCAGCCTGTTCAACATCCACCCCTTCGTTGTCTTCGGAGCTGCAGGCAGCCAGGCCGAGTGTAAGAAACATCAGAAGCGCACTCAGTGTGAGCTTGTTCATACCATATCCCTCTGTTGGTAAGTATTTACAACGGCGCACAGATTACGGCCGGGGCAGACATCGAAGCAATTACCGGGCGATTACCCTTTCGTTAACCAGCGTTTTCGGAGAGCACCTGGCCATTGATGGTAATGACGTGATCAAACGGGAGCATGGTGCCGCGCCCGAGCAGCAGAAAATCCTGACCGGCCCGGCTAAAGAGATCGCGGATCACATCATGAACAAGACAGATCTGGCCGGCGCTGTCGCGGTAGACCACCTCCGTAAGCCTGCCAGAGGATAGGTACTCACGCAGCATCCCCTGGACAGAGCATGAGGCAGTAGCAGACGAAGGCTTAGTCATGGCTGATTCTTCCTTGTGATCAAGCTCTTCTTGTCTAAATCAGTCTGGCCCAGAAACCCGCTGTCTGCCAAAGAAATGCCATTTGTCATTTCGAGCCAAGGTTGTTTTTGCTTATGGACGGCCGTTGCATTGCCCGATTGTCCGACATAAATTGCAGGTAAGCGCACCGAACGGGAGAAAACAATGAACGCCAAAACCCCAGACAACCTGCAATCACATCAGATCACATCACCTGTCGAAAAAGACGCCACTGGCAACTGGAAAGACCCGAAACGCTACATGTGGCTGCTTGGTCCCGCTCTGCCGGGAATCGGGCTTGCCGCGCTGACCGGCTACGCTCTGGCCCCGAAGAAACTGAAAGCACTGGCCTGGACCGGCCCCGCTCTAGTGCATGGAATCATTCCCGCCCTTGACCGTGCTATCGGTGAGGATCAAAGCAACCCGCCAGATTCCGCGGTGAAGACACTGGAACAAGACAAGTACTACGACCGGATTGTGAAGGCGTTTATTCCGACCCAGTACGCCATGACCTTCATGGGTGCCTGGCTTGCCAGCCGCAAAAGCACACCGCTGGACGACAAGATAGGGCTGACGCTGACGGTCGGCGCCATCAACGGTGTGGGCATTAACACGGCCCACGAACTCGGCCACAAGTCGAACAGACTGAACAAGTTGCTGGCGATGGCAGCCCTCGCGCCCACGGGCTACACCCACTTTGTTGTTGAGCATAACTTCGGCCATCACAAGCGGGTGGCAACGCCGGAGGATCCGGCCAGCAGCCGCATGGGTGAGAGTTTCTGGAAATTCCTGCCGCGTACGGTGCTTGGCGGTATCAAATCATCCATCAAGATCGAGAAGGCAAGGCTTGCCCGCAAAGGCAAGGGTTTCTGGAGCCTGGACAACGAGCTTCTTCAGGGCTGGGCCATGAGCGCTGGCTTCTTTGGCGCGACGACGCTGGCCTGCGGCCCGAGAGCGGTTCCGTTCCTCGCAGCGCAAGCGGTATACGGTGCCAGCCTGCTGGAAAGCGTGAACTACATTGAACACTATGGCCTGCTGCGCCAGAAGGACAAGAACGGCAAGTACGAGCGAACCCAACCGGAACACAGCTGGAACAGCAATCACATTGTAACCAATCTGTTCCTGTATCAACTGCAGCGGCATTCAGACCACCACGCTCATCCTCAGCGCAGTTACCAGGCTCTGAGGCATTTCGAGAAGGCGCCACAGTTACCCGGTGGTTATGCTTCAATGCTGTTGCCGGCCTATCTGCCACAGTGGTGGTATGAAACCATGGATAAGCGGGTCATTGATCATTACGAGGGGGATCTGAGTAAAATCAACTGGGATCCGGATCGGAAAGAGGAAATGATGGCCAAGTATGCGGATTATGCTGCGGAGGTAGCGGCTGAAGCGAAGGCTCGTCGCGAACCCGGGAATTCCGAGGCCGCCTGAAGTCTTGCCCCAGCCTTGACGTTATAGAGCATGCAGCCGACCGGGGTCTTCCTTCCGGGAGACGCCGTGAACCCATCCATGGGGGCTTGATCGCAGCATCCTTGCTGCTCACACTCCCGGCAGGAAGACCCCGGTCGGCTGCCCATAGTTCTGATGAATTCGCCAGCTTCTTTTAGCCCCCTAGAGAGCCCGTGGCTCCCTAGGAAATTTAGAAGTCACTTGCCTTTAAAAACAGCCTCCCGCCGCTCCAGGAAAGACTGGATTCCCTCTCTTACGTCCTCGCTGGACATGACCGGCTGCAGATCCGGGAACAAACGCCGTTTCGCAGCCTCTTGTCCCTCGCTGACAGCGATTTTCGAAGATTTCAGACTGCCTTGCACACCCAGCGGTGCGGCCCTGGCAATTTTTTCAGCGATTCCCAACGCAACGTTAAACTGCTCGCCAGGCTCCACAAGCTCCTGAATCAAGCCCCATTGATACGCCTGATCAGCAGTCCACTCATCGCCAGTCAGCAGGTAACGCTGGGCGTTGCCCCAGCCGATTTCACGCTGCAGGCGAATGGTAGCGCCGCCGCAGGCAAAGATGCCGCGTTTGACTTCCAGTTGGGCAAAGCGAGTGCCTTTGGCCGCGACTCTCACGTCAGTGTTGAGCATCATCTCAACGCCACAGGTGAAGCAGATACCCTGAGCGGCGAAGACCACGGGTTTGCTCAGGGCCTGACCAGTGATATGGAACGGATCCAGTTCGCCCTCGCCCGGTTCGATACCTTTGCCATTGGCAAAGACACCGGCCCAGTCGTCCAGTTGCAGGCCGCTGGTGAAGTGGTCGCCCTCGGCATACATCAGGCCGACCCGCAGCTCCGGGTCATTTTCCAGCTGGTAATACGCCGCAGCGATCTGGTGGTACATCTCGCGGTTCATGGCGTTCATTTTTTCCGGGCGGTTCAGCCCGATCAGCAGGATGTGATTTTTCTTCTCAACGTTTACCAGTGACATCGGATTTGTCCTCATCTTTGGGCCCCAGCCTGCCCGTTATGGTGTCAGCACGATCAACGGTGAACGCCTTCCGGGACCG
>PYVH01000082.1 GCA_003030785.1 Marinobacter sp. B9-2 | reverse complement strand
AGTTCCCTGATGGTTAAGGACCTGATTATGTTGCCGGTATCCAGTATCCGGATATTCTGAAAGGTCGGTGACTCGGCCCCCGGGTTTAACACGATGCCATGCTGATAGAAGTCACGAATGGTGAGGTTCTGTACCGTAAGGCCGGAAGCGTTTGTCCAGATAGCATGAGGCGCGCCGCCATAATCCGGATTATTCATGCCCGCGCCCTTCAAAACCACGTCGCCACACGCTTTGCCGTTTCCCCTAAGAGTGACATTGTCCGTCCGAACTGCAAGGGTCGCCTTCAGCCTGTATACGCCCGGCTTCAGCAGAATAATACGGCCTGACTCCGCAGAGCGCAGCACTCTCTGAAGCTCGCCCGCGTTTCCCACTCTGACCTCTCTGCCCGAAGGCTTTTCAGGTACAGGGGCCGAGGAGCACTCGAACGCCTCCACATCCAAGGGAAGGATCATCAACAGAAGCAGGTAGCAAACCCGCAACATAATCAGGTCCTTAACCATCAGGGAACTATAGTCTGTGCTAAGCTCTTTTTTCTGATGTCGTTGATATTATTTATCCTCTCTCTGGAGGTTAGTTCGCCCACCACATGAGTACCAGTAGCCGCGTTTTCAAGAGCTCTTCCTTCTTGTTGGCGATTCAACTCTTCCAGCGCTCTCTTGGCCTGATCAGCACACTGATCCTGGCCCGCCTACTTGTACCGGAGGACTTCGGCATTGTGGCCATGGTGGCCATTGCTCTGCAGTTTTTTGAAACGCTCGCAGATGCTGGTAACAAGCATTACATCATCCAGAAATCCGAAGTCACTGACCAGGACCTTAATACCGCCTGGACCATGAACCTTGCCATCAAGACTGTCATGGCAACCTTGATTATCGTCGTTGCTCCCCTGATTAGCGAATATCTCGGCGCGCCGGAGCTCACCATGGCACTCAGCATCGCGGCCCTGGCAATGCCGCTTGGAGCGCTACGCAATCCGATTCTGATGCTTATGGCCAGAGAGCTGAACTACCGACCGGTGTTCGTGCTCAGCATCTGGCAGAAAGCGCTCTCTTTTATCGTTGTAGTCGTGTTTGCCCTGATACACCCTAGCTACTGGGCTATAATTGCGGGCGACCTCGTAGCCGCGATTGTGATGACGATCGGCTCCTATTTCATCCACGCTTACAAGCCCGCCCTTACACTGCAAAAGATTGGCGCGCAGTGGCACTTCTCCAAGTGGCTTATTCTCCGGGGCGTGGTAGGTTTTACTCGCTCTCAGATAGACAACCTGATTGTCAGCAAACTGTTTGGCACTGGTCAATTGGGTGGTTATCACCTGATCCGTGAACTGGCGACCTTTCCTGCTCTATCGGTGATTATTCCCGGCAGCGAACCTCTGCAGGCCGCCATAGCGGAGCGCAAAAACCACTCAGAGGAGCTAGCCCATCGCATCCGACTTAGTCTGTTCATGATGGTCACTCTGCTGACTCCACTGACCATTTTCATGGCGGCGTACAGCGAGCAGATAGTAGACGTTGTCCTGGGGCCCCAGTGGGGGGATTTTGAGGAATTGTTGCGACCGTTTGCCCTGTTCTTCTTTACATTTTGCCTGTTTGCTTTGGTCAGTGATGCCTTTGTCGCCACCGGCCAGGTTAGAGCCCTTTTTATATTTGACCTCGTGTCCACAACTATCATCGTAGGTTTACTTTTAAGCCTTGAAGACATAACCCTTTACACAATGGCATGGGCTCGCGGCTGGCTTGCCGTGATGACTACCCTCGCTCTGCTGCTCATCCTGCAATCCCGGACACGTTTTAACCTATCTCGTCTCTGTGCCATCAGCAGTTTGATATTTGCACCTTGCTTAGTGGCCTGGTGGGTAACGGAGCTTGTGCGGCAACTATTTTTTCCGGAAAGCTCAGTAGTCTCATTACTTCTAACTGGGTTATTGTTCAGCGGCATGCTGGTCACCCTTCTTATGACGGTTGTGGGCGCAAGCAGAAATCGCATTGAAGAAACTGCTCACCTCTGGGATCAGACCACCAGACTCCTGAAGACTCTTGATGAACGCATTAATCGCTGAGAGTATTCAACTCAGTCCTGATCAATTTGATGGATCTGAACCGCCGAATTTTGGCTAGTCTTCGGTTATGAACACCAGTAAGCATAAATCCCCTATACACCCGACACCGATGAGACTGCCTCCTCGCAGAGCGGGGCAATAATTGCCTTCTTTGTTGAGGTAAAACGGCACCAACGCTGCGCTCCGATAATGAATTCGATTACCTGCACCTAAGACACCCCTTTGCAACAGGTCCGTCCCTAAGCCTCTTCTTCGCCCAAGGTGGTCCGGTTTAAGTAGCAGTTACTGCAACATCAGACGCTTAATTTCATTTTCGGTCCGGCTAATAACATCACTTATTTAGCAATACACTCTCAATCAGTCACTATCATTACTCAAATAACAGAGAACGAAAGAAAAATTAGACATGCACTGCTAACAAAAAATTTCTTAACTCTTAGCGATTCCAAAGCCTGAACAAGTAAGATATCATAAAACATACACTAGTTTATTTCCACAAAACACCGTAAAACCGAAATAAAGAGAAGAGAAACAAATTATGAAGTTGGGGATTGTTATTCCTCTTAAATCTAAGAAGGTGTCAAAAGATTGGCGACTAACCTGTGACAACCTGCAAGCCACAGTCAACTCGATCATCAATCAAAAGCAATCAGACTTCAATGTTTTGATCGTTGGCCACGAAAGACCGGAGTTTCTTTCGGATGAACCTTACCGTTCTAAGAAGATCTTTTTTGAGGAACTCACCGAACTAACGCCTCCAAATTCCCAAACCGACAAAATTAAGAATCAGTTGCTATTTGAAAAAGACCGCTGCTCAAAAATTTTAAAAGGCGTAAATTCCCTAAGAAAATCAGACCCGGAGATAAACTATTGGTTTCCTCTTGACGCAGACGATTTAATACACAGAAATTTTGTTAGCGAAATCTATGAAATAATAAGCAAAAATGAATATGATTTTATTGTTCTTAACAGAGGGTACATCTTTTATAAATCCTCAAACACTTTTATCAAAGAAAATAACTTTTCTTTGTACTGTGGTTCAAGCGCAATAGTGAAGGATCATCTTATACCTAACCACGCTAATATTGCGGACAACAGTTATAGAGATTTTATATTCGGACAGATACCACACACACAGATGCTAGAATATGCAAAAGAAAACAAAATGTCCTTGCATGTTCCAGAAAAACATATCGTGATGTATTGCAAAGATCATGGTGAAAATATAAGTGATGAGACCAGGCCGACGAATCTTTGGTATTCAATTAAGCGAAATTTAAAAATAAAATTAAAGAAAATTTATCTCACTAAAGATATAAATAAAGCCTTTTTCTTTGAGACTGGAAACTAAGCTTCCAAAACCGAAAATAGAAAGATTAAACTTGAACTGAAATGGTATGATTATATTATTCAGTGCTCGCATTAATTTTTTTGGAAAACTAACGATTATCGATAACCATAGGCCTTTAGATGCAAAAGATTCTATTAAACACCAAAAAGTCCAGAAGCTTGAATGTTATCTTTAGAATTCTTGCGTACAATATTTTGAGCTCAAACTCTAAAAAATACCTCGAAGATAGAGGTCAGAAAATGGCGGTATTTGCTAATGACCACATTGGCCAACATATCTTCGCCTACGGCCTATATGAAAAATATGAACTTGAAACACTTTTCGAATTCCTTGAACCTTTGACTGATGAGCTTTCAATATCAACAGCCTTTGATATTGGATCTAATATTGGAAATCACAGCATTTATTTTTCTCGTAAATTTAAGGCTGTACACGCATTTGAACCAAATCCGTCCACATATGAAATTCTCAGGTTAAATTCTTTTTATTCAAAAAATATATTTCCTCACAATATAGCGGTTGGCGAACGGGCTGGCACACTTGAATTATTTGAGGATACATATAATAATGGTGCATCTTATATAAAAGAGGAAATAGAAAATGGAGATCATGAAAAAACAATCACTATAAATGCAAAAAGTCTTGACGAAATTGACATTGATTATAGCAATTTAGGTTTAGTAAAAATAGATGTTGAAGGATTTGAAGAAAAGGTCATCCGCGGTGCTTTAACCACTATTCAAAAATATCATCCTATTGTTGTACTCGAACAACGTAAGGATGAATTCGTTAACGAGAAAACGGAATCAATGAAGCTGCTCGAGAAATATAGTTATAAGTTCTGCTGGTACGAACGTGGATCGGATAGATCTTCTGCTTTTCTAAAGCTTACAGAAAGAGTATTAGAGCTTTTCAGAGGCCGGTCACACCGCATTCTTACCGGCGAAAATATTCCTCCTGTAACACACCATATGCTTATCGCTATACCACCTAGATTTCAAAAAGCCTTGGGCCTAGTGTAACTTACGTTTAGAGAACAATTAACCTCGGATTAACAACCTATTTACACTGCGAAGTCAGTTTTATTACCAATCTACTTGTCTTTTATTCGCGGTTAACTACGAAACGATCTCAATGATAAATTAGCAGTCATTTAATTGATGAATGCAAGCAATAAAAAACCGCTTTATATTACAAAATATTTTAACATTAATGAACGAAAAATTACAGTTTAAATGCTGTTCTCAAGTATAATAGGCAAAATTTCGCGGAGGATCGTAAAATGCTTCACGTTAAGTCTATGATCAGTAACAGTTTATTTTTTGTCATTTGTGTCTCAACCCCCGTCCAAGCCGCAGAATATTTTTCGATCCAAGATCTCAATTACGAAGGCGCGTCACGTTTTCTTGATGTCGTAGCTGGCGAAAGCCGCCTAGGATTCGCAAACGGAACTTTCGCTATTGACGAAACGCAGGAATCTATATTTATCGTTGGGCATGAGCAGCACCAAGCTATAGCAGAATATAAACTGAACGGTTTTTCCGAATCAAATGAATTGAACGACCTTCCAATGGCAGAGCCAACGATTCAAGAATATTCGAAAGTATTAAACCGAGCCAGTGGGGGCAATCCGGAGAAAATCGATACAATAACTGGCTTAGCATTTATTAATGGGAAATTAGTCGTTAATGCTTCAAAATTTTACGATGCTGGCGGAAGTAACAATGATACAACCCTGATTATTAACAACCCAGATGACATTAAGAATAGTGTGATTGAAGGATATTTTGAACTAGAAGCGGCAAATCATGCTGCTGGTTGGATGACACCAATTCCATTCAACCTACGCCAGACTTTCGAAGCAGATTACATATTCGGATTTTCTAGTAACTTACCAATAAATGCAAGAAATAGCATGGGACCAAGCGCTTTTGCTGTAGACTCACAAAACTTTCTTTCTCCAGATCCTGAAAAAAAAATAAAGACAGTTCCTCTCTTAGATTTTTCGGTGAGTAATCCACTGCATGAAGATACCTATAATGAAACTGGAGAGAATGAATTGTTCACAGAGCTTTCAAAAGCCTTCGTTGGCTTTATAGTGCCCGGCACCCAAACCTACGCAGTATTCGGATTTAGTGCCGGCCATGAATACGGTATTGGTTATAAAATTCAACAAGATACCGGTGCTACCTGCCCAGGCCCATGCGCCAAAGTGGCAAGCGATCGTTACAACTACTATTGGCTCTGGGATATCAATGATTTCCTGTCCGTCAAAAATGGACAAGCGTTACCCCATGAAGTGAAACCTTACGAGTATGGGCGACTTGACCTCCCTTTTGAAGGTTCTGATCCAAAGAATGGCAATGGTCCACACGTTCTGACAGCTGCATATTATGACTTCGACAACCAAATGCTCTATTTTTTGCTAGGCGAGGCTGACCGTATTCAAAGTGCTTATGAGGATCATCCCATTCTCTTGAAGTTTTCTATCAACTTAGGGCAAAGTCCAAGCGCTCCGACAAATATCAGGATAGATTAAAACCTTTAGAATTAAACTTAATTAATAAATAGATGGCAAAGCTCACTATTACTTCTTTGTAATATCGTTTGCGAAAGTAAACAGCGCGTCTGAAGCAAAGCTCACATCCGGAGTCTGTCAACGTAGATGTCGCGTTTAAGTCATCAGCTCTTTAACAATTGGCCGCCTTTTCCGGGTTCAGAGTGACTGATTCCGGCAAGCTGAAGTTTCGGATATCACCAGACCAGCGACGCGGGTTCTCGGCTTTCGCCGCTTCGATAATCTGTTTTCGCTGGGCCAGGATCTGATCAGCTTCGCCCGTATGGCGTTGCTGAGGTGTTACGTAGTTCAAGGCGCTGTGTCGGTGCTCGGTGTTGTACCAGCGCACGAACGCCAGTACCCATTTGCGGGCCTCCTCGATCGTTCTGAAGCCGTTTACCGGGAACCCCGGGCGGAACTTCAGGGTTTTGAACAACGACTCCGAGTAGGCATTGTCGTTACTGACCCGGGGGCGACTGTTCGAGGGCGTAATACCCAGATCGTACAGTTTCTCCAAGAAGGTCGAGGCCTTCATGGGGCTGCCATTGTCGGAGTGCAGCACTAGAGGCTTGTCCTTCGTCGCCAGGTGTTCACGCCAGTAGGCCTTCTCGATGAACTCGCTGGCAAGCTCGCCGGTCTCACTGTGATAGACCTCGTGACCGACGATCTTGCGGCTGTATACGTCCAGCATCAGATACAGGTAGAACCAGGTGCCTTTTGCTGGCCCCGGCAGCCATGAGATATCCCACGACCACAGCTGGTTCGGTTCTGTGGCCTTGTGTGTAGTTGCCCTGCGCTTGCTCTGGGGCGCTTTTTGCCGACCTCTGGGGTGTACTTGATCCTTCTCCCGCAGAACCCGATAGAAGGTGGATTCCGAGGCCAGGTAGCGACCCTGATCCAGTTGATCCGCAACGATGAAGGCCGGCGGACAGCTTCGATATTCCTTCTGGTTGCACAGTGAGACCACGGCCTGACGCTCCGCCTCCGAGAGTTTATTGGTGGGTGCTGGTCTGGGCACCACCGGTCGTTGATCGGCGCTGACGGCCTTATCTGCCGTCCAGCGCTGATAAGTGCGTATACTCAGGTTCAGCAAGGCGCAGGCCTTGACCAGCCGGGCTCCGTTACCCTGAGCCTCTTGGATCAGGGTAACCGCCTGCTGGCGATCCGGGAGGCTGGTCATTCGTCCTCGTCTTTGGGGCCCCAGATCGCCTCGGCTTTTTTTGACAGCGTCAGCAGTGCAGCCGTTTCTGCCAGAGCTTTTTCCTTGCGTCGCAACTCGGCTTCGAGTTTTTTGACTCGTTTTTTCTCAGCCCTGGCCGCTTGCCGATTCTGCTTGGCCTGTTCATCCGACAGGGCATTGGCTCCCATGCAGGCGGCTTTCCAGGTTTCGATTTGTTCCGGGTAAAGGCCGTTCCTACGGCAATATTCACTAACTTCCGCCTCCGTCATCGG
This sequence comes from Marinobacter sp. B9-2, assembly GCA_003030785.1. Classification (GTDB taxonomy): domain Bacteria; phylum Pseudomonadota; class Gammaproteobacteria; order Pseudomonadales; family Oleiphilaceae; genus Marinobacter. The sequence goes on along the minus strand of PYVH01000082.1, from coordinate 3,707 downwards.
GGCGGTTTCCAGAACAATGCGGAACTTCTCTTCGCTACTCCACTTGTCTGGATGAGCTGAATTCGATGGCAAAACGGCACCTCGTCCTCTGGCGGCTTTACGCCAATTGTACAAGGTTGCGGTACTGATGCCTTCCTGGCTGGCCAACTCGGCAACAGTCAGACTGTGAGGTGGGGCCATCTTCTGGAGAATGGCTTCTTTACGTTCCGGTGAATAATGGGGCATGGTTGTCCTCTGAAATATTCAGGCGACAACTACGCTGACACATAGGGCATCCCTAATGTTATTAGGGATGCTTGGCTTGCTGGAATGGTAAACGATTCTCGGCAGCCTTCTTGCGCCTCGGACGCATTAGTTGACGACTCCCCTGTCATCCATTGCTATCGATATCCCCCCCCCCTCCAGAATAACTGTAAGACCGCGCACGACTAGCCTCTTCTGACTAGTATCGCTTTTGCAGGTCAGCTACCAGTTGGCGTTTGCGAGGTCTGTAATCTACGCATTTTTTACGGCCCTGGTGAATAGAGGGTGCACTTCCCGAACTTTCGTAGGTAGACAGGCATTGATAACTCCGAAGGACAAGTGAACCGAAGCCTGCAATCAATACTCTTGAAATATTTTTTTCAACGACTCGGAAATATGAGATGATTTATACTAAGTTTGATGTAGGGTCACTTTAAACAAATCAAGTTAAGGAATTCTTTATTTACATGGGAAGAGCACTGTTATTCCTACTACTTTTTCTCGCAGCTTGCTCATTGGTATCTGCACCCTGGGTTACCGGCCTTAGCTACGTACTGAACAGCTTGCTACAGCCGCAGTACATATGGAGTTGGATTTTCTATGACATCCCCATTTTTCCAATTACCGCGGGATTAGCGATTATTGGCCTATTTTTTTCCGCTATCCAAGATCCATCCATTTTTCAGATATATAGAAACAAGCAAAATTTTATGGTCGTGGTGATTTGGGTATGGATGCATATTTCTCATTGGCAAACCTCCTACCCAGATTTGCCTGCATCCGTTTCCCCGGAGATCGTTCTGGGTACTCTTAATAGCATCGTAATAATGTATTTTGTACTGTTACCACTTTGCCATAGTGAAAAAGCTTTAAAATATTTGTGTTACACTTTTGCACTGGCCGGAATTTTTTATACCTATTGGGCTAACTCTGCATATTTTAATCAAGAATGGTTCCGTTTTCAGAATAATCGGCTAGTCGGACCCGACCGAAGTCCATATAATGATGGAAATGTTTTAGCAACTCTAATTGTAATGAGTTTGCCTTTTATATTTTTCCTATTTTTTCGATTACAAAAACCCGTCCAAAAAGCAGCGATTATTTTGATCGTCCCTCTAGCTTGGCATGCATTAATTCTATTTGGTTCACGGGCATCACTTTTGGGAACGGTTGCAACACTCTTAACAATAGCATTGATCGTAAGATCGAAAAAAATCAATCTCGCGATCGCTGTCGCATTTATTCTTTTTACAGGCTATCAAGGTGCGTTATTACTCGAAAGAACCACTGAAACAATAGATAAAGCTAAGGAACAACAAGAAAAACCGGTTAACCCAAGATTAATATCCTGGGAAGTAGGCCTGAAATTGATCCCGAAGTATCCTTTGTTCGGAGCAGGTGTTCAAAAATTCGAGGCCGCATCTCAAACCCATTTCCCCGGCATGACTGCCCATGTTGCCCACAACACATTCATTAATTTTTCAGCTAATACTGGAGTGTTAACCGGTATTCTATTCCTGGGACTCATCTATCTTTCTTGGAAGAGGCTGTGGAGACTGCGAAAATTCGGTGTCCGGTTTTCCAACGTATCTTACTATGCACTTGTTTCTTCGAGCACCAGTCTTTTGGGTTATTTTATCTGCTCTATGTTTCTTGATTTAATTATTTATGAACCCTTTTATATAGCGCTAATTATAAATCTAGTGGCCCAAACAAATTTGGAAAGAGATAAATTTCAAGAGTTAGGCGAAATAAAGAACGCTGATGTTAGCAACCATTTGAGAAAAACAAAATACTATACTGCCAGTATGCCCACTAAAAATCACTGAACAAGAATCGTTGACAATAAATCAGCTTCAATAATGGTTTAGCACTCCTGAATCCGAGCGAAATCAGAGAGACTTCACCAATCTTGATTCAGTCTATGCTCTCCATCATTCACTGCTTTTCAGAACTTGAGATCGTTCGTATAATCCAATTGGGCAAGGCTATACTAATCACAATAGATCGCTTTTTTCATACAGATATCTTACCCAAATAAATCTACTCTAAACAATCTTCAAAGACTAAAAATTAAATTAAACTTAATCGCGAAGCATGATGCCCAAATACATTTGACGCATGCGACCCCAAATTTTGAATACCGATTCATTTAGGGAAAGTCTGAATAACCGCTGATTTTACTGATCTTGGTTTGAGCTGGCAAAAAATCGAAGATTCAGATGCTATGTTCCCGTTATTTGTGTGTTTCTTGCCCGTGCCCCGCCATTTTGGCGGAAAACAGGCGCACTGGCCCTACGCCAGCATGTATTTTTCACCAATCAGCAGGTTGCTGAACGCAGCCAGCAAATGCAGCCGGTTATTGTTCTTTGCAAGGCCGCGATAGCGGACCTTACTATAACCGAAGACCTGCTTAATGTACCGGAAGGGATGCTCCACTTTTGGGCGAACACTGGCTTTGATTTGCTCGACTTTCAACCTGCCGGCATCCAGCTTCTCCCGGGTGCCAGGTCGTTTGGCAATGAACCAGGAGACTTGTTCGGGGTGCTTATACTCATCCAGCATTTTGAATGCCAAGGTAACCGACGTCGCTGAAGACTCGTTGTTCTTCTCCGTGCAGCAGCTTGTCGGTGGAACCGATGTCGTGAACGTTGGCAGCGGTGGTATCGATGCTATGAATCAGCCCTAGCGTGTCATCGACACCAATGTGCATCTTCATGCCGAAGTCCCATTCTTTGCCCTTTCTGGTCTGGTGCATTTTTGGATCGGGCTTGCCGGTACTGTTCTTGGTCGAGCTGGGAGCAGAAATAGTAGTGGTATCAACAATGCTGCCTTCGCGCAGCATCAGGCCATTTTTCCAGGTGTTTATTTACCTCTTTAAACTGCGCCTTGCCAAGACCATGTTGCTCCAGGAAATGCCGGAAGTTGAGCATGGTGGTCTCGTCTGGAAAACGGTCCAGCTTCAGGCGGGCAAAATGTCGCATGGATTCGATCTCGTACAGAACGTCTTCCATGGCCGGGTCGCTAAGATTATAGAACAACTGCATGCAGTGAACTCGCAGCATGGCGGACAGCGGATACGGAGCCCGGCTGTTCTGGCCCTTGGGGTAATAACGAGCTACCTTCTTCTCCAACTGCTTCCACGGAATCAACTTGTCCATCCGTTCCAGAAAGATCTCACGACGCGTTTTGCGCTTCCTGGCCTGGTACTCGGCTTCGGAGAAGGTGATTTGATCCATGGTGGCAACGAATATTATGTGGTTGGCGATGGCCGTATTATCGCTGATTTTGAGACTTATTCAGAGTCTCCCTACAATCGGCGACTCTCTATTTTTTTAAAACATTTTATTAAATACATGAACCAGAGAGCCTCCTATGCTTCGTAAGCGCCAATAAATCCGCACCTGTGGCTGGCAACTGAATTTCGCCACACTGATTCCTGCTTTCAAATGAAGGAGGAATCC
>PYVH01000081.1 GCA_003030785.1 Marinobacter sp. B9-2 | reverse complement strand
CAATAAACTGGCCGCTTAAAAGCGGTCATTTGGACAACTAGGTTGAAAATCGCCGACGGAGGGATCGTCTTGCAAGGCGATATGCCGGTAGACGCCTGTTTGAGCACTCTCGCGCCGCCGTTCGTCCGGATCCGAAAGTCTCGCAAAAAGCCCCAAAGCCTCGTCAAACCTTTCAACTGCCTGGGCCGGCTGCCCCCGGAAAGCCAGCAACTGTCCCAGGGAGGACTGAATTTTGCCCGCGTTCACCAAACCGACCGACTGGACCGGCAGAGCAGCTAGCCGATCAGCGATAGACTGCCCCTGGGCAAAATCGAAGCGGTTGGTAGCGGACACCAGAACCCGAAGCCAGGCACTCGCTACGTCGGTTGCCGACTCATCCAGCAATTCCTCGCCCTGTTCCAGCAGCGCCAGAGCCTCCGTGCTGTTAACTGCCCCCTGGTGGTTGAGGCTCGCCAGGTTCGCGGAACGCAACTTCAGTTCCAGCAATGGTGGAAGAGGGCTACCTGCTGGCGGGTTTATCCGGAGCCAGCCGAGGGCCGGCACCAGTCCCTGCAGGGAATAGGTCTTTAGCGTCAGCTGGCGCTGAACTTCCGCCAGCAGACTCTTCCAGAGGTTCAGGTCCTTTCTAACAGCGTGTCCCAGCCGTTGCAGATAACGCCCCAGGAAACTCTCGACCGGAAGAACATCTACGCCAGCCATCAGGGCCAGCCAGTCTTCCGGCGGCGGCGACTGCTCATTGTCCAGCCAGAGCGCAAGGCGGCTCAGATCTTCGTCGGTGGGTTGCAACAAGCAGTGTCCCTGCCAACGTGTCCGTCTCAGCCTTTTGGCGTTCTTCCCTCCCCACGTATGGGCAACCAGATCGGCGTACCCCAGCAACTCGTGGCCACCCTTACCCACGATGTGAATCTGCAGGTCCAAGTCAATGTACCGGTCCCGGTCAATGACTCGAAGTTCCCGAACCAGTGTCTCGGCCCACGCATCAAGATTAAAGCCCGGCGCAAAATCGGCCCGCCCCTCGATAAAAAAACCTCACCTTTTTCGGACCCGGTTTAACGGGTATCGCACGAAGAGTCCATCGAACGAGCGTCATGATCGACCAGAACCAGTCGTGGGGTTCCCGATTGGCTCTGTCCTTCACTGTCAGACCAAGAATACCTACCTGGCTGCTGAGCAGGCCTTCAACGAGTTTGTCCAGCCTCGCGGGATCGGCCTCTTCCGTAGCGTGAAATGCTTTTTCGAGTGGCTGCAAAGACACCCCTTTAGGCGCAGCAACGGCAACTACGCGACCCAACTGCTTGTTCTCCGGTGTCAGTTTTTCGGCATCCACATCAAATTGCTTGCCCGCTTCATCAATGACCACATCCCACGCCGAAGCCGGCGGCTGGTGAATCAGGCTGTTGGGGTGGGCACCCAGGCTGCTCAGCCTTGGATGTGCAAAGGAAGGACCAGAGTAGGTTTTGTAAGCCTCACGTTTGGCCTGCGTGCTTAGCAGGTCCCCCTTCCATTTTTTGACCTTGCGCTTAACGAAGTCCCGTACCTTGGGGCTCTTTTCCGAGCGCAGTAGGCTCGCCAAAAAGGCATCAAACTCTTCCGAAGGACCCTCTTCCTCCAGCAGCTTCTGGCATGTCCGCCAGTGCTCTGCGGCTCTGATGCCTTGCTGCCGACGTTTTGCTGCAGACTCACCAATCTCCGGATTGAATGGCCGGCGAGCGTTAACTTCGCGTTCAAACTGCTCTAGCGCAAGCCTGTTCTCTGCAACATCCAGCCCCCATGCCGCGCGCTCAAATATCTTGTGTGCCAGCGTTGCATCGCTCCAGTCCCGGTAGTGACCACTGCTGTGGGAGCGCTTCTCAGACTGCAAAGGAGCCTTTGTCGCCGGCGCCGATCTGGGGCGACGTTGCTCTGCAGGTTTCGCCGCCGCCCGATCATCCCGGAATTTGTCGTAGACTGTTTCGGCTTCCTGTTGCCATAGATCACCGGTTTTAAGGTCACGCCATTGACCTGCGGCCGATTCAAGACATAGTAAAGCCGAGTCCTTAAATCGCTGCCCGGCCACCCACCAGATAAGCGCCGGAGTTTTATCCGACCCAACCACCACTGCGGGCTCAGACTCTATCATCGTGTCGAACCTTTGCCTGACCTGTTGCAGGTCAGCATTGTTTCCGATATCTGATTTACAGATCTCGGCTATATGAGAAAAAGCCGATGGCAGCGGCTTGCGAATCTCTTTTTCCAACTGCAAGATCATGCGGGTCCTCTGGAGTTTTTGGCCAACGCTAGCGGCAGACTATGACGGCGGCGCCAAAAGGCTTTGGCAATGGCAGTAACACCTCTGGTTTGCTGCCTTGTAGCAAAATCAGCGTCTGGGAAAATCGCGCTCCATAGTCGACGAACATCACCTTCCAATCAATTACCAAGTGTGAACGGAATGATAGACATGAGGGAAAGGCAAATCCTGCTTGCCACAACCGGCGAGTCGCCGCAGGTGGTCACAGAAACCCTGTTCGCGCTCCATGAGGAAGCGCAGCCGTGGCCAGATGAGATTTACCTGATCACCACGACACTCGGTAAATCCAGGGCCGCAAAGGGTCTTCTACAGGAGGGGCATCTGGCCCGGCTTTGTGAGGAGGTAGGCAAGCCGCTTCCCGAATTTGATATAAACAACATCCTGGTGGTTCCGGATGCTCAGGGTGCGCCTATCGACGACGCCCGCAAACTGGAAGATCACGAGGCAATGGCGAATTTTATCATGACCCGGGTGAGGGACTTCACCGCAGAGCCGTCACAAACGGTTCATGCCTCTCTCGCGGGGGGGCGTAAGACCATGACGTTTTACCTGGGCTACGCCATGAGCCTTTTCGGCCGGTCCAAAGACCGGTTAAGCCACGTTCTGGTGAGCGAGAAACACTTTGAGGGCGGCAACTTCTGGTATCCCACCAAGGCGCCAGAACATCGTTACATCAGGAACTGGCGCGGCGACCCGGTGCTCGACAGCCAGGGCGTTCAGGCGGACGCCGCCAACGCCAGAGTCAATCTGGCAGACATCCCTTTCCTGCGCCACAGGCATAAACTGCCTCCGCTGATGCAGGCGGTAGGCGCGAATATCGATTTCCGTGAGCTTGTTGAGCTTATTAACTTGGGGGAAGACCCCTTGCGGATGGCCGTGACCGTGGACTGCAGGCGGCGCTCGATTACCGTCAGTGACAGAGACCGCGACACCTTCACCCCGGTTGTCCTGACGTTGAACCATATCGAATTTGCCTTTTATCTAATATTTGCCAGAGCGGTCGCGAGCGGTCAGGAATCCATACAGAGTCCTTCCAAGGCTGAGCCCAGCGAACCTTTGTTGAAGATATTCCTAGACGAACTGCTTCCCCTCCTTGGCCTTGAGCCCGAAGAGACCGCCATAGATTCGTTGGATGTGCTTGAAGACTGGCATGATGAGGCACCCGAAGGAGACACCGTAATCTCGGCAAAAACACTCAGCGCGTTGCGCGGGGTTAAAACTGTTCGTGAGGGTGCGGTCACATCGTCCTCCAGCGGCCTGGCCGAGAAATCCTTCCAGGAGACAGAAAAGCAACTGCGCAATGCAGGCATGCCTTATTCCTGGTTCCACGACCGCCGGACAGACATGAAAAACATCATGCAGGCACGCCTGCCCGAGTCCATTGCCATCAGGCTGCTTCCCAACCGAAAAGGCAAAAACCAACACGCTGTCCAGCTTACCAGTGCGAACCTGACTATTATCGACAATCCCTAGAACCATTTTTCTAAACCAGAGAACTGCCAATGCCCAGCAGTCTGTCAGCGACTTTATCCCCGATGGTCTATGTCGCAGCCGTATCTGATTTCACGCTGCCAGTCTTCGAGGCCGTGATGACCCGTCGCCCCAGCCACGTTTTACTGCTGGTCAGTGAGGGTTTTAACGCCGCCCGGGAGGGGGCCGTGCGCCTGCAGGCCCAGCTGGAGAAGGAGCTGCCTGGCATCAGGGTGCATCGCTCCGACACAGAGCCCAGTGACTGTAAACTCCTAGGCCAGGATTTTGATTCGTTGCAGACCTGGATCTCCAGAGTGCTCGTTCCCATGCTGGAGAGACCAGTTTTTGCCGGCTTATCCCGCAGATTCAATATGACCGGCGGCACCAAAGCCATGTCCCTGGCTTTGGCCACCGGCCTCCACTGGGACCGTATTGATTACAAGCCGGATGGCCAGGCTGCCTTGCAGGAGTTTTGCCTTGATACCGGGCAGTTCCCTGGTGACCGGGCCATACACCGTATTCACAGTGTCCCCTTGTTCAAAACCACGCCATTGCAGGTGGCGCTCCTGTACAACAATGACGCCTATCAGGATCCTGAAAACCGGATCAGCCTACATCCAGGCAGTACACCGCTGGCGATAAAGATTGAAGAAGCCCTCACCCGTGGTGACGCGGGACTGAAGGAGCTCTTTGCTGCACTTGAAAGACTCTGGGGGCCGGAGTCCGGCCACGGAAAAACCCGAAACCGCCCTGTCACCGTAAGCTGGCAAGAGTTCCTCGGCGATAAGCATGCCCCTAGCGAGCACCTGACAGCATGGCTTGAGGCATTTCAACGCCTGGCCCCCGAGGTGATCACGATGGACCAGCAGGGCGTCACCCTGCCCACACGAAACAGCCGATCCGGCCTTTCGAAGGATTTCATGCGGTGGGTCAGTGGCCACTGGCTGGAGCAGCTTGCCGATCACTGGTTGCAGCAGCAAGGCGTTCCCGCCTCCGCCATTGTCCGCAACCTCAAGGTCGGAAGGGATCACCGCATCAGCGAGAGCCAGCGAGAGACCGATCTGCTGATCTACTGGAACGGTCAGGCAACGTTGGTGGAAGTGAAGGCGGACCTGCCGCCGGGCGGCAAACCCAGTGACCTCGAACGTCAGGTATCCAGCCTGCAGCAGCGCTTCGGAAAAACGCGCAAAGTCCTGCTCACCGGGCCGCAGTTAAAACAGAAGCTGGAGCCGCGCGGTTCCTGGGAACGCTTTGCGATGCAGTGCGCTACGGCTTCGGTGCTCCTGTGCTGGGACAAAGCCTCTTTCTGGAAGGCGGTTACCTGATTCAACAGATTCGCCAGCATGGAGCCACTCTCCAGAAACGAGTCCTTTGCCTAATGACAAGCCCCTCTGACCACTGCCAGTGTCAGGCGTCCGGCTGTATAATTGACAGGGAAGGCATGGCGGGGTCGCAGCATCGGAAAAGTCGATCACTCGGCCATATTTTGCCCCCCGGATATTACTTAAAACGATCAACATAGTTCGATGTAGAACCAAAACCTCAGCAATATCGATCAAATATTAGCCAACTCAGTGGTTGTTTTTGATCATTGGAATTCGCCACAAAACCGCTTGATTTATCTGGGGAAAAATTTAGAGTAAAATCTTAAAGATTCTCTGACTTGAAGAGGATTAAGACGAAATCGTACAATTCGCTGGGAAAAGCTCTTTGTCTGAAAGCTTCCCCGACTTGAAGGGGATTAAGACCCACGAGCCATTTTATTTTCCTCACAATTTTTGGAACGAGAGCCTCCCCGTTCTGAAGGGGATTAAGACATTAGCGCTTCGATGGCATTCCAAAGGTAGAAGTTTGAAACGCCCCCGACTTGAAGGGAATTAGAAAAGAAGCCTTGTTGTACAGGCATGGATTCGATGGGCAGAAACGCTGGTGAAGGGTCGATAGTAGCGACCAGTTCACCCACAAAGAAGGTCGCCGGAACGTCTTCGGTACAAAGAGAACGCGTTTTCTTCAGAGAGCTACTCGTACTGTAAATTCTTTGAATCTCGCACCGAGCCTTTCTATTTGACCGGCGCTGAGCTCAGTTCCCCGGATCGCCTCAGACAACTCGAGCACCAGGTGGAAGTAGCGCGCCCCTCGTGCCGCAACCTCAGCCGCCAGCGGCACCGACAAGGTGCCGTATACCTCGTCCCCTTCACGAACGCTAGCCAGATCCATATGGTTGACCCAGTTCGTGATAGGAATCGACTGTCGGGCCATCCAATCTTTTGCGCCGGGGTGCCGGCTGACAAACCAGCGGCGGTTGTGGGGACAAGGTTGACGGTTCAAGGAGTGCTCCTGCTATTAAAAGATGATTCATCCGAAGTCAGAACAACGGCCGGGCCCGGCTTTTCGCACATAAGCCGGCAATAAAATGCTGAACTTTTTGCCCGGCCGTCTTCCGAGGCTATGTCATCCAGCGCCTCGCGATCATCCACACCGGCGCCAGCAGTGTGCCCAGCAGCAGAGGCTTCGGCTTCGGATCCTGCCTGTACTCCCGTAGGTCAAATACAAGCAACATAATACTCAGTCCCAATACGACGTTGATGGGATTGAAGGGGAGTGCCGACGTCTCCCCGAACTCCATCAGCCAGCCCCAGATCCCGGTTGAAAGCAACATCACTATCAGGGCGTTCAACATCCTGTTCATGGTTTCCGAATCGATCAGTTCGTCTTTCATAGCTATCTCCCGTAACCCCGAATCACTCACCTGATGACCCTTTGCGCCACACACCGTTTTTGACCAGAAAATCTTCCCAGTTCTCGCCGAGTTCTGCGGGGCCTTCTTCTGACGACAACTCCTCCATGCCGTCGACGATAAACCGCTTGATCAGCTGTTCGACTGAGAGCCCGAGCTTGCTGGCTTCGGCCGCCAACTTATCCGGCAGTAGTTCACGGTCATCAAACTCTATAACGTATCGAATGGTCATGATTTCCAATCCTCTTTGATAATGCAGTGATAACAGTGTCGAGCGTATGTGCCCAGCTCCTCCGTAAGAGCGACTGGTGGTTGCTACCGGTGCTAGGGCTGGGCGACAGATGCGGCGATGTCGCTACTGCCATCACCGTCCAGGTCAGCCTGGTAGTTCAGGAAACCGTTTTCGATGGTGATTTCTAGCGTCCGGCTGTCGGTCAGCAAGGTATAGCTGCCGGCTGTCAGCCAGCTCGCCGACTCGCTGAGGACGACATTGTCCAACCGGGCCTGGTAGATCTCGCCGGTTTCACCAATTCCCAGCCCGAAGCTGCTCGGGGCGCTCATCGTCCACTCTCGAACGATCGACGAGTCACCAGTCTCGATTAACTGTAATTCGTAGTCCTGGAGGGCGAAGGCTAAGGCAGGCTGCGTGGGCGTTTGCACTTTCAGCGACGAGCCTTTGATAAAGACGTCACTTCCATTCTCGATCCCTCGGCGAATATCACCGTTCCGATAGCTCAGTGTTTCATTGCCATTGCGCAGGCCGACCGCGTTATAAACAGTCGAGACGGTGCCGTTCAGACTGACGAATTCACCAAAGGCATCGTGAAACCCGGCTTCCACGGTGGTTGTGGCGCTCCCTTCCTGCATGAGCGGGTCCTCGTAACCGGAGAACTCGCAGCTGTTGTAAGCCAATGTGAACCTGTCCCCGGCGCTGAAAACCAGAAAGCCATCCTCGGCCTCTCGCGGCCGGCCATTGTCGAAGGACAGCGTTCCCTGCCCGCCTCCCGGGCAGAGGAAGGCACTCAGGTCGATGGCATCGCGGGCTATTTCCTCACCCAGGTCCGACTCGGCCACAACATCAATAAGCTCCACATACCGGGTGTTCGACCAGGCGATTTCCGTCAGGATCCGATAGCTCTCGGTGACGATTGACTCCAGCGCAGCCTCGTCCATCACGCCCGACCCGTAGTCAGCCACGTCAATCTGCCCGGCGGTTGATGCCTCGTCTTCCTGGGCCGGTATTGGGCTAACTTGAGGACCACTGCTATCGCTGCTTGAGGAGCTACCTCCACCACAACCCGTTATGGCAGTGGCCAGAGCCGCGATGACGAAGGCTTTTGTAAAGGGCGCGTCATGGAAAATATCAAACATGGGCTTCTCTCTTTTCATTGGCGGTAAAGGTGATCGTGTTAAGGCGAACTTTACCCGCAAAATCCTGTTTCGTGACGCTGACAAATTTGTCAGCCGTTTCCCACTCAACAGGTACTCCGAAAAGGTGCGCGCCAATAAACCCACCTGAACTTTCGGCCGAGAGGCTAGGCATACATCGGGAGGCGACTAACGGTAACGATCGTTAGCTCATTACAACAGTAGGAAGCGAGCAGCCGACTCAGCACTGTCCGATTTCCGGACACCCGTTTCCTAACAGTTGCGGACAAACCATGGGAGCGTAAACTAGCCACAATCAAAGGAAAAAGCCGGCTTGAGGCACCGATCAAATGTCTTGTTCCCGGACATCCAACTCCTATCAGTCTTGTACCGAGCTTGGCTACTAGTCGACTCTCAGCGAAGAGATGAAGCTGCCAGCTACATGCAAAAGGCTATTGATGAGTGTGAGGATGTCGAGGACTCAGCGATTCTCCACTGGATGGCGCATTGCCTACATGCACTGGGTGAAAGCCTTAATCTAACCTTAGAGCAACCGGGGCGAAGATGCCCATCGGCGCCCTTCCCCGTTGATAATTTAGGGAAATTGCGCGAAGCAAATAGTACAGAAGAGCGGGTGGCAGCTCTAAACAAGCTGCTTCCCTTCAACTTTCACTAATAACAATTGATTGATCCGAAACCTAACCTGACAGTCAGTGCACGCTCGATAAGTGCCCGTGCCACCCCTCCCCTTTCAGACCAGTCTAACTCTGGCCTGAAACGGGCAGGTCGGCTCTCGTTTGAACCGATACCCCAGGTATGCCTAATTCACGGAACCCACTGAAAAGTGATTTTCCATTGACAACACGAATTTCGATAGCTAATCTTCCCTTCGCTCATAGAGCAACTTCAATCTAGAGCCGGAAAACTTCTGGCTCTTCAAAAATCGATACCTAGTTACGCTAGGCGTCGCGCAAATCAAAATTTGTGGTGCATGTTTGAACGCTACTTGGTTCGACGTGCGTTTTTTTGTTTGGATTGGAGATGCTTATGAAGCTGTCTAGCCTTAATTCCTCTATCGATTCCGCTCTTGATTCAGTCATTGAACGCGAAGGGTATATTAAGACCTTGCCTATCGACGGCAATGTTTCTGTAGCACTCTGCCCCGCAAATCGTCAGATTTGCCTCAATACCGCAGGTCAGGCCTTCCTAGGCAACCTCGATACCAAATTGATTCACCAGCTCGGCAGCAAGATCTGGCCAAATCTGGATCAAAAGTCGACCGTGTCGCTTTGGAAGCAGCACATCAATTGTGGCTTAGCCCGTTTCCTTGAGCGCGCGTTGTCACACTCAGGCACTGTTCTTCGATACTCTGAACTCGGCAATGTACGTCGTATCTACGGTGTCACCTCTCCCCAATTCGTTGAGATGAATCAACGCGAATTCCGAGACACTTTAATCGAGTCTTTGGCCCCCCTTGGCATAGCCCCCAATGGAGAAGTTTTTAAAACACCATTTGGCGAGATCGTTGAGAAATTTGAAGTGCCGATGGCTCAAGAAGGACAAGTGGGGCTGAACTGCAAGGTTGTTTACGGCTTGAATAATGGCTATAGCTCTTACCGACTCAATTGGGGACGGACGGTGCTCGTCTGCACAAATGGGCTAACCTCGATCGAAAAGATCGGGCGAGATCGCTGGGTTCATACTAACCGCGTTAATATTCGCGACTTTGCCACTGGGTCAGTTGAAGCGGCGTACAACCACCTGTCGGATGTTGAAAAACAGATCTCAGCTGCGAGGACGCGAACCATCAACCACTCGTTGATGGATCAATTTATGACTCGCCTAGCACTAGCAAATGCTACTAAAGAACGCGTATCCACGCGCCTGGACCACGAATTCCGGGACACGGGTAACAACGAGTGGTCGGTTAGTCAAGCTCTCACATTTCTGGGGGAGCATGAAAAGGCAATTCCGCCTAAGGTTAGGGAAAACCTTACACGGCTCGGCTCTTCGCTGCTCGAAAAGCCGCTTGAGCAAGTAGTTTCCGCTCCAGCGACTGTAACGTCTGCGGGCTTCTACGACATTCTTCGGTGAGTGATTTCAATGGCCTTGCCGGAGGCCCTCCTCTGCCCAATCGATATTCCATACCAACAGGTTCGAGAATAGCGGCGTTAGGTGTAGGTCAGGTTTGCCGAGCATCCGGGGTGATCATAGATAGAGCAGATCTCTTTCTGCGGTCGCGTTAGCCTCCAGAGTCAACAAGGAGAACCACAAATGCCTCTACCATTTATTCCTGTGATTTCAGCTCTCGCAGCCGGTGGAACACTAGTGCCTCATGCTGCGGGCGGTATGATTGTGACGTCCGCATCGGGGTATGTTGCGGGCACTTATCTAAGTACGGCTGCTATTGGCGGCCTGCTTACTGCCGCTTCAACGACACTCGGGGCTGGGGCTCTTTACCTTTCCGGCGCCGCAAGTAGCATGATCGGTACCGCTGGAATATTTGGAACACAGGTAGGCGCCTCTGGCATCACCGGTGCGCTTATGTCAGCTGGCATCATTTCCTCAACGCCATTATGGGTCCCTGTCGCAGCTGGCGGTGCAACCATTGCAGGTGCAGCAGTGGCCGGCTACGGCGGCTATCGTTTAATCAAGCTAAAGCGCAAAATACGTTGTACCAAAGAGGGTCATGAGGCTCAATTCACCGAGACTGAAGCGAAAATGCTCCAAAGAGTACTCACCCAATTACAGAAGAAAGGCAAACCAGGTGGCGATGTCTGAGGGCCTTCGCGCAGCGCCAAAAAACCGAACGGCCAGGACCCTTCGGCGCTCTCGGCAGCTTTTTCTCACAATACCTGTACAACTGTAAGGTTTGAAGATGAATGGATTTGAATTTGTAAGTACAGCTCTGTCGATTAAAGGATATGAGCTGGATAGCATCGTCGAGCTTGCCCAAAAGTCGGAGGTCGACTGGCTCGAATTCAAAGCTGCCATTAAGCCGCAGAATTCTGACGAGGCAGCTGGTAGCAACGATGCCGACTACATTTTTAACCTGGTAAAAGCCCTTGTTGGCATGGCAAATGGCAGTGGGGGTGTAGTCGTGCTTGGCATTGACGATGACGGCAATGCTGTTGGCCTCGACAAAAGCGGCTTTAGTGGTGACAGAGATGATTTCACTCGGCAGATCTCCCAAAAGGTGCTTTTTAGGGACGGATGGCGCACACAAAAAAGCGGTGGTCATTGGTGCTGGAAAGACACCGCTGATCAACTATCGTTCGACCCTCAATGGGTCAAGTATCAAGGCATGGATGTTCTCGCCTTCGTAGTCCGCCCTCGTTCAGCCTCGCTTGGCCCTCTAATTCTCACTCGGACGAAAAACAAAAACGAAGAACCGAAAGAAATTGTACTCATCCGCACAGGAGGTGATAGAGGAGAAGTAGTTCCGCGATCTGTTGAGGACGCAAATAACTGGTGGACACAACGCGATCCGACAATCTTCAGCACAAAGTTCAAAACTTGGATAGCAGAACTCAAAAAGACGGACCCCGGCCTTTTTCGCTCCACTGTAGAAGCCTACCGTCAAGAACTGACTAACAATACGGCTGAACTCGACCGACTCTATGTCCCACTTGAAGCAAATGTCCGAATCATCAACACGGGCTCGGGACGACGAAGACACCAGACCGATGACAGCTACCTATCCTCCGGGACTTCAGCTAGCGCAATGGATAATTGGCGGGGTGAGTTTCAAGAAGCTATCAGAAACGTGTATCCCTCGTTCCTGGTTGGCGAGCCTGGTTCTGGAAAAAGCACAAGCCTCCTAAAACTGGCTCGGGACAACAATAGCGAAGATACCAACGGCGAACCGAGTTGGACCTTATACGTTCCCCTCTCTGGCTTTACCGCATCAGGTTTGCAGGAGCTGATTTGCCGCGAAGTTGAACCGCTTAATTGGGCCGATATTGAGCTAGAACTAGAATCTGGTGTCAATGGCCATTTATTTTGACCCACCTTTGGCCAATAAAATTGACCCACCTTT
>PYVH01000080.1 GCA_003030785.1 Marinobacter sp. B9-2 | reverse complement strand
CCAGCTCCTGCACAAACGACTTGTCGATCTTCACCAGCGAGATGGGCAAATGCTGAAGATTGCTCAGGGAGGAAAAGCCGGTTCCAAAATCATCGAGGGCAAAGCTGATACCCAGCTGATTCAGTTCACGCAGGCAGCGCTGGGCATACTCGGGGTCGTGCATCATGGCGCTCTCGGTGAGCTCCAGCTCCAGCAGGCTGGTGTCCACGTTGGCGTTGAAGATGATGCGGAAAATGGTTTCGGTCATCTTGCGGTCGTGAAACTGCCGGAACGACAGATTGACGGCGAACACCAGGCCGGGAAAGCCGAGCTCGGCCGACTCCTGCAAACGCTTACAGGCCTGCTCGATGACCCAGTAACCGATGGGCACGATCAGTCCGCTGCGCTCGGCCACCGGGATGAATTCGTCCGGCCCCACCAACCCCCGCTCCGGATGATTCCAGCGCAGCAGGCATTCCACGCCCCGAACCTCCTCGGTGGCCAGATCAATCCGGGGCTGGTAGTAAAGCTCCAACTCCTTGCCCCGCAGGGCATTGCGCAAATCCGCCTCCAGGCGAAGCTGGTAACCGGCGGAAATGTGCAACTGCCGGTCGTAGAAGCGGTAGCTGGTGCCCGGGTCCCGCTTGGCTTCAAACATGGCACGATTGGCCCGACGCAACAGATTTTCGGCGCTATCGCCGGCTTCCGGGTAGGTAGCAACACCAAGGCTGACACTCACCACGACGGTCTGGCCATCAATGGTAACCGGCTCATCAAGGGCGCTGACCACCTTGCGGATAATCTGGGTGATATCCAGGGAGTCTTCGACCTTTTCAACAATAATAGCCAGCTCGTCACCGCCAATGCGCATCAGCGAATCCACGCGTCGGAGGGAATGTCGGAGCCGCTCTGCCAGTTTCATCATCAACTGGTCACTTTTCTGATAGCCAAACGACTCGTTGATGCTGCGGAAATCATCAATATTGAGGTGCAACAAAGCCAGACGGTGGCCCGCCCGCTCGGCACGCAGAAGCGCTTGCTGAAGACGATCGAAGAACAGATCCCGGTTGATAAAACCGGTGGCGACCTCTCGGCCCAACTGACCGTGAGCCGATTCCGACAACTGGCCCCGGTACCAGAGGCACTTTACCGCACGACGGAAGCTCCAGTGGTCCAGGTTCTGGCGACTGAGATAATCAGCTGCGCCCGAAGCAATTAATTCGGGCGCCCGTTCCCCGGGAGGCTCGGCACTCAGGGCCAGTACCGGCTTTTCATTGCTGGCGACGGCCAGGTACTGCAGGAAGGAGGCTTCAGACCCACCGTGGAACACGCAATCCCATACGATAAGATCAAAACTGGCGTTCCGGATCAGATCATCGCAATCCACCAGATCCGGGCACCAGGTTGCGTCCGCACTGATTTCGACGTCACCCGCCAGGAGAGCATTCAGCCAGAGAAAATCAGCGTAATCTGGTGTCAGAACCAAAAGGCGCAACTGTCCGGGCCTCACGGTTTCCAGTGGCAGTGTCATCTAGCAGAATCCATTTATGCGTGAACAACCAAGTCCGTTCTATCAATCATAGTCGATAGATCGTCAAGGTACAGCAACTCTGTCTGGTGTAGAATAAGCCCACGTCCGTTATCCCCATTTCGTTCCATTCTGGCCATTTATTTGTGAACAAGCTCAACCCGAGACAAAGCGAAGCAGTCCGCTATGCCGATGGCCCCATGCTGGTGCTTGCTGGTGCCGGCAGCGGCAAGACCAGCGTGATCACCCGCAAGATTGCCTACCTGATCGAGCAGCTCGGAATCCCGGGGCGTCATATTGCCGCGGTCACCTTCACCAACAAGGCCGCCCGGGAGATGAAGGAGCGGGTTGGCCGGATCGTGGAGCGGAAGCTGACCCGAGGCCTGATTGTATCCACTTTTCATAACCTTGGCCTCAATATGATCCGGGAAGAGCACACGCATCTCGGCTACCACCCCGGCTTTTCCATCTTCGATGCCGAGGATGCCAAGGCCCTGTTACAGGATCTGATGCTGCGGGAAGCCAGTGCCGAGGCTGGGGACGAACTCAACGACATCCAGATGACCATCTCGTCCTGGAAAAACGCCATGCGGGGGCCGGCCGAGGCCCTGAGCAAGGCGGCGGATGAGCGGGAACAGCGCATCGCCATCATCTACAAGAAATACAACGAATACCTGAAGGCCTACAACGCGGTCGATTTTGATGATCTGATCCTGCTTCCCGTGATGCTGTTCCGCTCAAATCCGGACGTGCTCGCGAAATGGCGGCGGAAGATTCGCTACATGCTGGTGGATGAATACCAGGACACCAACGTGTGCCAGTACGAACTGGTCAAACTCCTGGTCGCAGAGCGGGCCGCGTTCACTGTGGTTGGCGATGACGACCAGTCGATCTATGCCTGGCGCGGCGCCCGACCGGAAAACCTGGCCCAGCTCAAGGAAGACTTCCCGAGCCTGAAAATCGTCAAGCTTGAGCAGAATTACCGCTCCACGGCCAGGATCCTGCGCAGTGCCAACACCGTGATTGCCAACAACCCCCACGTGTTCGAGAAGGCTCTGTGGAGTGATCACACCATCGGTGAGGAAATCCGGATCGTCCGGTGCCGCAACGAAGACGCGGAAACCGACCGGGTTGCCACCGAGATCCTCGACCAGAAGCTGAAGAAAGGCCTCGATTTCCGGGACTTTGCCGTACTGTATCGGGGTAACCACCAGGCACGACTGCTGGAAATGAAGCTGCAGGCCTACCAGAGCCCCTACCGGATCTCCGGCGGCCAGTCGTTTTTCTCGAAGAACGAGATCAAGGACGCCATGTCTTACCTGCGTCTGCTGATCAATCCCGACGATAACGCTGCCTTCCTTCGAGTAGTCAACGTGCCCCGCCGGGAAATCGGCCCGCGCACCCTTGAGCAGCTCAGCCACTATTCACGCTCTCGAAATATCAGCCTGTTCAAGGCATTGGGAGACATGGGCGCAGAGACCCACGTAACCGAGAAGGGCCTGGACCGTCTCCGGCGCTTTGCCCATTGGGTGGACGCCACCTGCGAGCGGCTGCACAGCGAGAATCCGATACCCGTGATCAAACAGCTGTTCACGGACATCGAGTACGAGGAGTGGCTGCACCAACACTCCGGCACGCCCAAGCAGGCCGAGCGAAGGATGGAAAATATCTGGTACCTGGTGGAATCGATCCAGCGCATGCTCGATGACGGCAAGGGCACGGCCGATGAGCTCGGCATCGAAGATGCCATTACCAAACTGATCCTGCGGGACATGATGGAACAGCGGGAAGAGGACGACGACAGCGACAAGGTTCAGCTGCTCACCCTGCACGCTTCCAAGGGCCTGGAGTTTCCCCATGTGTTCATCATGGGGCTTGAAGAGGAAATCCTGCCCCACCGAAGCAGCATCGAGGAAGGCAACATCGAGGAGGAGCGGCGGTTGATGTACGTAGGCATCACCCGCGCCCGGGAAACACTGACGCTGACCTATGCGGCTACCCGGAAACAGTACGGGGAAAAGCTGGAAACCATCCCGAGCCGTTTTCTTGATGAACTGCCCGAAGAAGATCTCAAGTGGGAAGGCACCGGCGACCTGGATGTGGAGGCCAATCAGAAGAAAGGGAAAGCAACATTGAGCGCGCTGATCGGAGACCTCGGCCTCTAGTCAGTACCCAGACGCAAAAAAGCCCCTCTAAAGGGGCTTTTTCAACGAATAAACCGCACGCTTACTGGCTCTGCTCAACAATATACTCAACAGACGCCTGGATTTCTTCATCCGGACAGCTTGAACAGCCGCCTTTTGCCGGCATCGCGTTGAAGCCATTGATAGCGTGGCTCACCAGGGTGTCCAGGCCCTTGTCGATGCGCGGTGCCCAGGCATCCGCATCGCCAATCACCGGCGCACCTGCAGCACCCGTGGTATGACAAGCCATGCAGACAGCATCGTAAACTTCACTGCCGGAGCGAGGTCCAGAGCTGGCAGTTTCAGTGGCCGCCGCAGCTTCACCACACTCTTCACCCTGCAGGCAAACTTCCCCTATTGGCTGGATGCGTGCACGGATTTCATCTTCGACACTTGCCATTACGGCGCCCGCTGTCAGGCCTGCAACGACCAATACAGCAGCCAGGACTCTCTTCATCTTCACAATGCACCTCGCATTTGAGCGTTATAATATTCTGTCGCCGCATTATAGCGACTGAAACCTGGCAAAAAAACCAAACAGCAAAATCATAATTTGATTTCAACCATTTTAATTGCGATTTCGTAAGTCAGAGGGTGTTTCGCGAACAATCCGGTTACCATGGTGTTCGCCGACGTTTTACCATTCAGGACCTGTTTCCATGACCAATACGGAACCGACTTCGCCCCACCCGTTGCGCAAACCGCTGCTGATTGCCGAATTCACGGCGCTGGCTGTTTTGCTTGCTTCCATGGGGTGGTTTTCCAGTCAGACCAGTGACGGCCAGGCGATCAGTGCCGGCTGGCTGCTGATTCCTGCCTTCGCCAGCCTGGGGGTTTTCCTAAGCTTCATCGGGCTGATGTACCTGCGCTGGGTTGCGTCTGCAGACAGCGGCAACCGGTTCAAGCACAAGCTTATTTTCTCGCTTCTTGCCGTCACCCTGATCGGCGTCTGGATTTACGGCATTGCCAATACCTGGTTCAGCCTGACTGCCAGCTAGGAGACCGCCTCATGACGTACCTTCATACGCTGTCGCCACCACGGGGCCTTCTCACCATCTCGCTGCTGTTGTCGGTGTCCGCCACGGTGGCGGCTCAGACCAACGAGACACCCTCGATAGACTCTCCCGAACAATGTGCCCTGATTGAAGACGGGGTCAAACGGCTGGCCTGTTTTGATAGCCTCTATAAACCAGCAGAGCGACAGGCCCAGGCCTCAGAAAGTGCCAAAGAGCAGGCCGAGAAGAGCGCGGAACAGCTGGCACCGAATGGCGAGGATCTCGACGCCGTTGCCGGCAACGCCCTTGAAGGTGATCCTGATGCGGGCGTCATGTCGGCGCTGGTCGACCGTTATGTGGCGGCTGAAAAAGCCGTTTTCTCATTCTCCGGAAGTTTCGTGGGACATCGCCCCACCTATATCCTGCCCATCAGTTGGGTGGAAGACCCGAACGATGTGCCATCCAGCCCCAGACTGGGCTCCGTCGGCTATGACTACGAGCTGGAACGGGAAGAGGCCAAGTACCAGATCAGCTTCAAGGTGCCGTTGCTGACGGGGATTCTGGATGACCGCACCACCCTCTGGTTTGGCTACACCCAGACTTCGTTCTGGCAGGTCTACAACAAGGACGATTCCGCACCTTTCCGGGAAACCAACTACGAACCTGAGATATTCGCGCGCTATCAGGCCGACTGGGATCTCGGACCGGGGCGGCTGAATGGCGTGACCCTGGGCCTAAACCATCAGTCGAACGGCCAGTCGGAGCCTCGGTCTCGCAGCTGGAACCGGATTATGGCATCTGCGGCTTACAGCTATGATCGTTGGCTCTTTATGGTTCAACCCTGGTACCGGATTCCGGAGAACAGCAACGACGATAATGCCGATATTGAGCGCTATCTGGGGCATGCCAACTACTATGCGGTGTACAAGCTGACCGAGGACCGGACGTTTTCGTTACGGCTGATGAACAATCTGCGGTCGGATGACAACAAGACGTCGGTGGAGTTCGGGTATAGTTTTCCGATGGGGGATACGGTTAAGGGGTTTTTCCAGTACTACAACGGGTATGGGGAGAGTCTGATTGACTACAACCACCGGATTCAGCGGATTGGTATCGGGATTATGCTGAACGACTGGCTCTGACTGTTTCTATTTGGTAACGGTCAGAGCCAGCATTCGGGTTAGCCTTCTTTGTTTAGCCGATCCATTTCAGCCAGCAACTCCGCGGTTTTCTCTTCCATCAACGGAATATCCGCCCTTGATTCGACGTTCAAGCGCACAACCGGCTCAGTGTTGGACATTCGTAAGTTGAAGCGCCAGTCGTCGAATTCGATGCTGACGCCGTCCACGTGGCTGACGTTTTTGGCGCCGACGCTGTATTTGGCTTCAATCGCAGCGATGACCTTGGGGGGATCCGCGATGGTGCGGTTGATCTCGCCGCTGGCCGGGTAGGCTTCGATTCGGGCGTCGATCAGCGACGACAGGGTCTGGCCAGACTGGCAGAGGCGTTCGGCGACCAGCAGCCAGGGGATCATGCCACTGTCGCAGTAGGCGAAGTCGCGGAAGTAGTGGTGGGCGCTCATTTCGCCGCCGTAGACCGCGTCTTCATCACGCATTCTCTGTTTGATGAAGGCGTGGCCGGTTTTGCTCTCGATGGCTTCGCCGCCAGCAGCTTCGACCAGGTCGAGGGTGTTCCAGGTCAGGCGGGGGTCGTGGATGACTTTGCCGCCGCCGGTTTTGCGCAGGAACTGGTCGGCCAGCAGACCAACAATGTAATAACCCTCGATAAAACGACCGTTTTCGTCGAAGAAAAAGCAGCGGTCGTAGTCGCCGTCCCAGGCAATGCCCATGACGGCACCTTCTGCGATAACGGCGTCAGCGGTGACGGCGCGATTTTCCGGCAGGATCGGATTGGGAACACCGTTGGGGAAATGGCCGTCAGGTTCATGGTGTACTTTTACGAATTCGAAGGGCAGGTGCTGTTCGAGTTCGTCGATCACCAGGCCGGCGCCGCCGTTACCTGCGTTGACGGCAATGGTCATTGGCGTGAGTGAGACCGCGTCAACGTAGCCCAGAAGA
This sequence comes from Marinobacter sp. B9-2, assembly GCA_003030785.1. GTDB lineage: Bacteria > Pseudomonadota > Gammaproteobacteria > Pseudomonadales > Oleiphilaceae > Marinobacter. The sequence continues at coordinate 5,394 of PYVH01000080.1, read as the reverse complement.
TGGTCGATGTAGGCGCTCATGACTTCCAGGGGCTCGTAACGTCCTTGCTCGGGCGCATCACCAAAAGGCTCCAGAACTCTATCGCGAATCTCGTTCAGGCCGTTGTCAGAGCTGATCGGCCGGGATTCGGGGCCGACCATTTTCATGCCGTTGTGGTCTTTCGGGTTGTGGCTGGCGGTCACCATGATGCCGCCGTCCATCTTGTAGTGGCTGGTAGCGAAATACACCTGTTCGGTGCCGCACAGGCCGATATCAAAAACATCCGCACCGGCTGCCATGAGGCCCGAGCTGAGCGCCTCGGCAATGTCCGGGCTCGAAAGACGGATGTCGTAGCCGACGATCACTTTTTTAGCGCCGGTAATTTCCACGTAGGCGCGCCCGATTTTCTCGGCCAGAATGGGGTTTAGTTGGTCAGGTACACGGCCACGAAGATCGTAAGCCTTGAAGCAGGACAGGTCCATTGCAGTCTCCCGGTCAGTGGCATCCGGCAGGATCCGGATATGTCAGAACATAAAACTCCGGATATTCTAACCGCTGTGGGGTGAAATCGGGGAACTAGACCGGAAAAATCAGGGAGGGAACTCCGGCACCCGCCAGTTCTGGCGGGTGCCGGTCAGAATTTACTCAGATGCGCCTGATTGCAGCTGGATGTAATTCTGAATACCCATCTGAGAAATCATTTCCAGCTGGGTTTCGAGCCAGTCGATGTGCTCTTCCTCGCTTTCCAGAATGCGACGGAAAATTTCGCGAGAGGTGTAGTCCTTCACCTCGTCACAATAGGCAACCGCTTCTACGTAGTCCGCATGGCCGGCCAACTCCAGTTTCAGGTCGCACTGGAGCATTTCCTCCACGTTTTCACCGATCAGCAGCTTGTTCAGATCCTGCAGGTTGGGCAGCCCCTCGAGGAACAGAATACGCTCGATCAGCTCGTCGGCGTGCTTCATCTCGTCGATGGACTCTTCGTATTCCTTGTCTGCCAGCTTGGTGATTCCCCAGTCCTTGTACATACGGGAATGGAGGAAATACTGGTTGATGGCAGTCAGCTCGTTGGCAAGCGCCTTATTGAGGTACTGGATGACTTTTTTATCGCCTTTCATAACCGGATTCCTTGTGTGATGAATACCTAGTAGACAAGGATAGACCGTTGAGCGCCGATAAAAAACCGCGACTGCAAAAAGGTCGCAAATGGAAATCAGGATGGATATCAGGCCGGTTGAGCGAGCATATTGGCCAGTGCCAGATAATCCGTCGAACGACTCTCGCGAAGAATTTCCCGTGCGGTGCAGGCGCAACGGCCACACTGGGTTCCGACACCCAACTGCTTACCCAGTTGACGCATGGAAGACACACCGTCTTCAGCGGCTTCACGGATTTCTCGATCGGTTACCCCGTGGCAAAGGCAGACATACATCGCGGCTACTCACTAACGCTACAAAAGTTAGTGATAATTATTGTTATTCACATCCAGAATTGCAAGCCTTTTGTATTAAATTTGTGCAACGGAATGTTTCAGGCCGGGTCCTGGCGCGTCAGATTCTGGCTCCCCGTTGCTGTAACAACCACGTTGTCCTCGATACGAATACCCCCGCAGCCCCTCAGCCTGCCGATCAGCTCCCGGTTCAGGTATGACCCCAACTCCCCTTCCAGCAGGGGTTCCAGCAACGAGGGAATAAAATAGAAGCCTGGTTCAATGGTCACCACCATGCCGGGCTCCAGCCGGCGGGTCAGGCGCAGGAACGGGGCGTCTTCTGGCGGGGGCGTCGGTTTGCCGGCCACATCATGGACTTGCACGCCCAGGAAATGACCAATGCCATGGGGAAAGAAAACCCGGGTAATGCCTTTGTCGACGATGGCCTCGTCGTCCAGGCCCGATACCAGACCAGTCGCTGACAGCAAAGTAGCAACCCCCTGATGGGCCTTGCGATGAATCTCGATGTAATCCACACCCGGCGCCACCATGTCGCACAGTCTCAGGTGGAGTCGCTCAAGCCCGTGAATCAGGGCCGCAAAGTGTGACTCCTCCGGTCCCTCCGTGGTGCGGGTGATGTCGGAGCAATAGCCGCGATAACGAACGCCGGCATCGATCAGCAGGCTGCGGGGCTGCCCCGGAGGCTGCGTATCGTAATACTGGTAGTGCAGCGTACCTGCGTGCTCATTCAGGCCGATGATGCTGTGGTAAGGCGCCTCGGCTTCCCGCTGGCGGGTCGCCTGCTGGTAGGCCAGGTTGATGCCGAACTCGCTTTCACCGGCCAGGAATGCCTCCCGGGCAACAGCATGGCCCGCCAGAGCCAGCCTGTTGGCCTGGGCCAGGCACTCGATTTCATAGGCAGTTTTACGAACGCGGGTTTCGTCCAGGTCCCGGAGCAGATCGTCCGGGTTTGCGTCTCCGGGGACATTACTGATCAGTGCCGGATCGCCAATCACCGCCAGGCTGCCGGGATCATCCAGCAACGGCGCCCTGGGTGAGGCGCTGCTGCGAACCTCGATAAACGTCTGCCAGGGCTCTTCCGGTAACACTGGATTGGCGTGCCAGAAGTCCACCGGCTCGAACAACCAGAGCACGGGCCTGTGCCCCGCCCGGATCCAGAGCCAGCAGTGTTCGCGGCCAGCCAGACCGGTCCAGTGCAGAAACGGGCCATAGCCCTGGAAATGCCAGGCCTGATCATCGCCGTAGCGATAAGGGGCGGCACCGGAAGCGATCAGCAGGCTGTCGTAGCCATGCTCCGCCATCGCCGATTCGTAGCGGCCCTGCAGTTCGTTGAGGTGGTCCGTCTGCAGCGACAAAAGGGCATCATGTGGCATAGACATCTTCCAGTTTTGTCCAGAGCGTTAAGAGATCGTCCGACCGGGTATCCCGCAGCCGGACCAGGCGGATTTCCAGGGGCACATCCCAGCTCTCATCACCGGCGCGCACCAGACTGCCGAACTGTTCGCTTTTCTCGGTCATGCGTCTGGGCAACCAGCCCATGCCGAAACCCTGCTTGACCAATGCCTTGATACTGGCTGACCGGGTATTTTCGTTCAAGGGCAACAGATTGGCGGTTAGCCCACGCCGAACAAGGTGACCTTCGATCGCCGACTGGAGAAAACCACGGCTGTGGTAGGCAATAAGCGGTACCGGCTGTTCCGGGCTGCCCGGCAGAGCAAACCGGGGGTGTCCGTCGTCGTCAGCAACGCTGACCGGCACCAGCGACTCCCGCGCCAGCACCAGCCATTCGTATCTGTCTTCGGCCACCTGCCGCCCCAGGGCAAATCCGGGTGCCAGTAACACAACACCAGATCACATTCGCCACTGTCCAGCGCCTCAAGGAATTGCTCGCCCACCCAGCTGGTGGCATTCAGGTTCAGCTGCAGGCGTTCAGCAATACTCGCGTCTCTGGCCCAGGCCTGGTAAAAGTGGGAAAACAGCCCCTGGGTGGAGCCGACACTGATCCGGGCAGAAGCCTCGGCTTCAAGGGCGGCAATGCGGTCCCGGGTATCCAGCACGTCACGGGTGATTCGCTCGCACAGTTCCCGGAACATCTCCCCTGCCGGTGTCAGTGAGAGCGGCAACGTCTGGCGGTTGATCAGCGTGCTGCCCATGGCCTCTTCCAGCAGCTTGATCCGTCGGCTGAACGTAGGCTGGCTCACATGCTGCAATTCGGCAGCACGTGCGAAATGGCGCGTTCGGGCCAGCGCCAGAAAATCTTCCAACCAGCGTACTTCCATGGAATCCCCTGAGGGTATGTCGTTGTGTCGATGCGAGTTCTTCTACTGGCATCATAGCCTATCGCAGCGGCGCCGTTACAACCGTCCCTCTTCCACCGCATGGCAGGCAACCTGGGTGCCGCCATCGGTGGTGATCAGCTGCGGCACCTCCTGCCGGCATCGCTCATTGGCATAAGGGCAACGTCCATGGAACACGCACCCGGAGGGCAGGTTCACCGGCGTGGGCACTTCCCCCTTGAGGCGAATATGGTTGGGCCGGTCATCCTCCAGCTTCGGAATCGCCGACAGCAGCCCCTGGGTGTACGGATGCTGGGCATCGTTGATAATTTCCCGGGTCGGCCCCTGCTCGATGATCCGGCCGGAGTACATGACCAGCATCCGCTGGGTCACCTGGGAGACCACGCCAAGGTCGTGGGTAATCAGCATCAGCGCTACGTTCTCCTGCTCGCACAGGTTCAGCAGCAGGTCCATGATCTCCGCCTGGATAGTCACGTCCAGGGCCGTCGTGGGCTCATCGGCAATGATGATTTCCGGGTCCAGCAGCAATGATCACCCGCTGGCGCATGCCCCGGACAGCTCATGGGGGTACTGATTCAGCCGTTTCTCCGGCGACGGGCTCCCCTACCAGACCCAGCCGCTCGCCCTTGTCCAGGCTGAAACTGATGCCGCGCAGTGCCGTCAGGTCGCCGCCACGCACCGCAAAACGCACATCCAGATTTTTAACTTCCAACAGTGCCATGGTGTTACCCCTTGTACAGCCGTGAGTTCATCACATCCCGCAACCAGTCACCCAACAGGTTGATGACCAGTACGAGCACCACCAGCACCAGACCCGGGATCAGGGTGATCCACCAGGAGCCGCTCTGGATGTAATCAAAGCCGGATTTGATCAGCGACCCGAGGGACGGCTGGGTTTCCGGCATGCCCAGGCCCAGGAATGACAGCGCCCACGATGATGGCAACCATCAGGGTGGAGAACGACAGCTGCACATCGGCAATGCGCATCAGCACCGCATCCACCTTGCCGCCCAGATAGCCGGCCAGCAGGCCGAAAAGAATACCCAGAAACGCCTGCAGAACCACCGCCCCAAAGCCGATCATTAACGACACCCGGGCGCCGTACAGAATGGTGGACAGCAGATCCCGGCCCTGGGCGTCGGTGCCCAGGGGAAATGCCGGATCGGCACCGCTCATGCCCACCGGGGGCAGCTCGGAATTCATAATGTTGATCAGCGCCAGATCGTAGGGATCGGCGGGCGCCAGCAGCGGCGCAAACACCGCCGCCCACGGTAATCACCGGCAGCATGGTGTTCTTGAGTGCGTGCAGGAAGTTGATACGGCCGGCACTGAGGCCCTTGGCCCGGGCGTAACGAACGTAATCGCTCTGCAGCACTTCCATCATCTCGGCCCGGCTCAGGCGGATAAACAGCGGCAGCATGATCGAGGCCAGGGACACCGACGGCAGGACCAGATGCATCAGCCCGGTACCGGTGAAGAAACCGGACTCCCAGGTGCCGAACAGGTGCGTGAGCTCATCGCCCCGGCCGTAGGAGGGCAGCCCGCCTTCGGTGCTGAAGAAATCGTTCAGCCACTGGCCCCAACCGGTATCCGACGGGAACCAGTTCACCGTCACACCAATGGAGAGCAGCTGAATCAGCACAATGGCCGTCAGGAACACCGGGATGG
>PYVH01000079.1 GCA_003030785.1 Marinobacter sp. B9-2 | reverse complement strand
AACGTTTGTTACAGCCATCTTACCGCCTGCGACCGGATAACCTCAATTCATGTTTTTTATCTTTGGCATCCGTTTTGGTTATACTTTGGTGAAGGTCCCGGGTTGGGAGAGCACTTTCAAAACACGCCGACAAGCACATCCATGTGGGCTCGAATCGGGCCATCCCTGGCCCTCTACGGTTTTGAAAGTGCTCTCCCAACCCGCTCCCCAGACAATTGTGCAGCCCTCAATGCTGCCCGGGGCGCCTGGAGGGACGGGCCTCACAAAACCGTGGAGCGCCAGGGATGGCGCGACCGAGCCCTACAGGGATGTATTCACGGGCGTGTTTTGGGAGGTTTGTCCCTCCAGGCAACCTGCACCCCAGTTCCAGGCCAAAGAGGACCATTCCGTGGACTCAAACGCATTAAAGGCTTTTCTGACCATTGTTGATCAGGGCTCCTTTTCAGAAGCCGCAGAAACCCTGCACCTGACACAGCCGGCAATCTCCAAGCGCCTTGCCGCACTGGAAAACCAGCTCGGCACCAGTCTCATTGATCGGAGCCATCGTCAGATTCGGCTGACCGACGCTGGAAGCCGGCTATTGCCTCATGCCCGCCGGATACTGGATGAAATCCACAATGCCCGGGTAGCGTTGTCGCCCGACTCCGGGCAGGTAGAAGGCGAGCTGCAGATTATCGCCAGCCACCACATCGGCCTGCACCATTTGCCAAACTGGCTGCGACGGTTCAAACGGGAATACCCGCAGGTGTTGATCAACCTGCAATTCATGGAATCCGATGCCGCCTATGAACAGATGCGTAAGCGGAACGCCGAATTGGCGTTCGTGACGCTCAGCGACAGTATGGAACCGAGCTTTCACGTTTTTGCCCAATGGCCGGACCAGATGGTGTTTGTGGCTGGCGCAGAGCATCCTCTGGCGTCGCTGAGCAAACCAGGGTTGTCGGATCTTGCGGATCACCCTGCACTGCTTCCGGATACCAGTACCGCGACCTATCGGGTTGTAAGCCGGCTGTTTCTGGAGGCGAATTTGCACCTGAATCCACAGATGCCCACCAACTACCTCGAAACCATCAAGATGATGACCAGCGTTGGCCTGGGCTGGAGTGTTCTGCCTCTCCGCATGGTTGATGAAAGCCTGAGAGTGCTGGACGTGGGCAAGCCGGTTTCGCGGGTTCTTGGCGGGATCGGGTTGTCCGGGAGACAGCTGAGCAATGCGGCTCTCGCACTGCTGGATATCGTGCAGGAGGAAGAACGTGCCTGAGAATCAACCCTCGCCCTGAGCGGGCGGTGGCCGCAGCCCCCGCCAGGTAACCACAATTGCAATCGCCATGGCAGCGGCGCCGCCCCAAAAGGCTGCGGACGTGCTGAACCCATCCACCAGAAAACCCGAGAGCCAGGCTCCCAGCGCTCCACCGGCACCAAACGTCAGCCCGCTGTACAGCGCCTGGCCTTGGCCATGATGATGTTTGCCGAAGAACCCCTGGATGTACTGGACCGAAATCGCATGCAGTGCACCGTAGGACGCTGCGTGCAGCAGCTGCGCAAACAGCAGCACGGCAACAACATCGGTTACCTCGGCAATCAGGATCCAGCGGATCATGGTTAACGTCAGCGCGCCAATCGCAATCTGTCGAACGGTGAAATTACGGGTTAACCGATGCATCACCAGAAACAGCGCAATCTCCGCAAAGACGCCCAACGACCACAACAGACCAATCGACAGCTTACTGTACCCGTGCTGTTCCAGGTGGATACTGAAAAAGGTGTAGTAAGCACCGTGCGACACCTGAAGCAGGAAATTCATCAGAAAAAACGTCACCACCGCCGGGTGCGTAACAATTGCCTTCAAACTGCCTTTCGGCGCCGGCGGCTTTCGCTCGCCCCGCTCGGCAGGTACAAGAAACGCGGAAACGGCGATGCCTGCGAACACCGGTAACAGCAGCCAGGGCAGATTCTTAATCGGCACCAGCTCCAGCAAACCGCCCACCAGCGCCACCGCCCCGATAAACCCCACAGAGCCCCAGAGCCGAACCCGGCCGTATTTCTCCTTCTGTTCTCCCAGGGTTCGAAGTGTGATCACCTCATAAAGCGGCAGAATGGCATTCCAGAAAAAGGTGAACGCCAGCATCACCAGCAGCAGGCCACAGAACCCCGGCTCCATGAATACACCGGCGAAGAACAGTGAACCGGTGATGGCGCCGAACCGGACCAGACGAACCCGTTGGCCGGTTTTGTCCCCGAGCCAGCCCCAGACGCTTGGAGCAACGATTTTGGTGAGCTGGATCGTCGCCATCAGTGTGGCGATCTGAAGATAGGAAAATCCCTGGCCTTCCAGATAGAGAGACCAGTACGGCAGGAGCCCACCGAGGAGGGCGAAGAACCAGAAGTAGAGGTTGGAAAGTCGAAAGTAAATAGCTAAACCTCTTTGCGACTATCGAAAAGGCTTGGCGGCTCTGGCGGGGGCGGCCCCCCAAAAAAGTGGAGCGCCAGGGATGGCGCGACCAAGCCCTACAGGGACGTATTCACGGGCGTTTTTTGGGCGGCCAGCCCCGCCGAAGCCGCTTCACCAAAGCCGGCTCAGAGCTGCCCAATCACGGGCGTAGAAACAGACACATCGGCATTCTGCCCCCGATGCCGCAGGTAATGATCCATCAACACAATGGCCATCATCGCCTCCGCGATCGGCGTCGCCCGGATCCCGACACAGGGATCGTGCCGGCCGGTGGTAATCACTTCACAGGGATCACCGTTCACATCAATACTGCGGCCCGGCAACCGCAAACTCGAGGTGGGTTTCAGTGCAATACTGGCAACAATAGGCTGCCCCGATGAAATGCCACCCAGCACACCACCCGCATTGTTCGAAAGGAAGCCCTCCGGCGACATCTCATCACGGTGCTCCGTGCCCTTCTGATCAATGCAGTCGAAGCCTGCGCCAATCTCCACACCTTTCACGGCATTGATACTCATCAGCGCATGGGCCAGATCCGCATCCAGGCGATCGAAAATCGGTTCACCCAGGCCCGGCGGCACACCGTCGGCAACCACATTAATGCGGGCACCGATAGAATCGCCTTCCTTACGGAGTGCATCCATATAGGCTTCCATCTCGGCAACCTTGTCGGCATCCGGGCAAAAAAACGGATTCTGGTGAACCTGATCCCAGTCCAGCTTTTCCGCCTTGATCGGACCGAGTTGGGACAGATAACCGCGAATCCGGATACCCAGGCGTTGCTCAAGGAATTTCCTGGCAACCGCGCCGGCAGCAACCCGCATGGCGGTCTCTCGGGCCGATGACCGACCACCGCCACGGTAATCCCGAACACCGTACTTGTGCATATAGGTGTAATCGGCGTGAGCCGGCCGGAACTGTTCGGAGATTTTGGAATAATCCTTGGAGCGCTGGTCGGTATTCTCGATCACCAGCCCAATTGGCGTGCCTGTGGTCTTGCCCTCAAAAACGCCGGACAAGATTCTTACTTCGTCAGCTTCACGGCGCTGGGTTGTATGCCGGGACGTGCCCGGTTTACGGCGATCCAGATCCCGTTGCATGTCGGCTTCCGAGAGCTCAAGCCCTGGAGGGCAGCCATCAATAATGCATCCCAGTGCAGCCCCGTGACTCTCACCGAATGAAGTTACCGTAAACAGCTTTCCGAAAGTATTTCCCGACATAATTCAGTATCTTGTTCAGCTTTTGTGAGAATTCAGATTAACTGGATGCCTGCCACTGGCGCAGGTCCGGTTCGGTAATCAAAAAGACGCCATCGCCGCCATTCTCGAACTCCAACCAGGTAAGCGGCAGATCCGGATAGGCTTCATCCATTGCCAGCCAGCTGTTGCCAACCTCCACGACCAGAAGGCCGCCAGGGGTGAGATGGTCAGCGGCACCGGCAATGATTCTGTGGGCGATATCCAGCCCGTCTTTGCCGGCGGCCAGGCCAAGTTCGGGCTCGTGACGGTATTCGTCCGGCATACTGGAAAGATCTTCCGCATCCACATAGGGAGGATTGCTCACGATGATATCGTAGCGGCCTTCAATATTTGCAAAAACATCCGATTGTACGGCATGAACCCGTCCGCGGACTCCGTGCAACTTGATATTGGATTCAGCAACCGCCAGGGCATCCGGAGAAATGTCCGAGAGATCTACCTCTGCCTCGGTAAAAACGGAAGCCGCACCAATGCCAATACAACCACTCCCGGTACAGAGATCGAGAATGCGCGCAACGGGCTTATCACCCAGCCAGGGCTGAAATCCATTCTCAATCAGCTCGCCAATGGGAGAGCGCGGCACGAGCACCCGTTCGTCCACATGGAATGGCATGCCCATAAACCAGGCCTCACCCAACAGGTAAGCCAGAGGCACCCGTTCATTTACACGGCGGCTGATTCTGTCCAGGATCAGCTCGCGCTCTTCCCGGGCAAGTCGGGCGTCCAGGAACACCGTGTTGTTTTCCAGAGGGAGGTGCAGGCTGCGCATGACCAGCTGAACTGCTTCATCCCAGACGTTGTCCGTTCCGTGGCCGAAAAACAATGGCGACGCAGCGAACTGCGAAGATGCGTAGCGGAGGTAATCGCGAACGCTATGAAGGTCGTCAATGGGCCTGGTCACAAACGTAAATCCTGTGCGGGAGCGTGTCAGCGCAGGATTATACGCTGTTTGGCCGTCCAACTGCAGCCCACCGGGGCAGGCTGCGCGCAAATCCCTCAGATCGCCATTGGGCCGGAACTGCTCCGGCTTTCCTCATACCGGTCCAGAGCAGCCGCCATCCGCTCTCTGCCCAGCTGAATCAGCTCCGGTGCCTTGTGGTAATCGTAGGTTCGGCTGGCGTTTTTGGGGATATTGACCAGCAAATCCGGCGGATAGCCGGCGATCTTATACTGCACAAGCGCGCTCTGCATGGTCTCGATCGTAAGGTTCATGACGTCGAACTTGCCGATGCCGAGCTTGTCCCAGTCAATGGTCTCGTGCTCTTCCTGGCTCTTCTTGTCGGTCGGCTTTTTCTCGGACAATTTATGCTGCTCTTTCTTGTTCACCGCCCGGCTGATCTTTTCTTCCGGACTGTCTCCGTTGTCCGGTTTGCGGGCGGTCAGTGATTTCAGGGCGTCCCAGTCGAACCAGCGCGACGCTTTCTCACGGATCGTATCCACCCATTCATCCATGTCTGTGTTTTCGTGGCCCACAGGGGAAAAGGCTGCGTCCGGAATGCGGCGCCTCCGGTCATCCTCACCGCTAAGGTTGACCGCGACAATGATATCGGCATGGGAAGAAATGGTCGGGATAATTGGCAGCGGATTGAGCAAGGCGCCATCAACCAGAACGCGGCCATTGAGAACCAGGGGCGTGACAACGCTGGGAATCGCCACCGAGGCACGGATGGCCTGATCCAGCGGGCCTTCCTGGAACCAGATTTCCTTGTGGGCGAGCAGATCGGTGGCCACGGCGGTAAAGGCAATGGGCAGATCCTCAATCCGGGTATCCCCGAGCATTTCCCTGACCACGGAAAAGATCTTCTCGCCGCGAATGGCCCCGACCGAATTGAAGGTAACATCCAACAGTTTCAGGACATCAAACTGGCCCAACCCCGTGACCCAGTCCTTGTAGTCCTGCATTTTGCCGGCGCCGAACATGCCGCCAATCAAGGCTCCCATGGAGCAGCCAGAGATGGCGACAATGTCGTAGCCGCGCTCTACCAGGATTTCGATGGCGCCAATATGGGCATAGCCCCTGGCCCCGCCACTACCCAGTGTCAGCGCGACAGTCTTGCGCGGTTTGTTTCGGTCTTGCCCTTTTTCCGGGTTTGCCGGTGCATGGGTCCTGGATACATCCGAGCTTTTCAGAACCCTGGACACTTTGTCCCGTGGCTCTTTCTCTGGGGGCTCGTCCTTTGGATCCTTATCGTCGTCCTTTGATGTGCCCATAATCATTACCTCGAGATCACTACCACTTCTACCCGATCGCCCTGTCTGTCTGGATCATCGAAGACACCTGCTGGTCCAACAACAATGATTTCCTGCTGGTCCCGGGAAACACCTGTCTTGGACAATACCTCTGACAGCGATTCTGCGGCCCGGCTAGCTCGGTCCATGGACTCGCTGAACGTTTCATCACCGTCCAATACAGAATAGCCTATCAGGACAACAACCGTTCCCTCTTCGCGGGCAAGATCGGTAACCCGTCTGCGGTCGGTCGCCTGCCAGTCAAAACGATAGGTCACACCGCCTTGCCAGGGAACAATGATCGGCCCCTCAACCCGGTTGGTCATGTTACCAAAGCCCGGAATGGTGGCTCCGGACTCGACCCGCAGATGCTCCACCCAGACATATTCCCGAAGATTGCCCCGGGTTACGGTGTAGATCAGTGTCAGCCAGCGGGCTCCATCTTCCGCGACGGTAGCGGCCGCAATGTAATCCTGAGTCGCGTCGCGACCATACAAAACCGCCTGGTTGAAGATCTGGTTCGCCCAGACGTTGCTTCTACCGCACCGGATACTGGAACACTCAAACAGAATCTGGGCATTTCTCTGGCGCAACAATGAACGGTAGTGGTCCCGCGCCGCTTCCCGGCTGGAATCCCGGGCAATTCGATACAGCCGCCCTTCCCCGGTCACCGGCAACCGGGCAAGGGATTCGGAGCGGATTTCGTTATTCACTTCTCGCACCGGGCTGAATAACACCAGGTGCCCCGAAGACTGAATCGAGACCGTGTCTTCCAGTGTCGATTGTTGGAACGCTTCCGGCATGTCCTCCGGCGCAGACTGCGCTATGGACGACAATGCCAAGGAACCAACGATTGGGAAAAGGAAACGTATGAACAGTGATTTCAGCAAGCGATTACTCATTTTCCAGGAAATGTCTGATGGCTGTTACAACCGGGCCGGTATCGCCATCAAGATGGCAGTGGTGGCCTCCCGGTACTTTCACGATCTGGAGATTGGCGATGGCTTCCGCGCGTTCATCCAGATCCTTTCTGTACGACAGAAGACCGTGATCGGCTCTGACAAAAAGAACCCGGGTTTCGATAGCCGCCAGGGAGGCCAGCACCTGCTCTTCGGTCATCATCAACGGTGAGGGGTGTCGCAACCGGGAATCGGTCTGCCACACGAAGCCATCTCCCCGGGGTTTCATATTACGTGGAATGAGCGTCAGCGCCGCTTCAGGGCTGAGCGGACTCAATCCGCCCTCCCGGGCTTTGGCTGCAGTGGCGATGTCCGGATAGACCACCTGTTTGCCGGACCCGGCAATGCGTTTCTTGATCGCCTTTCGGAGCTGGGGAATGGTCTCTTTGACCGGACGACTGAGCGCACCCAGGCTGTCGATCATCGCCAGGCTCCGAACCCGTTCTGGAAAAGCTGCCGCGTAGAGGGCGCCGACAATGCCACCAAGTGAGTGACCAACAAGGTTGACCCTGCCGTCCGGTGTTTCCTGGAAATAGCGCTCAACCAGTTCAGCCAGATCTGCCACATAGTCCATCAGCAGGTAGCTCTGACCCTCGGGGCGATGTCCCGAATGGCCATGTCCCGCGAAATCGAGTGCGTAAACGGGCCCAAGGTGCTTCAGTTCCGGCGCCAGCTTTACAAAAGTAAGGCTGTTGTCGAGCCAACCGTGCAGCATGATGATCGGACTATTGTCGTGGGCTTCAGGCGCCGACGGCCAGCTAAGGCCCGCCAGGGTAATGTGCCTGAGTTTCCACTCAGACTCCCTGAAGGCCTGAGAGGTTTTCCCAGTGAGTTCTCTCCCTGCCTGGCCTTCCGAAGCTTCCGTGAGCATCGCCATATCATTCATGCAGGCTTCACCCTTACATCGTGTGGGTTGGTCGATCCGAACTCAGCGAGCCTGCCAGGTAGGATTCAATCTTGGTACGGGCGGTTTCGTCATCCCCGTTGAACTGGACGCCGATCCCCGCCGCCCGATTACCCTGGGCACCCTTGGGTGTTATCCATATTACTTTGCCGGCGACCGGTATCTTTTCCGGCTCATCCATCAGATTGAGAAGCAGGAAAACCTCGTCGCCCAGTTGGTACTGTTTCTGGGTGGGGATGAACAGACCACCCTGACGGATATAAGGCATGTACGCAGCGTAGAGTACCGCTTTGTCTTTAATCGTCAGGGTAAGAATGCCACTGCGCGCGCCAAATCCTGGCCCCATAACTGACACCTTTCTAATAGATCGTTTTGAATAATTTTCGGGATCTGAAAATCCCTTTCATTCCGGAATCATAGCAGCTGTTGGCACCAAAGGCGCAATCCGGCGGAGGCCGGACAACTAAGCTGCCGGCCGTTTGACCGGCATCAGCTTTTGCCAGGCAATCAGAAGCCGACTCGCTTCCAGCTCCGGGCTGGCGTTATAAACACCCGCCGCCCTCGAGTCCTTTACCATATCAAGCAGTTCATGGGCCCGCCAGGCGGAAGTGGTCCTGGCAAGGAAGCCGAGCATATCGGCCGCATCGGTGTCCCGCGCATTGCCGCCAACAATCAGGCGGGCCAGATCCGCTGCCCAGGTTTCGAACAACCACAGGGTGTCCTCCAGGCCCATCGCCTTGAACGCCTTGGCGGCTTCACCCACCGGAATCCGGGATTTCATGAATTCCTTGAACCGTTCCAGCGCCGTATCCCGCAGACCAATGAAATCGCCGGTGGCATAGTCGAGAGCCAGCCTCGGCGCATTCCCCGCCAGCATCAGGGCTTTGGCCAGAACCTCCGAAGACGGTTGCGCATCTTCGGGCAGTTCCCGAACACGGCTCGCGAGCCACTGGTTCGCTTCGCTGTTAGCTGGCACCGGCACAGTCAATGTCTGGCATCGGGACCGAATGGTGGGTAGCACCGGACGCCCGCTTTCCTGCAACAGGATCAGGGTAACGTCCGGCAGCGGCTCTTCCAGCGTTTTGAGTAACGCATTCGCCGCATTGATATTCAATTGATCCGCACGATCAATGATCGCCACTTTGTGGTGTGCCACCTGGGGAGACGCCACCGCAAACGACGACAGCGCCCTCACCTGGTCTACCTTCACCATGCGGGATTTTTCCGGCGTATAAACCCGGATATCGGGGTGGCTGGCAGCGGCCAGGAGCTCGCACTGCTTACAATGGCCACAGGCGATTGGCTGGCCAGACTCCCGGTTCAGACGGTTATCACACAGCAACAATCCGCCGACCGCCCCGGCCCAGGCACGCTTACCCACACCACGCTCCCCCGCAAGGATAAGGGCGTGCGGGAGTCTGTCTTCTGCTACCCGGCTCTGGACGGTTTGCCAGGCGCGGCTGAGCCAGGGCATGTCTTGGGCAATATCAGTCACGAGGTCTTCCTGTCCGGGTCCTGGATTTGCGCAATTGGCGCTTCCGTAGTTGACGCTTCATAGTGGCGAGCAGGCGGCGCATTCGCTTCAGCTGCTCACCGCCCTCGTCGTCTTTATCAGCGCTATAGTAATGGCTGTTGACCAGGCGGGCAAAAAGCCTCGCCGAATCCGCAGCCGCCGGTTCCGCTTTCGCCAGTCGTGACGCCAACACCGATGGCGTTTCACCATGGCGCACAGGCACCCCGGCACTGGCACACAGCCGATGCCAGGTATCCACCACTCTCCGAAACGCGTCACGTCGTTCTCCGCGCCGCATCTGGAAAGCGGAAATCAGCCCGGCGATCAGCAAGCCGGCGCCAACGATACCGGCTGTCATATACCCCAGCTCACGCATCCCGAAACCACCGGGCAGCCTGGACATCAGATCCATCTGGCTCTGCCCCTGGTAACCCACGACCCAGCGCTGCCACTGGTAGTTGATACGATCAAGCTGAAGGCTTGCCCATTGCACCAGGGCGACATCGGCGTAACGCTGGGGCGAGGCCCAGTTGTCCTCCAGAAAGGACCCTTCTTCGGCGACGGCGTCTCGAAGACCGGACTCGATCCTGTCCGGCGCAATGGCCGCCGTGGGATCGATCCTTACCCACCCCCGTCCATCGATATAGGCTTCTACCCACGCATGGGCATCATACTGGCGCACGATCAGGTAATCGCCCCCCGCGCCGCTTTCCCCACCCTGGTAGCCGACCACGACCCGCGAGGGAATACCGGCAGCCCGTAAAACGAAGGTGGTTGCACCCGCGTAGTGGGCGCAGAAACCGCGCTTTGCATCAAACAACAGGGCATCAATGCCGTCATCGGGCATGGCCGGTGGCCTGAGGGTGTAGAAATATTCCTGCTCACGGAATCGTTGCAACAGAGCCCGGATTACCTGCTCGTCGCCCATACTGCGGCGAAGCTCCCGGGCCAGCTCCCGGGCCCTCGGGTTGCCTTCCCGCGGCAACTGAAGGTACCGACGCAACTCGGCGGGGCTTTGTGCCTCAGCCGTCGAAGCCTCTCCCTCCAGAGCCAGCCGATAACGGACCGGGCTGTCAGCGGGACGTCGAAATCTGAAAAGATCGGCGCTGTCTTCGAATACGTTGTCCGAGACTGCCCTGGAGTTCTCAAGCGCGAACGCCCAGCGCTGATCGGTTGGCTCCAGAAGAACGTCATACTGGTTCGATTCCAGCTCTCCTATGCCCCCATCAATCGCAACCCGACCAAGAGGGCGAAAACCCTCGCGCTGGCCCTGGCGCCAGGTCTCCCCATCCAGATAGTCGAGAATCAGGCCCCGCCAGTACCGATCGCGGTAGGCAGGCATCTCGCCTCCGAACGTTACCCGGAAGGCTCGCTCACTGCTCTGGGCAAGATTGGAAATATCGCCGGGTCGCATGGTGTCGCTGATACCTGTGCGAGCCTCACCCGATACCAGCGGCACGCTCCACAAAGGCGACATCCGCGGGAAAAACACAAACAATAGAACCACAATCGGGAGTGTTTTCAGGAACATCCCACCCAGCCTGCGCCACCCAGAGGTCATTCCCCCGGGTAATTCCGGCGCATTCAGCACCTGCAATCCCACCAGCAATAGCGCGATTCCGGTGAAGTTAACCAGGGCCCAGAGAATCTCCTGATGGAATAGAAAATTGACCGTTGCCAGATAGACAAGGATAAAAAACAGAACATAGAAGTCCCTGACTGACCGGGTCTCCAGCCATTTGAGACCCACCGCCAGCACAAAAAACGAGGCGGCAGTGTCCACCGTAAACCGCCCCTGAACCGTTGCGACGTAAACACCAATCAGCACCAGCATGATCCCGGTGCGTAACAAGCGGCCGGGAAGCCTTACCCGCCCGTACTGCGCCAGCCATCGCCACGCGGCCAACACGGCACAGGCGGCGATCAGCCACAGGGGCAGACGGTCCCACTGGGGCGACAACAACAGGGCAAAACTGGCAATCAGCCAGAGCAAAGCCCTGGAAGGCAGATTGGTCGTTGTTCCTTCGTCAGACTCATTGCCTCTCAGGCGGTCCATTAAACTCAAGCCTGCCCCTCCGCAACCCACTGGGAGGTTGTCTCTCCTGGTTTCTTTCGCGTTCCATGGGGCTCAGCCATCGCATCCCGCGGCCGTTCCTCACCCCAGGTTGCCAATACCCGGAGGCATCGGACCGCATGGGCCGGACCGGAATCAGGCTCGATGATCTGTCCGGGAAGATTCAATCCAAAGCGCACACCACTCCGACCGCGTTCGTTCACCAGATACGCCAGGTAACTCAGGCGCAATTCATGGTCCGCGCCCGGATAGGCATTAAAATCCAGCCAGTAGGGACTGCCCTGCTCACCCTCCCAGTCGGCCACCACCATTTGCCCGGTTCGGGCAAACCGCTTCCAAAGCACCCGCTGGCTCAGATCGCCTTCCCGCCAGGGCCGGATATCGGCATGATCGTTACCTTCAACAGACCGTGCCTCTGCAGACTCCTCACCATCCTCGACGGTGCTGAAAGCCTCTGGCGCAGGAACCGGCCTTGGAAACACAACCCCGGCTGACACCGGCCGAAGCCAGGACCAGGCCTTCAGAAGACCAAACGGAAAACGGGTTTCGATACGAACCCGGTCGGGCCGCAAATAGCCCCGATGAGCAGAATGAACCGGCAAAGTAACATCCTCAGACTGCCCTGACTGGACGTGCACCGGCGCAAGACCGGATTCCTCGCAAGAGAGTAGCATGGCGATGGCATCATCCCGGCCAGCCTTCAAACGAAGGCGGAAAGGGATATCATCGCCGGCAAAACCCTCTCCCGGCTGAACCAGGGTGAGTTCAAGGCCCGACAGGTTCCGATGGGTCTGGTGCATGGCCCCGACAAACACAGCGCCCAGCAGGAAGGTAGTCAGGTAAATGAGGCTGTTCTGATAATTGATGCCGGTTAACAGCATGATGACAAGCAAAAGCCCAAACACGACCCCTGCGCCGGTGGGCAGAATGAAGATGTTTTTCTGACTGAAAGTCTGGAGATCGGACCGAGGAATCCGTCGGTTAATCCAGCGACGAAATCGGTTTCTGAACGGATTTTTCATAGTGTCATTGAGGTGGACCCAATCAGTTGGACAACCTGATGGTGTCCCTAAGCTATGATC
>PYVH01000078.1 GCA_003030785.1 Marinobacter sp. B9-2 | reverse complement strand
CCGGACCTGGCGTATATCGCCGGGTGATGTTCGCTTACTTTGTTTCTGATTAGTAGTTCAGCACTTCCTGCCAGTAGATGATGCGGTCGTTGCCACGGTAAACGCCGAAAGTCGCCAACCCCGAAGGATTGACCAGGTCATTCGGCTGGCCATCATCCCAAAAGTCCTGCAACCAGTCAGGGACTGCCATTTCCACGACGATACCTCGATTTCCCGGCGCCTCGGATTTGCCCTCACCGGGCGCTGAAAGTATCAGCCTATCACCGGGCAAAACCGAGCCTTCCAGCATTTGGCCATCAACCACTGTCGAGACACTGGTATCCCCGTCATTAAGCGCCGAGCCGGAAAAATCCAGATCTGTATCACCCGGCAGATTGAACACCCAGCAGCTCTCATCCGCATTGGTCACAAACCGATTGCCGTCAAAGTACTGGGCAAACATAGGAACTGTCAGCGGCAAGGTTTCCGGGCCGAATGCGTTTTCAAGAGCAATCCGCCCATAGCGAAGATCAAATCCAAAGTTCGGCTGTAGAGAAAGGGCGGGCTGCGTTGAGCTGATTCCGTCCAGGTCCGTCACGCCATTGAGCGCAATCCGATAGTCGGGAACGAACGAACCCACCCGGGATGTGGGCTCTTTCAGATAACGGAGTGCATCCTCTCCACTGAAGGTAAATCGCATCACTCCCGGTCCAAATACCGAGCGAGCCATCGGATCAAGCATTGCAGTTACCGGAAGCAGCGCTCCCCCAGTACCTGAGGCTACCTCATCTGTAACGGCCGGCAACCGGTCGATCCCGGTGCTGTCCAACCTCAGAAAACTGCCCGATGTATAATTTCGGGTTACCGTTCCTCCAACCGCAAGAGCCTCGACCTCAAGCAGAGGTTCCGAACCGGGTGACCACCCAAGATCCTGGCCGATGTAAGCAAAACTGTTTGCGGCTGAGCAGTAGGGTTCCACGTCACCGGCATCGACGATCTGCATGTCAAAGTCTGCCGGGGCAAACCGGCCGACATTGGCAACTGCGTTTCCGATAACATCGTCAGTACCGAGGTAGGCTCCGCTTACAAGGGATGGCTCCAGGCTGATAATGCCAACTTCTGGCCACTCGAAATCGCCGCATGCAGTTCCGTTGTTCCCGGGGCCCGGATCGCCATTGCAGTCTTCTCCGAAATTCCTGAAAGATCCGCCGAGCGGTGGCAAGAATCCACCAACAGGAGCCACCAGTGAAGGTGTTAGCGCGACACTTTCCGGCGCGGACTCTCTGCCAAAATTCGGCGTGATCTGATCGTCCAAATTCCGCGCCGAAACTGTTACCGAAAATGCCTCACCGGCGCTGCGGAACACGTTGCCCTCTGCCACACCGGTAGCTGCCGGATTCCCCGGGATATCGAGACTGAAATAGGCCGGCCTGGCAACAAAGGTTCCACTGCCGGTCATTACGAGCCCCTCGCTCTCACCACTGCCTTCATGGCGGGCATTCAGCGCAATCCGACCGGCATCGGGATATCGGAGGTCAAAGTCCGCAACACCGTCACTATCGAAATCAAGACTTCGTGTACTTCCCGGAGAAGATGTTGAAAGTACAGCGCCATCGACTGAAACAGGCAGGGATCCGCTGGAAGGATTACTGTATTGGGACCACAGCGAAACTTCTTTGGTCTCGTCCGAGAAGCCGGGCACACAGCGTTCACTTTCGTCGTCCTTGCGAACGGCCGCTATGCTGGCACTGACCAGCGCCCCGGAGACATGATCCGGCACGTCAACCACGAAGCCGGAATCAAGGAACGTAAGCTCACAGGTCTCCAAGCCAGCGCTGAAACAACGCGTGGGGTTCTGAGCCGATGGGGAGGCATTTACTCCAAGGGTGACGGTATTTGGCTGAGTGACGTTTAACTGGACATCTGTCTGTCCGGTAAACGTCACGGGGTTAGGCACCCAGTTGTTCGCGGGTGAATTGAACGCCACCTCCACGGGATCGGCGAACAGCGTTGAACAATCCTCGTTAGCACAGGCCTCGACAGTTACTTCGGCCGGAGAGCAAGTGAGTCCCTGTCCGGGATGCGTCAGACGGATATGATTGGGACCAAAGCCGGAACAAGGAAACGCCCGATTCATTTCAGCCATGATCTCTGCTTCGGTGAGAGCAACCCCGAAAATACGGAACTCATCAATGCCACCTTGCCAGCGCTGCCCCTTGGCGCCGAAACCAACCTCAAGCCGTTCCACACCTGCGAGGGCTCCTGTTCCCCCGGTACCCTGAGTTCCGGACGTGCCGACTTGGGAACCATCAACAAACACTTTGATTTCACCATTGGTCGTCCAGGTCATGGCTATGTGCTGCCACTGGTTCTGGACCATCTGACCAGAGACTGTCTCGACCTGACGACACTCCTGGTTCAGATTACACTCGTCAGTGAAGACACTGGCTTTGATGACATTGCTGCCGTTGCCAAAAAAACCCTGGGTGTCATAGCGGAGTCCAAGCCGGTTATCCCGGCCTCCACTGGGATCATCGGTAAAGAAAATCCCCCGGTCATTCCCTGACAGAGAGGCTGTGTTGTATACCCAGGCCATGACAGTGATGGCTTCAAGCCCATTGAGGTAATCGCCGGCGTCGGAATCAATGATTCGATCGTTCGTGCCGTCAAAGTCGCCGTAGCGGCAGGTTCCGGGATTTCCGGGAATTGCGGGGCTTTCTATCGACGTTGCTAACCCGCCAAACGACGTGCCGTGGCGATTATTGCCGCTGGTATCAAGAATTTCACCGGCCGTTCCGTTCAGGCCCGGCTGCTCCATCCGATATTCTAGCAAGGGACCGGGAGAGCAGCGCACAACATCCCTCCAACGGGCGCCTACAGCCACCTGGCCAATTTCAAAAGCATCGCTTCCAGACAGGTTCTCCGAGCGGAAGCCAACAGAAGAAACTTCACTGACCCGATTATTGGGTGAAAGGTTGCGCTCGGCAGACGGATTGGGCGGCGGATTAACGTTGCATTCGGGATTGACCCACAGTTTCGCACTGTTGAAAAAATTGTCTGTGCTCTTGGAATACTGAGCAACAAGAAGGTAGGTCTCGCCGGGCACAATGTCGGTCGAGTAGTCAGCATTCTGATCAAGGCGGACAAAGAAATCGTCGGTACCGGAGCCGCCCTCGTTCACTTTCAGTCCAAATTGTGGCGATGCCCCGAACGAAGGTCGTTCTATCCAGAATCCGACAAAATCATTGTTGGTGGGATCCCCGGTGAAACGCACCAGCATACTCAGGAAAAGGGTGTCACCGCTGAACGTTTCATTCAGAGGCCGAGAGGCAATTTCGTCGTTATTACCGACTATTTCGAGTGTCGTGGCTGAACGGATTCTCCGCCCTTCTGAATCCACGAACTCCAGAGGGTTGGCACTGGTATCGATGACGGACTGCCCTGCGGCACCCTGCCAGGGGCCGCCCCAGTTTGAGCCACCGTTATTGCCGGCAACCGAAGCGCCTGGGGGGTATGACTCGAAGTTGTCGAAGACGGCGAGGTTTCCGGCGAGAGGAATCTCACACAATCCCAAAAGACGTTCCTCATCCAACCATTGGGTCGGTGCATCTATCGGGTTATTGCCAATACTGATCGCTCCGGCAGCAGCCAGGGAACCGGAAAAGAGATTATTATTGGCCACGCTGATTGATCCAGCCGCATAGATGAATCCATTTACCTCTATTCTCTTAGCGGCAGCATTTGAATTCGTTGGTGCCGAAAAGGACCCGTTAACGATTATGAGCAGTTGACTGGGCTCGCCTGCCTGATTGACCTTGACGCCTTCGCCAAACGTTAGGCTACCGTCGACAAAGATCGTTACCTCTGCACCGGGCGCCAGTTCGAGGGAATAGTTTGTTAGTGTACTTCCCTCAAATACGTACTCACCCGAATCCAACTGTCCGCCGTTTGCAGGCCATGCCTCTGCACCCAAAGTCCTTCCAGTGAGATCCAGTCCGTCAGCACCAAGATTCGGGTTTATATTATCAGTGATCCCCTGCGGAAATATCTCACCGCACTGAGCCGCAAGAGCGAGTGAAGGTAAGCAAAAGAGACTCAGCGTAAGGAGCACAATAATTCGTAAAGGCATCATCACTGAACTCGCACCTCCACAGCTCTGGTTGCAGCGTCTGCTCCATTCCCGCAGGACCCAGTGCTGGCCAATGTGAATACTCCACTCGCACTATCGAATGCACAATCAAATGTTGCCGAGCAACCAGCAAGGCCGGAAGAGCTGAATGCGGTCACTGGCAAGGGACAGGAGGGTGTAATTCCATTATCGATTTCGTCAAAAATAGACTGGATCCTTACTTGGGCCCCACTCTCGGCCGCAAAGAATGCCCTCTGCGACTGAATCTGCAAACTCACAGCCTCACCTGTGCTCTGCTGCAGTTGAGCCATCCCGAAGACCAGCAACGCCAGCACAGTTATAACAAAGAGCGCGATCGGCAGACCCGCGCCACTTTGGTTTCGGAAACAGCCTTTAGGGGACATTTCTTACCTGCACCTCCTGAGTGACAAGCGTGGTTTCGCCGCTTTGCGGATCCACCAGCTGAAAGGCAAAACTGACCACTGCTGCCCGCTGCAAAGACGGTGGCGTAACCCTGAACTCTACCGAGCCCGGTTCGACGTTGGCACCAAGCACGGCACCGGTTCCTGATGCCATCAGGGTTGACTGGTCTGGCTGACCGCTGCCATGGGAATAGCCACTGAATCGGTACAGGCGATCGGTGTTCTGGCAGATACTGACGCGATTACCCACCACGAAGATGCGCTTCTCTGGCGAACGCTCTCTGAATCGGTGGCTCGCTGTGCCAGAAAAATTGAGGGCAGTATCACCTGCTGAAACCGGATCGATAGGTGGTGAGACCGGCCCGGGATTCAAATTATCGTAAAGCGCAGACTGGCCCGATCCATAGCCGTACACAATCGCTCTCAAGCCACCATCAATGGCTCTTCCAAAGGGTGAAATCGTTACCTCGTCAAAATCCGGGCCAGTCGTCAGCTGCTCGTAGCGGGTTGCTGCGACGATCGGCAGCCACTCGAGACATGGACCATTGGAGCGAACGGACAAGGGAAAAGCTTCCCGCACCTCTCGAGAAATCTGCTCGCTGATCACCACACTTTGCAATGCTCTCTGCTGACGGCTACTAACATCCAGCGCACCTCGGGTTGAAAGCGCCACAAACTGCACGGAGATGGTTGCGACGATGGCCAGAAGCACAATCACAATAACCAGTTCAATGAGAGTAAAACCAGAGGAGCGACTCATCAGAAGTTACCCCGATAAGCGCTGAACACATAGTCCTGGCCGGAGGGATCGGTGATGGTAATGTCTATTCTTTTGGCCTCAAAACCGCTCAGGCTAACATCACCACCAGCGCAGCTCACCGTGATGACGACCTCGAATCCGCTATAGCCAGCCAGTTGCTGCGCCTCGCCATTCTCGGGCGGACTATCCTGCAGATTGTTGTAATCATCCACATCGTCGAAGGTTTCCCGGGATTCGGCGCCTTCCGGGCCAACTGAACCACAGTCTGCTTCCGCCGAGGTGACGGCCCCGCCGCCATTGGGTGAGGCCTCGGCAAAACGACGGGCCAGGATCTCGTCGATATAAAGCTGAGCCAGGGCCACAGCCCGAGTCTGGTTCAGCGGATCGGCACTTCGGCCGGCAATCAGGGAAAATGCACCGACAACACCGGCAATGGCAACACTGATAATGACAATCGTCATCACCAGCTCCACGAGGGTTGCTCCATGCTGGCCATTGCCACCGCGACGCTTCAACAGCCACCTCCATAAACCGCGCCGAGAGAACTCAGGCATACGGTAAAGGTGCTGTTGCCAGAAAAAGTAAAAAGGACATCGCCTGATGTATCGGGACGTCCCAGATCACTAAAACTAATAGGGAAGGATGCGCCAGAAACCGAAAGCCCGGTGCCATTTCGGCTCATACGGAACTCACGCTCGGACGGCGTGCCGGGGCCCACGGTGAACACGAAATCATCGGCGCCCTGTGTTACTGAGAGTGAGCCTGCCTCATTACCCGCCAGCGCTGCCTGTTGGGCAAGCAGCGTGGCGGAGGCAAGTTGCTGGCTTGCCAGAAGGGGCGAGAAAGCAGAACGGCTGGCAAACAGGCCGACACCTACCGCCGCTAGAATGCCAATAAGAATGACAACAGCGATCAGTTCAACGAGCGTGAATCCTTGAACTTGTTCGACCGTCGCTACACGCATTGAACATCTCGTTATGATGAGCTTTTTCGTCCCTACTTGTTCTTCGATTAGCAGTCTTCAATTACGCGGTTGTCAATTGTGCCATCAGCTTGATCGTAGTCGAAAGAGCATTCTCCCGCTGTTCCGTCGCCGTCACGATCAATTCCAACGCTATCCGTCGGAGTTATGGTCGCAACGCCAGAGTTCGCAGCGCCGATTGTATAATCATTGGCATCAAGTTGCGCTGCCGCGCCGATCCCGCCCGTGGCAGCAGTAGGGAAACCATTTCCAGACGTAGAGTTGTCGATCGCTACGGTTACACCATCGAGAACCACAGTCGCAGCGCCGTCACCATTCGCCAGCCAGCGTGAGTGAGCGATAGATGAGGCCGACTTCACAGCTCCAATTGCCCCATCAAGGCTCGCAACTCTAGCCTCATTACCAAAATCCGCAAACCGCGGCAAAGCAAACGCCGCCAGGATGCCCAGAATTACAATCACCATAACCAGTTCGATCAGGGTGAAGCCTTTTTCTTTTCTTGCCGCAATGGCTGTCATCGCTTTCATGGTAATACTCCGTTTTCGATTGTCTGTAGGTATTAAGGTTTATCAGTTGATGGTTGTTGTCACTTCACCTGTATCCGCGTCGTACTCAATTGAGCTACCCAAACCATCCAGTTCATAGGTAAATACACAATCATCGCCGCCACCAACACCATCGGCGTCGCCCTGCACCGAAGTGGTATAATCCGTAGTACCGCTCTCACTGACACTCGGCGCATTCGCCTGCATCACGCCCTCCCAGACCTGGATACAGCGGGCTGGAACCATATTCGGATCGTTACTACCACCTGTAGCGGTAGGCCAGCCCTCGGAGCTCACGTCAACCAATCCATTACCAAAATCTTCAACATCATCCTGATCAGACGCGTTTCCGTTGGACACCCACTGCGTTTTCGCAAGTGCCACTCCAGCCGCAAGCGCACCGGCTGTTCCTTTTATGCTTGAACGATGCGCCTGCTCCGAAAGCTGCGCAAACCGCGGCAACGCAAACGCTGCCAATATCCCCAGGATGGCAATCACCACCACCAGCTCAATAAGAGTAAAACCTTTCTGTTTTTGCCTGCTGTCGTACTGCATCATTCGTCGGCCTCTTTCAGATTGTGTCTGTCCGTCTGCTCAGCGTTGCGCATCCTGTGTTTGCGCTGCTTCTTCTGTCAACGACACCGGGGCCAGTTTTAACCCCGTCAGCCGTTCTTCTTGCTCCCGCTCACCATTCCCGTTGCGGTCTGCAAATTCCGTTGTCACTGCCCAGGCCAGAGGCTGCTCTTCATTAGCTTGCCGACTGTCTATGGTTA
The DNA here is from genome assembly GCA_003030785.1 of Marinobacter sp. B9-2. Taxonomy (GTDB): domain Bacteria; phylum Pseudomonadota; class Gammaproteobacteria; order Pseudomonadales; family Oleiphilaceae; genus Marinobacter. The sequence goes on along the minus strand of PYVH01000078.1, from coordinate 4,897 downwards.
TCGGCTGTCCTGCTTTATAAATTAACCAGCCTTTGGGCCCGTTTTCTGTTTCTTTTTGTTCGCCAACCCGGAAACACCAGGTTGCTGGAGCCAGTTGTTCGGGCCCGCACCGCCCTTTGTAATTGCCCCACCGGTGTTCCACCAGCTCAAACGGGTTGATACCCCGGTGCTCGGCAAGACGGCCGTCACGGCTTAGCATCACTTCTGCGCCCTTGATCACCAGGGCCGATCTCAGCTGGCTGATCACCATGTTGGCCGCCCGTTCTTCGGCGTTTCGGGCTTCCCGTTCCAGCACGCCAAGCAAGAACCACCAGAGCACACCGAGGATCGTCAGCACCACCGCAAAACGAAACTTGCGGGAAAGCGCAAGCCCGCTGGCGCCCGAGGTCCTTGCCGTTAGCACTCAGCCCCGCCCCATGGCGGCGGCCCCCAGGTCCCAGATCGGGAGGAACACGCCCAGTGCCAGAATCAAAACCAGGATACCCATGGCCACAATCAGTATCGGCTCAATCGACTCCGCCAGCCGTTTCAGGCCGTAGTCCACATCCTCATCGTAAAAATCCGCCACGTTGTTGAGCATGTCGTCCACGGAACCGGTTTCCTCCCCCACGGCAATCATCTGCAGAATCAGCGGGGTGAACATTTCGCTGTGCCTGGCTGTTCTGACCAGGCTCTCGCCCCGCTCGATGCCGGCGCGCATATCTTTAATATGAGTCGAGATCCAGGCGTTATCCGTTGTGTCAGCCACCACGGTTAACGCGGTTGTTACGGGCATGCCAGCGGACAGCATGGTAGCAAAGTTCCTCGCAAACCGACTGAGCGTGATCAATTCCAGCAGCGGTCCGATAATCGGCAACCTGAGTTTGTAACGATCCCAGGTCAGCCGGCCCTGTTCGGTCTGCTTCCACTGCCTCACCAACAGCCCGCCAGCGGCAACGGCGAACAGCATCACGTACCAGTAAGCCAGCAGGAAGTTGGAGGTGCCAACAAGAACCTGCGTCAGGAACGGCAGGTCGGCACCCAGCTTGTTAAACACCGACGCGAATTTTGGGATAACCAGAAAGTTCACGATCATCAAGGCCGATAACAGGGCAATGATGACAAACGTGGGATAACGCATGGCCTGCTTCAGGCGCCGCTTGGTGTCCCGCTCCAGCTCGAGGATTTCTGACAGGCGCAGGAAGGCGTCGTCCAGCATCCCGGTGTTCTCACCCACGTGGATCATGGCAATGAACAGCTCCGAGAAGACTTTGGGGTGCGCCTGCATGGCCGTTGCCATGGTGGTGCCGCCTTCAAGCCGGGTGGTCACATCCTCCAGAACTTCCGCCAGCACCGGCGAGCGAGTGGTTTCCGCCAGGCCGCGCATGGTCCGGATCAGGGGGATGCCAGCCTTGGTCAGGGCATGCATCTGTCGGCAAAAAACAATCAGCTCATCGAGGGTGACTTTCTTGCGGAAGATCGGTAGCCGATTCAGTCGATCAATAACCGACTCCGTTTCCTGCACCTCCCGGATGGCGAGCGGAGTAATACCCCGGCGCATCAGCTCTGTGGCAGCAGCATCGGCATTCGGCGCGCCCAGCAAACCCTGTTGGACACTGCCACGATCATCTTTGCCCCGGTAGCTGAACTGCATCAGGCATCTCCCCCGATCGGCTCATCCGGCAGGGGAACTTCATCCTCCGGTGAGAACTCGCCCTCAGAGGTAGCCGCTACCCGAGCCACTTCTTCCAGCGTGGTCGTGCCCTGCAGCGCAAAATCCATAGCGCACTGCCCCAGCGGGCGATACAGGGGGCTCAGACGGGCCGCTTTGGTGAACTCCGAGACATCCTGCCGGCGCAGGGCATCCAGCATCGCCTCGTTCATTTCCAGCATTTCGTAAACGCCAATCCGGCCTCTGTAGCCCGTGTTGCTGCACTGGTAACACCCGCGGCCATGGACGAAACCGGCTTCCATATCCAGGGGATCCAGATCAAAGCTGCGCAGCCAGACCAGCTCCTGCTCCGTGGGCGCGTAGGCCTCGGAGCAGTTACCACAGACTCGCCTTACCAGACGCTGGGCAACAACGCCGAGAAGGGAGCTGGCCACCAGGAAGGGTTCCGCCCCCATATCAATCAGCCGCATCGCACTGCTGATGGAGTCGTTGGTGTGCAGGGTGGAGAGCACAAGGTGGCCGGTCATGGCCGCTCGCAAGCCGATTTCCACGGTCTCACGGTCCCGCATCTCGCCCACCAGAATCACGTCCGGGTCCTGTCGCAGGGCGGCCCGAAGTACATTGGCGAACTCCAGACCGATCTTCGGGTTCACCTGTACCTGGGTAATACGGGGCAGGCGATATTCCACCGGGTCCTCGGCGGTGATAATTTTCACTTCCGGGCGGTTGAGCTCGGTCAAAGCGCCATAGAGCGTCGTCGTTTTACCGCTACCGGTGGGGCCGGTCACCAGAATCATGCCGTGGGGCTTTTTGATCATCCTGCGGAACCGTTCCAGCAATTGAGACGGCATCCCGGTGCCGTCGAGGTTCAGCATGCCCTGGCTCTGGTCCAGCAGACGCATCACCACCGATTCGCCATACTGAACGGGCATAGTGGATACCCGCACGTCGATACTGCGGCCCTTCACCCGAACGTTGAAGCGCCCGTCCTGGGGCATCCGCTTCTCGGAGATATTCAGGCCGGCCATGAGCTTCAGGCGCAGGACCAGCGCGGCATTGACCCGCTTTTCCTTCATCACCTGTTCCTGAAGCACGCCATCCACCCGCTGCCGGATGCGGACAACTGCTTCGTCCGGCTCGATGTGAATGTCCGAACTGCGGGCCTGAACGGCGTCCTCGAACAGCGTTTGCAGAAGCTTGACCACCGGCGCTTCAGCGCTTTCGGATTCGGCGGACAGATCCGCCAGGTCGAAGGCATCGTCGCCCAGTTCGTCTTCCAGCTCTTCCGCCAGCGACGCAATCTCATCGGTCCGCCGGTATACCAGATCCAGGGTGCTCAGCAGCTCGCTTTCCCGCACCACCGCCTGTTTGATGGGCTGCTTGAGAATGCGGACCAGCTCATCGTAGGCAAAGATGTCCAGGGGATCGGCCATGCCCACCAGCAATTCGCCGCCATGCTCTGCCAGCACAATGCTACGGAACCGACGGGCCATGGCTTCCGGGAGTTTTTTCACCAACTCGTTGTTGAACTGGTAGTGGCGCAACTGCACGAAAGGCACATCAAGCTGACGGGACAGAATATTGAGCAGGCTGTCCTCATCCACGTAGCCAAGATCCGTCAGCGTCTTGCCAAGCTTGCGCCCGGTGCTTTTCTGCTCTCGCAGGGCGGTCATCAACTGCTGTTCAGTAATGACATCATTCTGAACCAGCAGGTCGCCTAACCGGACTTTCTTTTTCGGCTCTGTCGTCATCATCCCGCCTGCAACGCTTTCAGTCGTTCACGAACATAATCCGCCAGGGACGGCGAAAGCCCGGGTAACTGCGCGGCCTGGCTGTAGGCCCGGACCGCACCGTTTATCTCGCCGCCCGTTTCAAGGGCAATTGCCAGGCCCACCCACCAGGCTGCACGGCTGTCGTCCTCGGCAATGAGAGCCGACCAATGCCTGGCGGCGTCGGTATTGCGGCCTGCCTGCTGCAGCAGGGTCGCCAGAGTTACCCGATACTCCGCGTTCTGGTCTACAGCGGGCACATTGCTCTCAAGGGTGGCGAGCGCGTCGGGCAGGCTGCCCTTGGCGTGGAGTGCCCGCGCCCTGAGAAGTCGCAGATCGGCATCGCTGTCCGCCACCGATTCCGGGAGCCACGCCAATGCCCGGTCCGGCATTCCCTGAACCAGCATCTGACGGGCAAAAACTTCCCGGCTGGCCGTCACGGCCTGGGTGGCTGCCAGTTCCCGCAACCGCTGCTCAGCTTCCCGGTTTTCGCCGCTTCGAAGTAACGACGACAACTCCCGGCTGACTCGACGGTCGAGGGCTTCCGGCGTCTCACGTACCTGTTTCACAGGCGGAGTTGGCGCCTCTGCTTCTTGCGCTGGCTTGTTCTCTGCCACCACCGGCTTACTGGCGGGGGTTTCCGGTTCGGTAGCCTCGACTCTGACCGGTTCGGGCTTTGACTCCGGCTCACGCACCTTGGCCACTTTCTGGGTCACTTTCTGGGCCATTTCCTGAGCTTTTGGTTCAGGCGGGGCCGCAGCGTCGGGCTCGGGAGCCGGTGGCGGTTCGCGGACCGGCTCATTCCCGATTGGGGAAGCCACTGGCTGCTCGGCGACTTGCCTGACGTCCGCCGGTTGCGAATCAACCGGGACGTTCCCGCTCCCGGCATGCTCACCGGTGTTCGGCTCTGAAACGGTTTCAGACGCTGGGCCGGTGCTTACCTGGGCCGGCATTGCTTCACCACTGTCCCGAGTCATGAACCAGAACACTGAGGCGCCGATCAAGACCGCCGCGAGCAGTACCAGTATCCATAATCCATAGCGACGGTTACCCGGTGGCCGCGAATGGCCGGCATAGGCCGCAGCCACCTCCGGTCGGCTCTGACGCTGTTCTGCTGCGCGCAGGGCATCGTTCAGGAGGCTCATAACCACCTCCCGATAAGGCCAGGCGAGCGGACGCTCTCGGTATCGCGGATAGCCTGCAGGGCATGGCCTCGCTCAATCAGACGGTCGCCCCGGCCCCAGGCCGCCAGCATGGATTTGTGAGCAAGAATATTAACCAGCCTTGGAATACCACCGGAGGCCCGGGTAATCAGCCGCAGGGCAGCCGGGGCAAACAGATCGGCGCCGTTGTAACCGGCCTGAGCCAGGCGATGGCGCAGATACTGGGCAACCGAGTTGCGGTCCAGCGGTGCAAGACGATTGCGTATTCCAGACCAAGGTTGCCACTGATTCCAGACGAAGCCTGCCACCCATTC
>PYVH01000077.1 GCA_003030785.1 Marinobacter sp. B9-2 | reverse complement strand
GCCACGCCCAGGCCCCAGAAACCGTTGAGAAGAAGTCCGCCTACCCAGGTCTGGGCAGAAACATCGAGCCCTTTCAGGGGAAAGACCACCAGCATGGCGACTGCCGTGGGACCTACTGCCCCTACAATGACATGCCCCAGCCAGAACTTCACCCCCGCCAGGCGGCCGAGAATCAGCCAGAGCAACATGCCCCACAGGCCACCGAAGAACGCCAGTGACACAACCTGGGGAACGCCGAACGGCGGTACTGGTGACAGGTTAAACGGTGCTGCGGGTACAATTCCGCCAAGCCAGAACAGTGCGAAAAGACCCTGATGAAACACCAGGGTCGCGAGAAAACCACTTGCAAACGCCTTGAACCAGACCATGAACAATCCTCTGTTGGTATAAATAGTTGGCCTTAACTCGTTGATTCTGCGTAGCTCATTACACAACTGCAACCGATATTAACAGTTTTGAGCGCTCGTTCTACTTTCCTGGCCGCACACGGGAATCCGTCGTCACGGCCAATCGTTTGTCATACATGATGGTGCACACTGCAAGGCAGTGCACAAAACGATTTCCGGAGGTTCGAATTGATCACCTTTTTGATGGCGTTGAGCATCCTGCTTGTCCTGTTCAGTGGCTTTGTCTGCTGGCAGGTTTTTGAACAGCGTAAAGTGATCGCCCGAATGATGGAGAACGACGATATCGCAGATTCCGAGCAGGAACCGGAGCTGGTTATTACGCTGCGGGTGCTGAATCCGATTGCCCTGGCGAAGCGGGAATCACGCTCTGCCAGGGTGCTGGCCGATAAACTCCCCGTCATGGTGCGCAAGATGGTGTATCAGGAAGTGATGAAAGAGCTCGAGGAAGAGATGTCGGAGCGTGAAATCGATGTGGACATGCAGATCGAGTATCGATGATCACGACGTTTGGGATATTCAAGATGCTTGATGGAAGCGCATTGTCATGATCACCAGCGTAATCGTAATTCTGTTGCTGCTTCTGGCCTTCAGCGGGTTCTGCATTGCCTACTGGCAGCTGCTGCTCTGCCGCCGTGAAGCCCGGATTCTCAATTCCCATCGGGTGGCGGCACACAGCGCCATCCAGAAGAGCAGGATGGACCTTCTTGAGGTTCGGAACCGGGCCCGCTTGCTGGAGGACTCCGTTTCCGGCGGTGCCAGCGCGGTGGAGAAGCTTCACAAGGCGATCTCCAACACCACATTCGGGCTGATTGATCTGTTCTCGAAGGATGAAGAGTTCCGGCAGACGGCCCGTAAAGCACGGGCCACCCATGACCAGACCAGTCAGCAGATCTATCGAACCGTGCGCACCACCAACAAAGCGCTCCACATCCTCGCGGACACCCTGATCATCGGCAAGGCCGAAAAACGGCTCGCTTCACGCAAAGGACAAAAGCCCCCCGGCTCAGACGACGGTCAGTGAGTTCCCGGCTCAGAGCTTTTCGAAACGCTTCAGAGTCGCTTCGACAGTCACCTCCAGTGACTCAAGGGCCGCAGCCCTCTCCAGGCCCTCGGCACTGGCGCGGTAAAGGTGTGGGGTCATGGCCAGCAGATCGGCAATGCTGGCCTGGTCCGGGAGGGTCAGCGGGAACCGTACCACGGTTGAATCCAGTTGCCGGAAGCCCTCCGGTGCCGCGCTCTCAGAATCTCCGGGGGGCTTCACTTCCGGGTAGATGACTTCTCGCAGTTCCCGCAGATGGTACGCACCGGCATCCACCTGGATAACCTGGCCGCCGGGCTTGAGCACCCGGGCGAATTCGCTGTAAACCGGAAAACCAAACAGGCAAAGCACCAGATCCAACGATTCCGGCAGAACAGGCAGGTTTGCGTTACTGCCAACCACCCATCGAGTCTGCTTATCCTGTTTAGCCGCTGCCAGGACCGCCCATTTGGAAATATCAACGCCAATCAGGGCAAGGCCTATGTTGCCGGCCATGGCCGAAAGGTGGCGAAGGTAATAGCCCTCTCCGGAACCGGCGTCCAGTACCGAGCCAATCCCGTCACCGGGCAGCGCCTTCAGCGCAAGATCGCTCATGGCCTCGGCGATCTGTGTGTAGAAGCCTGCGTTCAGGAACCGTTGTCTGGCCGCGACCATTTCCTTGCTGTCGCCCGGGTCCAGGGTGCGTTTCTTCTGGACCGGCAGCAGATGCACGTAGCCCTGCCGGGCAACATCGAAGCTGTGGCCATTCTCGCACCGCCAGGTTTTTTCGCTGGGCGCGAGCGGGCAGCCGTCCAGTGGGCAGGCTAACGCGTCAAAAGGCATCGTGGTCATGGTTCGTGTATCCGGTTCAACAGTCGGGGCCGGGTATCATGGCAGGTATTTTGGTTTCACCCAAAAGAAAAAGGCACCCGAAGGTGCCTTTTTTCAAGCATGACAGAAAGTTACATAACTTTCTTCAGCTCTTCCTCAAGTTGCGGAACTGCTTCGAACAGGTCCGCTACCAGGCCGTAATCGGCAACCTGGAAGATCGGCGCTTCTTCGTCCTTGTTGATCGCAACGATCACCTTGGAGTCAGACATACCGGCCAGGTGCTGGATGGCACCGGAAATGCCCACGGCGATGTACAGCTGCGGGGCAACAATCTTACCGGTCTGGCCAACCTGCATGTCGTTCGGTACGAAACCGGCGTCAACAGCAGCACGGGATGCGCCAACAGCGGCACCCATCAGATCCGCTACCTGCTCCAGCATCTTGAAGTTGTCGCCGTTCTGCATGCCGCGACCACCGGAAACAACGATACCGGCGCTTGCCAGATCAGGACGATCGGATTTGGCCAGCTCTTCGTTTACGAACTGGGACAAACCGGCGTCTTTAACAACGTCCAGCTGTTCGACGGCAGCGGAGCCACCTTCACCAGCAACCGGATCAAAGGCCGTGGGACGAACCGTAACCACCTTGATGCTGTCACTGGATTTCACAGTGGCAATGGCGTTACCCGCGTAGATCGGGCGAACGAAGGTGTCTTCAGACTCAACACGCATGATGTCGGAAACCTGGGCAACGTCCAGCAGTGCAGCAACGCGCGGCATGAAATCTTTGCCCACGGTGCCAGCGGCGGCCAGGATGTGGCTGTAGCCCTTGCCTACTTCGGCAACCAACTCACCCAGGTTCTCGCCCAGGAAGTGACCATAAGCAGCGTTATCGGCAACCAGTACCTTGTTAACGCCTTCGGCCTTGGCAGCTGCTTCCGCAACGGCACCACAGTTCTCACCGGCAACCAGTACGTCGATGTCTCCGCCGATGGCCTTGGCAGCCGCTACAACATTCAGGGTAGCCTGTTTCAGGCTGCTGTTGTCATGTTCAGCAATTACAAGGATGCTCATTTAGATCACCTTCGCTTCGTTCTTCAGTTTATCGACCAGCTCGGCAACGTCGGCCACTTTCACACCCGCCTGACGGGAAGCAGGCGCTTCAACCTTCAGGGTGGAAAGGCGCGGAGCGATGTCGACACCCAGATCGGCCGGGCTCATGTTGTCCAGCGGCTTCTTCTTGGCCTTCATGATGTTCGGCAGAGAAGCGTAGCGCGGCTCGTTCAGACGCAGGTCCGTGGTGACAACCGCGGGCAGGTTCAGGGCGACGGTCATCAGACCACCGTCTACCTCACGGGTTACGTTAACCTTGTCGCCCTCAACAACCACTTCGGAAGCGAAAGTGCCCTGACCCATGCCGGTCAGCGCGGCCAGCATCTGGCCGGTCTGGTTGTTATCGGAATCGATGGACTGCTTGCCAAGAATGACCAGCTTCGGCTCTTCTTTCTCAACAACAGCCTTGAGCAGCTTGGCCGCTTCGAGAGACTGAACCTCCTCGTCGGTTTCGACGTGGATACCACGGTCCGCACCCAGCGCCAGTGCAGTACGGATCTGCTCCTGGGAGGCTTTCGGGCCAATGGATACCACCACGATTTCACTGGCAACACCCTTCTCTTTCAGGCGAACGGCTTCTTCAACCGCGATTTCGCAGAACGGGTTCATTGCCATCTTGACGTTGGCGAGGTCAACACCGGTGTTGTCCGGCTTGACGCGCACCTTTACGTTGTAGTCGATTACTCGTTTTACAGCGACCAGAACCTTCATAGATTCCTCGTTCTTCTACGATGGGTTTATGACTTGCAGTCCTCGCGCAGAGCCTGCCGAAATTCAATGCGCACTAATAATGGAGGCAACACTCAGCAGAATCAATAGCCTCAAACGACGCGCCAGGACTGAACTTTCAGCCAATTCCCCGGTATTGACCGGGAACGGCAATGAGACGATACTAGATTTCGACTCAAAACACACCATGTTTCAGTGTGCTCTTACAATGCCAAAGGAAGGGCCGAATTTCAAACAAACGTTTGTTTGATTCTTCAAATACGGTATCCTTTTGGTTATGCAAGTCGGGTAAACCGGCTTGAGGCAGTCGTCTATAGGCACTTTTACCGGTATGATGGCGGCCCAGAAAAACTCGCCTGCGGGCACATAATATCCATTAAAGATGTTTGAGGAGACCAACGTGGAACGCGAATCGATGGAATTTGATGTTCTGATCGTCGGCGGCGGCCCGGCGGGCCTGTCGGCAGCGTGCCGTGTCATGCAGTTGGCACAGGAAGCTGGCGAGGAACTCACCGTATGCGTGGTAGAGAAAGGTTCTGAGATCGGCGCGCACATTCTGGCCGGTACCGTATTCGAGCCCACTGCCCTCAACGAACTCTTCCCGGACTGGAAAGAGAAAGGCGCTCCGCTGAACACGCCGGTTACCCGTGACGACATTTTCCTGCTGAAAAATCAGGAAAGCGCCACCAAGATCCCCAATGCGTTTGTGCCCAAGAACATGCACAACCATGGCAACTACATTATCAGCTTGGGTAACCTGTGCCGCTGGCTCGCCGAGCAGGCGGAAGGCCTGGGCGTTGAGGTCTATCCCGGTTTTGCCGCCGCCGAGACCATCGTTGAAGACGGTCAGGTAAAAGGCATTATCACCGGCGATATGGGCGTTGCCCGTGACGGTTCCGAAAAAGACGGCTACATGCCGGGCATGGAACTGCGCGCCAAGTACACCCTGTTTACCGAAGGCTGCCGTGGCCACCTGGGCAAGCGCCTGGTCAATGACTTCAAGCTGGATGAAGGTAAGGATCCGCAACACTACGGCATCGGCATCAAAGAGCTGTGGGACATCGATCCAGCCAAACACGAGCCGGGCCTGGTGGTTCACACCACTGGCTGGCCGCTGAAGGAAACCGGTTCCACCGGCGGGTCTTTCCTGTATCACCTGGAAAACGGCCAGGTCTACGTGGGCCTGATCACCGACCTTTCCTACAGCAACCCGCACCTGAGCCCGTTCGACGAATTCCAGCGTCTGAAGCTGCATCCTGAGATCAAGAAACACCTGGAAGGCGGCAAGCGTGTTTCCTACGGTGCACGTGCAATCACCAAAGGCGGCTACAACGCCCTGCCGAAGATGAGCTTCCCGGGTGGCCTGCTGCTCGGCTGTGACGCCGGCACTCTGAATGGCTCCAAGATCAAGGGCTCCCACACGGCTATGAAGTCCGGCATGCTGGGCGCCGAGGCGGTTTTCGAGGCGCTGAAGGACGGCAAGAGTGGTGAGGAAATCACCAGCTTCCAGAAGAAGTTCGAAGACAGCTGGCTGTTCAAGGAACTCTACGCGGAGCGCAACTTCGGCCCGGCCATGCACAAGTTCGGCAACGTGGTTGGCGGTGCCATCGCCTTCTTCGAGCAGAACATCCTGCGTGGCAGCCTGCCGATCACCTTCCACGACACCACTCCGGATTACGCCACCCTGAAGCCGGCGGCCGAGTGCAAGAAGGTAAACTATCCGAAGCCGGATAACTCGCTGACGTTCGACAAGCTTTCCTCGGTATTTATTTCCAATACCAACCACGAGGAAGATCAGCCGGTTCATCTGAAGCTGACCGATCCGGAGATTCCCATCAAGGAGAACCTTCCGAAGTACAACGAACCGGCGCAGCGTTACTGCCCTGCCGGCGTGTACGAGGTGGTGGATGCCGACGACGGCAGCGGCAAGCGTTTCCAGATCAACGCCCAGAACTGTGTTCACTGCAAGACCTGCGACATCAAGGATCCTGCCCAGAACATCACCTGGGTGACTCCGGAAGGGGGCGGTGGCCCGAATTATCCGAACATGTAAGTTCGGATTCCGGAAATACAAACGGCCCCTTGTGGGCCGTTTTTTTGGTGAACCTGGGGTCAGATGAAAGCCTTCATCTGACCCCTTTTTCATTCTGTAGACACAAAAAAACGGCCCCCGTGGGAGCCGTTTTTGTAGCGCTTCAGAAAAGCTTAGTGAGCGTGGCCGTGCTCTTGCTCTTCGTCAGTCGCTTCGCGAGCTTCTACTACTTCTACGTCGAAGTGCAGAGTCTCTCCGGCGAGCGGATGGTTGGCATCGATGGTGACGGTTTCGTCGCCAACTTCAACCACACGAACAACCTGGGGGCCGCCCGGGGTCTGTGCCTGGAACTGCATGCCCGGCTCGATGGTATCGACGCCTTCGAATGCAGAACGCGGAACCGGCTGGATCAGTTCTTCATTAACTTCACCGTAGCCTTCAGCAGGTTCTACAGAAACCTTAACCTGATCGCCTGCAGTCTTTTCGTTCAGTGCACTCTCCAGTCCACCGATAATGTTCTGTGCACCTTCCAGATAAGACAGAGGCTCACGACCTTCTACACGGGAGGAGTCAAGCTGCTCTCCCTGATCGTTGGTGAGCGTGTAATGGATGGTGACAACACGAGGTTGGGCCATGTGATCTCCTTGCGTGTCGCAATGACTGTTTAATTGATTTAGGCAATCGAAAGTGATCGTGAACAGCCAGACTGCACAGAGGGACTAACGACCACCGGGCCTCGTTAGAGAGCCAGGCTCATAACAAGTATGAAAACACAGTTTAACAACTGAGCTAATGCGTTTTCTACCGTAATTCTGGGGCCACGGTACGGGTTTTCAACCACCCCGGCCGATTTTGTAGAAAATTCCGTGACTAAAAACGCCGAGAACCGGATGGCCGTCCTCATTTCGCTCCACCACATGCTCGGCCAGATCGTAATAGGCGGCGGTGACCAGCCGGGCTTCCACGCCGTGGCGGATTTTCACCACCGGTCTTGGCTCCTCGGTTCCCTCATAGGTGCCAACCTCAAGCGGGTGATGCTTGCCGACCTCAAGGGTTTCGCCCACATTGGTCGTCAGCGAGACAACCTGTTGGTCGCCCTCCCCTTTAACCTGAAGCGAATGGGCCAGAAGGGGTGTGTCCTCGACCTGGATCCGCCACTTCTCGACAGGCGTCACCAGGTAGTATTCGCCATCCTCTTCACGGCGCAGAATGGTAGAGAAGAGTCTTACGATGGCTTCGCGAGCCAGCGGCTCGCCCTTGAAAATCCACTGCCCGTCGCGACTGACACGCAGATCCATGTCGCCGGACAGCTCAGGATTCCACTGATCAATGGGCGGGTTTCCGGGGCTTTTCACGGTCTCTTCCACCTTTTTTGCGAGATTCTCCAGATTCATGCTCATAACGGTGGCTCCCGATTCATTGAATTACAACCCGCGCATCCATTCTGCACGAAGCGGCGCCGCGCCAGGGTTGGTGATAGCCAGGTTCACCTGGTCCAGCATTTTCTGCTTGTCCCGGCCCAGGGTGCCCTTGAGAACCAGATAGTTCGAGGCGTGGTCGCTGCGAAAGATCGTTTTGTCCAGTTCCAGATGCTCGAGAAACAGGCGGATTTCCTCAAAAAGTCCCTGCTGTGAAAGCGGGACAAAATCATCTCCGAACCCTTCGCGGAAACGCTCCTCGCCCTGGGGAAAGCTGACGACGAGGGTGGACAAGTAATCCGGCTGGGTCTCGTTGCAGAGCGTGGCGGTATTGATTGCGTGCTGGCGCGAAAGGCTCTCCCCGCCCAGTCCGTTGAGAACCATTACGGAACTGGTCAGTCCGGCTTCCCGGATCTTAAGAAGCGCGGAGCGGGTGGACTCCCAGGTCTCGCCCTTATTGACCCTGCGCAGGATCTCGTCGTCACCGGATTCCATTCCAACATACAGAATCTGCAGACCGGCTTCTTTAAGCTGTGCCAGCTCTTCCACCGTCTTTTTGGCAAGGTTGCGGGGCAGGCAGTAACTGGAAACCCGCTGAAGGTCCGGAAAGGCCTCCCGAAGCCGAGCAAGAATCTCCAGCAACCGCCGGGTGGGCAGCACCATGGCATCGCCATCCGCCAGGAAGACCCTGCGCACACCACCCAGGCTGCGGGCTGCGTTCTGAATATCCTGCAGCACGTCGTCGGGCTTGCGGGCCCGGAATTTCTTCTGGGGCTGGGTGTACATCTCACAGAAAGTACACTTGTTCCAGGAGCAGCCGTTGGTGACTGGCAGAATCAGCGATTTGGCTTCACTGGGCGGCCGGAACACCGGCTCAACGTAGTCGATCGGAAAGCTGTACATAGTCAGGCTCGAATTTGAGGATTCAAAAAACAGATAAACGGAGTATCAGGGCAGAAACTGCGCTTTCAAGTCTGCGCAGCCGGGGCCGACCACGGGCATGTCCAGCATCACGGCCTGGGAAGTCATGAACGGGATACCCCGGCGATGGGCGTCTACCAGCAAAGTGGCCAGGCCACCGACCAGTGGCATGTGGGAGACAATCATCAGTGGCGAGTCGTGCTGTTCGATGAGGGCGTCGAGGCATTCCCCCGGATCATCATCCGGGGTGAGAAACATCTTTTCTTCCACCGGACAATTGAGAATCTCGGAAACGATGGCCGCGGTTTGCCTGGCCCGTACGTAAGGGCTGCTCCATATCAACCTGGGCCGCCAGGGAGACTCGGCAATACGTGCAGCGACCTCGGCAACGCCCAGCCGACCGGATTCGGTCAGTTCACGCTCCTGGTCCAGCGTATGCCAGCCGGCTTCACCGTGGCGCATGATGAGCAGTTGCAAAGGCAGCCTCCTGTCCAGCTGTTCCCCGGCCGTTTACTGGCTGATGGTCCGCGGCAGTATGAATTCTACGTCGGAATTCTGGACCGACATCATCAAACTGTTGATCACGGCCTTTATTGAAGCATGTTCGTACAGGATCTCATACAGACCGCGCACCAGCGGCATGTATATCCCGATGGACTCGGCCTTTTCCTTGACCAGCTTCAGGGTGTAGATCCCTTCGGCCACCTGCCCGAGCTCCGCGACCGCGTCGTCCAGTTTCTGGCCCTTTCCGACTGCAAAGCCCACACGGTAGTTACGGCTCTTGGAGGAGGTACATGTCACGATCAGGTCGCCAACGCCCGCAAGCCCCATAAAGGTCATCGGGTTGGCGCCCAGGCTCACTGCAAACCGGCTCATCTCGGCAAGACCCCGGGTGATCAGCATGGCCTTGGCGTTCTCCCCCATCTCCAGGGCGGAGGCTAGGCCAGCGACAATGGCATAGATATTTTTGAGAGCACCGGCCAGCTCCACGCCGTACACATCCACATTGGCGTATACGCGGAAGTACTCGCAGCCCAGGAGATCCTGAACCGAGCGACGGACATCGGGATCCTTCGCAGCGATCACGGTGGCGGTCAGGTCCCGGTTAACGATTTCACCCGCCAGGTTGGGCCCGCTGAGCACACCGATGCGACAGCGCGGAATCTCCTCCTGGAGAATCTCGCTCATCAGCTTAAAGCCGTGCTCTTCAATGCCCTTGGTCAGGCTGACAACAATCTGGTCGTCGCGGAATTTGTCGGAGTTCTCGCGAATAACGGCCCGGAAGGCCTTGCTGGGAATTGCAACGAAAACAATTTCTGCCTTGCTGACAGCATCCGCAAGGTCGGTGGTGGGCTGAATATCACCGGCGAGTTCGATGCCAGGCATGTACCTGCTGTTGATCCGGGTGCTGCGGATTTCCTCGGCCTGGGCTTCGCCACGCATCCAGAAATGGACGCGGTGACCGTTTTCACCAAGCACCTTGGCCATGGCGGTACCGAAACTGCCGCCGCCCAAAACCGCTACATCACGCATCGGTCCGGTTGCCTCATTTTCCCGAGGCGTCGTTTGTTCAGACATAGTTCTTCCGTTTTTGTCAGATCGGGTGTGAAACCGGCATCGCCGCGCTCAACGGGCGTCAGGCGTTAGCCGGGCTCTTCACATTCCAGAGCGCGCACCAGATTCTTGAACTCTTCCCTGTTTCGGCTGTTCATGCCCATCAGCACCTTGTGGGCGTCGAGAACCTTGTCCCGAACCTGCTGTTCGCTGGCCCTGAGTACCGGTATTTCCTCAAGTTCTTCAATACGGGACGCGGGTTCCCGGACAATGATAAAGATCTTGTCGAATCCCATGGAAGTGATAATGCGGGTAATGTCAGGATTGGTTGAAATCAGCGTGGGAAGGAAATGGCTCTGTTTCTGGGCCGCCATGGCAATCTTGGCGAGCAGACCGAGCGTGGTGCTGTCGATGATCTCGGTTTCGGTCAGATCGACCACCACAGTCTTGAACTGGGGGTCCTGGGTAATGGACTCAACCAGATTGTCCAGCGTCGAACACAGGTTCAGCCGGATTTCCCCAATAAACTTCAGGACATAAATGCCCTGTTTTTCAGCTTGCAGGATCTTGTAACCAGCCATGTTTCACACTGCCACTAATTCGACGAGGTGTTATCTGATCCGTTCATGGTATCAGTTACCGACACGATAGCGATATCGTCCGGCAGCTCTGTGATCTCATCGAGATGAAGAGCGCCGTTAAGAGAGGCGATAGTGTGACGACCTCCCGATACGAGTTCAAGTAGCGTCCGTTCCTTTTCGTCCAGTCCTTTTTCCCGGATAACCTCCAGAATTCCGTCTGAAAACAGCGTCAGATGGAAGGGTCTGTTCAGGGGTACTTCGTATACCTCCCATTCCGGGGTTTCGAACAGCCCTACCGGCAGGCCGCTGCCTTCCAGAAAAGCCGTTTCGCCGCCTTCGAAGGACAGGATGGGCATCGGGAAGTGTGCGCCTACCGCATAGTTAAGTTTACGCTCGCTCAGGGAAATGATGCCAACGAATACGGTTACGTGTTTTCCGAGCCCGGTATCGAGCAGTTCCGAGTTAATCCGCTCGAGAAAGCGGTCCGGGTACAGGATGTCTTCACTGGAGCCACGGCGCAGGTTGCGCTGAAGGCGGTTGGTGAGGTTCTTGAGCAGTACTGTCACGAACGCGGAGCTGGCGCCGTGGCCGGAGACGTCAGCAATGTAGACCAGCACCTTGTCGTCGGAGATACGGAAGTAATCCAGGAAATCACCGCTGAGGTACAGCGACGGCTTGATCATATGGTCTACGTGCAGGCCACTCATCACCTGCTCGTGCTCCGGCAGCATCCGTAGCTGAACCTTCCGGCCGGCGCGCTGATCCGCTCGCAATTCGGCGATGCCGTCCCGCAGATCCCGGTTCGCCTCTTCCAGTTCCTGCCGGTAAAGCTGGTTCAGCCGGTTGACCCGGACCCGGTCAAACAGTTTTCCAAGGACATCATCCAGTGCACCTTTGTCGTCGTTGCAGGGCTTCAGGACAAAATCTGCGGCACCGGCCCGCAGGGCACTGACCACGTCGGCGCTGGACTCACTCGATGAACAGGCAACAATCGGGGTAAAGGTCTCGGCTTCTTCCAGACGATTGGCAAGGTCCCGAATGGCCTCAGGAGACAGGTCTGCAAAGATGACGTCGGGAATGTTATCGTCAAAGAGTGCTTTGGCGCTGGCGAGATCCGGATAGCCAGTCACGTAGAACCCCCTCGCTTCAAGGTAGCGGGCGAGATCCGTTCGGGCCTGTTCATCGGCATCTATTATAAGTATGCGCTCGGTGCGCGAGGTCATGGCGACTGCCCTAAACTACCAGCGATAAACGATAAATTGGCTTGAATAAGCCTATTCTGGCACGCCCCTGTGATATAACAAGGCCAGTTTTATGAAATTGGGAGATTCCATCTGATGAGACGTGCCGTTAATGATCTTCTCGGAGCCTATGACAAGCTGATCATGGATCCGGTTCACGGAGGTATTCCACTTTACCGGCACGAAATCCAGGTGATCGACCACCCGCTGTTCCAGCGCCTGCGAAACATCTGCCAGAACGACATTCTGAGCCTGGTGTTCCCGGGGGCAACCCACTCCCGATTCCTGCACAGCATTGGTGTGATGCATGTGGGCACCCGGATGTTTCGATCAATGATCGACGCCTACCTCAGGGAGCGACAGCTCAGTGAGCAGACCGATCTGAGCCTGAGCCAGCTCGACGCTATTGATTACCTCGCCAAGACCATCCGGCTGGGTTGTCTGCTCCATGACAGCGGCCATTCCAGCTTTTCCCATCAGTTTACCCAGGCTCGACGCATCCGGGAGCTGATGTCGCGGCCCGGCCGTTTCCGGGATCTGTGGCACGGTGTGGATTATTCCGTCTATCACCCGGAGGAGCCCGATGAACTGGAACACGAGCATTATTCCGTGCGCGTTGCCCACGATGTGCTCATGGCAGTGGATCTGGAAAGCGCTGGTCTTTATGCCCGGGATGTTATCGGCATCATGGAAACCACCAAAGTACGGCCCAGCGAGACATTCTGCCGCCATGCCCGCACCTTCTGGGCCTTTATTGCGGGCGAGGATGCGGCCGCGGGCTCGCCCCTGAGCGACAATATTCCGGGACTGGTGATGGACCTTCTGTCGTCCATTGTATCCGGTGAGATTGACGCCGATCGCGCCGATTATATGCTCCGTGACGGATTCCACTCGTCAGTCACCATCGGTGGCTTCAATCTGGATCACCTGTTGAGTAACCTGCGTTTCGGTTGGGATGTGTCCGAGCCCTGGCTGGGGCTGGCGATCACCCAGAAAGGCCTGGGTGCGCTTGAGGATTTTGTTTAT
>PYVH01000076.1 GCA_003030785.1 Marinobacter sp. B9-2 | reverse complement strand
CCGTGGGTGTAGGAAGAAGTTGCGCAGCTGTGAATGCTCCCACCAGCTGATCGGCCTGGCCGTCGGCGGTAGCATCTGCGGCCGTTACTGCGTTATTCCCGATTGTATTGAGTGCGAAGAAGTCGGTTTCTCCTCCCTCTCTTGCATCTGACACTGCCTCGAATCTTACAGACCCAAGAATAGTTTCTTTGAAGAATGCTTTCGGATCAGCAATGTATTGGAGGACGCGTTGATCATTGGAGGTAGTAAAACTATAGGATATTGCAATATCGCTTTCGGTAAGTGCGTCATCAGGACGTGCCTGGTTCGGTACACCAAAGAAACTTGCTGCAACCTTTTCCCAGAATGAATCAACAATGCGGCGAACTGGTGCCAGAGCAGTGGGATTACCAAGTACTCTATCCGGATCGGCAACGTCACGATAAAGAGGATCTTGCACAATGGGGTCGCCATTCACATCAAGTACTTCATTCGTGACTACGACGAGGTAACGCTTGAAAGGATTCAGCGGTTTAGTCGGATTAATCCGGATTGCTGAGGACCCGTCAAGGGATACCACTTCCGCTACGTATTCGGGGGATTGGGTGAGACTGAACAGATAAGCCCCTGCCTCTGCTTGCCCCCGTCCGCTTAGGTCTTGCGGCGCCGCTCCGGCGGCAACCTGTGCAGTTATGGCTAGCGGGATCGTTGGAGATTCCCCAGCCCCAAGGCCACGGACAGGATCACCACCTGCGTACTCAAGCTCAATCAGGAAAACGTTCTGATTTGGGTTGGGAATTACGCTGGTTGGATCTTCAGGGTTTGCCAGAATAAAGGCCCTGGAGTCCACAGAATCAGCATCGATTTCCCCATTAAACTGTACGACGGCAGGCGCAATAGAGGAGGCGCCGCTCAATTGATTCAGGGCAGTAGTAACAGGAGGCGCGGAGTCTGCAACCTGAAAGGAACCATCTGCTTCATTAATTGCTGTGTCTGGGTTATCCGAACGGAAAATCAGGTCATTCGGCAGGGGAAGTTGGCCTGTGACCGGATTAAAAAGGGGCCAGGTTTTTCCGGTGAGGTCTGGGTTAGTGATCTGATAATCCGGATTGGCATTCGCCCCCGTCTCGCCACTATCAAAGCAGCCTGTAAGTCCAACGGAAGACGCCACGGCAAGACTTATTAGAGTTTTCTTGAACATGGGTGGAACCTTTTCCTGTTGTTGTGTCGTTATGTTCGGCAGCTGACGGGGGCGGTCTGATCCGGTAAGCCCGTTGTCAGTGGCCTGTTCTGCTTAAACTGTTGTCTGAAATTGTAGCCAGCGCTGTAAGCCAATTTCTGTATCTCTGACTATAGCGACAGTATGGCAAGTGTTGATCAGCCAAAAGTGTGATTCTTCTGGATTGAATCCTCCCCGCACAGTTGGAGTTCGGCCTTTGAGAAAAATAGTTGCCGGATAACGGTTTGTCGAGGTCCGGCAATAGGGAAATTGAGGCGCGGTCGAGGTTTACTCGAAGCGCGAGAAATCCGGTGGGCGTTTTTCCATGAAGGCCCGGAAGGCTTCGGTAGCCTCAGGGGATTTCAGCCGCTCGGCGAACAGCTGTCCCTCTTCGAGCATGGTTTCATGAAGTGCCGCCATGGTTGGCCGGTTCAGCATCGCCTTGGTGGCCCGAATCGCTGCCGGGGCTTTTTCGGCCAGCCGCTGGCAGGCCTCGAAGGCATTGGCTTCGGTCTGCTCAGGATCGCAAACCCGGTTGATCAGGCCAAGACGGGAAGCTTCTTCAGCAGTGAAGGCGCCGCCAAGCATCAGGAGCTCGGCAGTGCGCACCCGGCCTATCCAGGAGGGCAGTAGCAGGCTCGAGCCGCCCTCGGGGCAAAGGCCGAGGCTGGCAAAGGGCATCTGGAACGCCGTGTTGTTGCCGGCGAACACCAGATCGCAGTGCAGCAACATGGTGGTACCAATGCCAACGGCCGCGCCATTGACCGACGCCACCACAGGTTTGGTTGCACTGGCCAGTAATAAAAGAAAGCGGCCGACGGGGGTTTGTTCGAAATCACCGGGCAAGCCGGCGGCAAATTCGCCCAGGTCGTTGCCTGCAGTGAAACACTCGCTTGTGCCGGTGAAGAGTACGCACCGGATGTTGGTGTCATCCCGGGCCTGTTCCAGGGCGTCCCCCATGGCGGTGTACATGGCGTGGGTGAGGGCGTTCTTTCGCTCTGGCCGGTTCAGTCGAACGATGAGAATCCGGTCTTTTATTTCGGTGAGGACGAGGTCAGTCACGGTGTCTCCTACGGTGTTATTATCGTTTGGTTAGGATGATACCTTTTTCCGACGGCGTTTTTCACGGGTTTTAATCCTTGCTTCGCCATCTGTCCAATCACTCGCCAAACCGATTTTCTGGTAAACTCTCGCCCCCCGATTTTTACGACACGACATAACGATACCAAGCTGATGAGGCGCCTATGACCACCGTAATCCGCCAGGACGACCTGATTGAAAGCGTAGCGGACGCGCTGCAGTTCATTTCCTACTACCACCCGAAAGATTTCATCGATGGTGTGTATGAGGCCTACCAGAAGGAAGAATCCCAGGCGGCCAAGGATGCCATGGCCCAGATCCTGATCAACTCGCGCATGTGTGCGGAAGGGCATCGGCCCTTGTGTCAGGACACTGGCATTGTGACGGTATTCGTCAACATCGGTATGAACGTCCAGTGGGACTGCGAGATGGCTCTGGATGATGTGATCAACGAAGGGGTGCGTCGCGCCTATACCCATCCAGACAACGTGCTGCGCGCCTCTATCCTGGATGACCCGGACGGCAAGCGTAAGAACACCGGTGATAACACGCCGGCCATCATCCACTACAAGATGGTCCCGGGCGATACCGTTGAGGTGCACGTAGCTGCCAAAGGCGGCGGTTCCGAGGCCAAGTCGAAATTTGCCATGCTGAACCCGTCCGACTCGGTTGTAGACTGGGTTCTGAAGATGGTCCCGCAGATGGGGGCTGGCTGGTGCCCGCCTGGCATGCTGGGCATTGGTATTGGCGGTACCGCCGAAAAGGCGATGGAAATGGCCAAGGAATCCCTGCTGGATCCGATCGATATCCACGACCTGAAAGAGCGCGGTGCGTCGAACAGAGCTGAGGAACTGCGCCTCGAGTTGTTCGACAAGGTGAATGATCTCGGTATCGGTGCCCAGGGGCTGGGTGGCCTGACCACCGTTCTGGATGTCAAGGTCAAGGATTACCCGACCCACGCAGCTAATAAGCCGGTGGCCATCATCCCGAACTGTGCTGCGACCCGTCACGCGCATTTCACCCTGGATGGCACCGGACCGTCCCTGCAGACGCCGCCGCGCCTGGAAGACTGGCCGGAAATTACCTGGGAAGTGGGCGACAACGTGCGTCGCGTGAATCTGGATACCGTCACTCCGGAAGACGTTAAGGACTGGCAGCCGGGCGAAACCGTTCTACTGTCCGGCAAGATGCTGACCGGCCGCGACGCTGCCCACAAGAAGATGGTGGACATGATCGAGAAAGGCGAGGAGCTGCCGGTTGATCTCAAGGGACGGTTCATTTACTACGTGGGCCCCGTTGATCCGGTACGCGAAGAGGTGGTTGGTCCCGCAGGCCCGACGACGGCCACCCGTATGGACAAGTTTACCCACACCATGCTCGAGAAGACCGGCCTTACCGGCATGATTGGTAAAGCCGAGCGCGGTCAGGTGGCCATCGACGCCATCAAGGAATTCGGTGCGGTATACCTGATGGCCGTGGGCGGTTCCGCCTACCTGGTCTCCAAAGCCATCAAGAATGCGGAAGTGGTTGCCTTCCCGGAACTGGGTATGGAAGCCATTTACGAGTTCGAGGTAGAGGACATGCCGGTCACCGTCGCTGTTGATTCAAGGGGCTCTTCTGTGCACCAGACAGGTCCTGCCGAATGGCACGAGAAGATCATTGCTGCCAAGGCGGTCTGATCTCCGGTAGCTGCCGAAAAAGAAAGGGCCGGACGAGTAGTAGATCGTCCGGCCCTTTTCGTTGGCTGATTCAGACTGTCAGCTTGAACAGCTGATATTCAGATGTTTGCCCCAATCCGGCGGCAATGCCGCATAAGCCTCGTTCTCCGGTTGCTCGTCATAGGGCCGCTCGAGCACCTTCAGCAGTTCCTTCATCGGTTCGTAATCCCCGTTCTGGGCTTCCTGGATGACCTGCTGGGCCAGGTAGTTTCTCAGCACAAATTTGGGATTCACGCGGCGCATGGCGTACTCCCGCTCATCGTGAGCGCGGGTTTCGTTCAGGAGTCTCTCCTCATAGCGCTCCAGCCACTGGTCTGCCACGCTGCGATCCACAAACAGGTCTCGAACCGGCCCATGGCCGTGGCTGTGTAGATTGGAGAGCGCTCGGAAGAAGGCGGTGTAGTCGACATGGTGCTCGTGCATCATGCTGAAGGTATCCATGATCAGGCTCAGGTCTGCTTCATTCTCAATGACCAGGCCAAGCTTGTCCCGCATGTTCTGGAGAAAGCGTTCGTTGTAAGCCACTTCATAGCGGCGAAGCCCCCGGCGCACGTCGTCCTCCTCCATTACTGGCAGCAGGGCAGTGGCCAGGTAACGGCAATTCTCAAACCCGACTTGCGGCTGACGGTTGTAGGCGTAGCGCCCACCCTGGTCGGTGTGATTGCTTATATAGCCGGCGTCGAAATCATCAAGGAATGCGAAGGGGCCGTAATCAAAGGTGTCGCCGATGATCGACATGTTGTCGCTGTTCATCACGCCGTGGCAAAAACCCACCGCCTGCCAGTCGGCAATCGTTCGTGCAGTGCGTTCGACGACTTCCTCGAACCAGCGGGCGTATCGATCGTCATCCGGCAGGTTGATCAGATGAGGGAAGTGCAGCGAGATCACATGCTCAAGCAGAGTCTTTACGCTTTTAGGCCCTTCGTGGTGAGCGGCGAACTCGAAGTGTCCGAAGCGAATATGGCTTTGAGCCACGCGCACCAGTGCAGCCGCCGTTTCGATGGATTCCCTGCGCACCGGGTCTTTGGCGCTCACCATGAACAGTGCCCGGGTGGTAGGGATGCCAAGTCCGTGCATGGCTTCACTGCACAGGTATTCGCGAATGGTGGAGCGAAGCACGGCGCGGCCATCCCCGAAGCGGGAGTAGGGAGTCATACCGGCGCCTTTGAGGTGCCAGTCCCAGCGTCGTCCATCGGGGCCAACGGTTTCCCACAGCAGCAGGCCACGGCCGTCGCCGAGTTCCGGATTGTAGGCGCCGAACTGGTGGCCGGTGTATTTCATGGCCACCGGGTCCATGCCCTCCAGTAATTCAGAGCCTGCGCCCACGCCGGTCCAGTCCGATTCGGAATCGGCGCGAAAGCCCATCTGCTCGGCGAGCTTGTGGTTGAAACACACCATCTTTGCGTTTTTCAGTGGTGAGGGCTGAACCCGGGTATAAAAGCTGTCCGGGAGCTCCAGGTAGCGATGCTCTATTCGAAAATCGTTGCCACTCATAAAACGCCTATACTCCCATTGGTATGAATTCTGCTGCCGTCTCTCTTAAATAATCTATTAAACCGGAAATCCAACGTGTCTGATCGCTCGCTCGAACAAACCGTCAGTGCCCTGATTCAACAGGAGGGCCTGCCCGATGCCTACGCCGAAACGGTGGAAAAGACCATTCTGCCGCTGGCAGACCGAATCTGTGCGCTCCATGATACGGAAAAGCAGCCCATAGTGGTTGGTATTCACGGCGCCCAGGGTACGGGCAAGTCCACGTTGACCCTCTTTTTACGGGAGATCCTGCTCCGGCACCGGAACCGTGCCACTGCCAATTTCTCCCTGGATGATATTTACCTTACCAGAGCCGAGCGTGAGGACCTCGCCGAACGGATACACCCGTTGTTTAAAACCCGTGGTGTACCCGGAACCCATGACGTGGCGCTGGGGCAACAGGTTTTGCACCGTCTACGCAGTGCAGCGCCTGAAGGTGCCACACCGATTCCTGCCTTCGACAAGTCCCGGGACGACCGGGTTCCCCGGGATCAGTGGCCTGTCTTCGGCGGAAGAGCGGAGGTCATTCTTCTGGAGGGCTGGTGCCTGGATGGGCGACCGGAGAAAGACAGTGCGCTCGCTGAGCCGATGAATCGCCTGGAGGAGAACGAGGATCCGGACGGCGTCTGGCGGCGCTATGTGAACGATCAGTTGGAAGGGGAGTACCGGCAGTTTTTTGATGAAATCGATTATCTGGTCATGTTGAAGGCTCCTTCCATGGAGTGTGTTCTTGAATGGCGTCGACTCCAGGAGCAAAAGCTGGCGAAGAAAATTCGCAATGCACCAAAACGTGGCGAGCTCCATGCTAATGCACAGGATTTGCGCATTATGACCGACGACGAAGTTGGCCGCTTCGTGATGCACTATGAGCGGGTTACCCGTGCCTGCCTCGCTGAAATGCCGGTCCGGGCCGATGTTCTGATCAACGTGGCCGAGGATCACTCCCTCGGCCTTCCGCAGTTCCGCGAAGCCTGACGGAGACCGGCCATGGCCCGACCCCATTTGATCATCTTTTCTGATCTCGATGGCACCCTGCTTGATCATGACGATTACCGCTGGCAGGCGGCGGGCCCCGCACTGGCCAGGCTTAAGGCAGCCAATATTCCCCTCGTACTTAACTCCAGCAAAACCATGCCGGAGATCCGGGCAATAAGGGAGGAGCTTGGCAATACCGATCCGTTCATTGTCGAAAACGGTGCAGCCGTGGTTATTCCGCCCCATGCCCTGGGCAATGTCGAAGAAGAAGTGGTGAATTTTGGTGCAACCCGGGATCGGGTCCTTGAGGTGCTTGGCACCCAACGGAAGAAGGGCGCCCGATTCAGGGGCTTTGCCGACATGTCCGCAAACGAACTGACAGCCGAGACCGGCCTGGATCCGGCGGCGGCCGGGCGTGCCAAAGAACGGCTCGGGACCGAGCCATTGATCTGGCAGGGCAACGAGGAGGAGTTGGTCCAATTCGAGAAGGCTCTTGCTGATGAACAACTTCGCTTGGTGCCCGGCGGGCGCTTCCTCCATGCCATGGGTATTTTTGATAAAGCCGATGGGGCCCGGTTCTTGCTAAACAAATACAAAGACCGTTACCGGGAGCAGGATGGCGATGTGCCCGTGTTGGCCATTGCCCTGGGTGACAGCCCCAACGATCAGCAGATGCTGGAATCGGCGGACATACCGGTGGTGATCCGGGGCGTAAAAAGCGAAGAGGTGCAGTTGCCTTCGACCAGGCACGCCATGCGCTCCCTCAAGCCCGGCCCCGAAGGCTGGAATGAGTGCGTACTCAATCTCCTGGTTGAGTACGGGTACTGACCCGTTCGAATGCGGGTATCAAGAAGGAGAGCCGCCATGGGCGACTTTTACCAAAATGGCATTATCACAACCCTTCATAACCTTGTTCGGCGTCCGGTGGAGGACCTGGAAGCAGAGCTGATGAGTTTTCGCAAAGCCCGGCCCATGTCGCTGGTGCTGCCGTCGCTTTATTCGGAGCTGGAGGGGCCGGCCCTGAAAAACATTGTGCACGAGCTGGGTAAGGTGCCGTATCTGGATCAGGTAGTGATTGGCCTGGACCGCGCCAACGAGGAACAATACCGCCACGCCCTGGAGTACTTCTCGGAACTGCCTCAGAACTTTAAGGTGCTCTGGAACGACGGGCCCCGACTCAGGAACATTGACCTGAAACTTCGGGAGCAGAACCTGGCACCGACGGAAATGGGCAAGGGCCGAAACGTCTGGTATTGCTTTGGCTATGTATTGGCCTCCGGTGTCAGCAAGTCCGTTGCCCTGCACGACTGCGACATCCTCACCTATTCCCGGGACCTCGTGGCCCGCCTTATCTATCCTGTGGCCAATCCCGGCTTCAACTACATGTTCTGCAAAGGCTACTACGCCCGAGTGGCGGACGGGAAAATGAACGGACGGGTCAGCCGCCTGCTGGTGACGCCGCTGATCCGCGCGCTGAAGAAAGTCTGCGGCCCCAACGATTTTCTGGATTACCTGGACAGTTACCGGTACCCCCTGGCCGGGGAGTTCTCGTTCCGAACGGATGTGATCAATGATCTGCGCATTCCCAGCGACTGGGGGCTGGAGATCGGTGTGCTGTCGGAGATGAAGCGCAACTACGCCACCAACCGCCTGTGCCAGGTGGATATTGCCGATGTCTACGACCACAAGCACCAGGAGCTTTCGCCGGAGGATGCCAGCAAGGGGCTGTCCAAAATGAGCATGGATATCGCCAAGGCCCTGTTCCGAAAGCTGGCGACCAACGGCGAGATTTTCTCCAATGAAAAATTCCGGACGATCAAGGCCACGTATTTCCGCATTGCCCTGGATTTTGTGGAGACCTACCAGAACGACGCCATTATTAACGGCCTGACGTTTGATCGTCACAAGGAGGAGAAGACCGTGGAACTCTTCGCCCAGAATGTGATGCGGGCCGGCGCCTATTTCCTCGATAACCCGATGGACACCCCTTTTATTCCCAGCTGGAACCGGGTAACAAGCGCCATTCCCGACATCAAGGAGCAGCTGCTGGAGGCGGTGGAACTGGATAATGAGGAATTCCAGCCATGATCCAGCCTCTGAAAGCGAAGCTGGTTTCCATGCTGGAGGTGGTCTATCCGGAGCTGGACTGTGAATTTCTGGCCGAGGAACTGCTGATCACCATGGGACTGGAGCCCAACCAGGCACCGCCGCCTGCGCACCAGAATAATTGGGACGAATCGGATGTGGTGCTGATTACCTATGCCGACACGGTTCAGCGGGCGGACGAAAAGCCGCTGCAAACGCTGCATCGTTTCCTGGGCGATTGCCTCTCAGACACTGTCTCTTCGGTGCATATACTGCCTTTTTTCCCCTACAGCTCCGACGACGGTTTCTCGGTCATGGACTATCTGGCGGTGAACGAGTCCCACGGCAACTGGGAGGACATCGAACGCATCGCCCGGGATTACAAGCTGATGGCGGACCTGGTGATCAACCATATGTCGGCCCGTAGCCGCTGGTTCGAGAATTTCCGCAAACGTGTCGACCCGGGCAAGGATTATTTCTTCGAGGGCAATCCAAGGGATGATCTGAGTGCCGTTGTGCGGCCCCGAACCTCGCCACTGCTGAATCCGGTTCAGACGGATGATGGGGAGCGGTATGTCTGGTGCACCTTCAGTGAGGATCAGGTCGATCTGAATTTTGCCAACCCCAAGGTGCTCATCGAGTTCGCTGCCATCATCCGGCGCTACCTGGAGCGCGGCATTATCATCTTCCGGCTTGATGCCGTCGCCTTTCTCTGGAAGGAACCGGGCACGCCCTGCATCCATTTGCAGCAAACCCATGAGCTGATCAAGATCCTGCGCCTGCTGATTGAGCATCACAGCCCGGATGCGGTGGTGATTACCGAAACCAACGTGCCCAACCGGGAAAACCTGACCTACTTCGGCAACGCCAACGAAGCCCATGTCATCTATAACTTCTCGCTGCCGCCCCTGCTGATCAATACCCTGGTTACCGGTGACTGCAAGCACCTGAAAACCTGGCTGATGAGCATGCCGCCGGCGCAGATGGGCACCACCTATCTGAACTTTATTGCGTCCCACGATGGCGTCGGTATGCGGCCGACGGATGGGCTGCTGACTGAGGAAGAGAAGCAGCGGCTGATCAACACCATGGATTCCTTTGGTGGCAAGGTATCGTACCGGCGCACGCCGGATGGCCGCGACCAACCATACGAGATCAATATCGCCCTGTACGACGCACTCCAGGGCACGGCGGAGTCGGGCCGGGATCACTGGCAACTGCAGCGCTTCGTCTGCGCCCATACTGTGATGCTGGCGCTGGAGGGGATTCCGGCGTTCTATATCCACAGTCTGCTGGCCACTGAGAACGATCTGGAGCGGGTAGAGCACACCGGTCGGCTGAGGTCCATTAACCGCAGCCAGTGGCAACTGGATGATCTGGAGCAGAAGCTCGCGGACCCCCTGAGTCATCACAGCAAGGCGTTCCAGGAGCTGAAACGCCTGATCGCCATTCGACGTAAACAGCCGGCGTTTCATCCGAACGCAACCCAGTTCACCCTGCATCTCGGGCTTCAGCTGTTCGGTTTCTGGCGCCAGAGTATGCGCAGGGATCAGTCCTTGTTCTGCATTCATAACATCAGCAACGAGGTGCAGCAGGTAGCCCTGAGCGACATCAATCTGATTGGTACCGATCATTGGCAGGACCTGATTTCCGGGATGACCATTGATGACCTGTCCGGCTCGATTACCCTGAAACCCTACCAGAGCGTATGGCTATCCAATCTTGAAGTTACCGACTGACAATCTGTAGGCGTCATTTGTGCAATGCTCGGAAAACTTGGGGTATCCTGTGCCCATATGAGCAAGGCCGAGACGTCATACATGATCAAAGCAATCAAGGTAACCGGGGGCAACCTCAGCTGGGATTCCTGGGAAGGACCGGGGGAGCCCCCGGCGGATCACGTCGAAATCGAGGTGGTCTGGACCGCCATCAACCGTGCCGACCTGATGCAGCGGGCTGGTGTCTATCCACCCCCGCCGGGAGCGTCTGACATTCTGGGGCTGGAAGTCAGTGGTCGGATCGCCTCAGTTGGACCGGATGTCACCCAGTTCAAGCCCGGCGATGAAGTCTGCGCCCTACTGACCGGAGGCGGTTACGCCACCCGCGTGGTGGTGCCGGCGGTGCAGGTCTTGCCCATTCCCAAAGGGTTAACGCTGGAAAAGGCCGCAGCCATACCGGAAGTTTTCGCCACGGCCTGGCTGAATCTCTATCACGAAGCGGCCTTGAAACCGGGCGAGCGGGTGCTGCTGCATGCGGGTGCAAGTGGTCTGGGAACAGCCGTCATCCAGTTGGCAACAGCCTTTGGTAACCCGGTATTCGCCACCGCCGGTGACAAGGCCAAGCTGGAGGTTTGCCGTAATCTGGGAGCCAGTGGTGTCTGGAACCGGAACGAGGGTTCCTTTATTGATGCCGTCACTGCATGGGGCGGCGTGGATATGGTTCTGGATCCGGTCGGAGGCAAATATATTGCTGAGGATCAGCGGGTTCTGAATGTTGATGGGCGCATCGTGCTGATCGGGCTGATGGGTGGCCGGATGGCCGAGGTGGATCTGGGCCTGATGCTGGTTAAACGCCAGCGCCTGATCGGTTCCACCCTCCGTTCCCGAACGGTCGAGGATAAGGGCGAAGTGATGCAGGCGCTCTACCGGCATGTCTGGCCACTGCTCGCCGCCGGCCAGATTGAGCCTCTGATTGACAGCACATGGCCGATAGAGCAGGTGGAAGATGCGATGGCCTATGTGGCCGAGAACAGGAACACCGGTAAGGTGCTCCTGAAAATCTCCGACTGATCACATAGTCCCTCGCGTCTCCCGGGCTGAAATCAGTCTGCGATATGAACCAGCTGCTTGCCGAAGTTCTGCCCTTTCAGCATGCCCTTGAACGCATCAACGGCATTTTCCAGACCTTCGGCAACGGTCTCCCGGTACTTGAGTTCACCAGAGGCAACCCGGGAGGCCAGGATGTCCGTGATTTCCTGATGCTGGTCCTGCCACTCGGTCACCAGGAAAAACCGGTGTTCGGGGACCGGATCCAGCGCCTTGAGGACGTGGAACGGGGTTTCCACGCTGGCCATATCCGTTGCATTGTAGGCGGAAACAAAACCGCAGATGGGCACCCGGGCGCCCTTGTTCAGCAGCGGGGCCACGGCACGCGTCACGGCACCACCGACGTTTTCGAAGTAAACGTCGATGCCGTTGGGGCAGGCCGCTTTCAGGTCCTCTTCCAGGTTGCCTGCCTTGTAATCAACACAGGCGTCGAAACCCAGTTCATTGACCACGTAATCGCACTTTTCAGGCCCGCCGGCAACACCAACGGCCCTGCAACCTACTGATTTGGCAGTCTGGCCAACGACGGTGCCCACTGGTCCCGAAGCCGCCGAGACAACTACGGTTTCGCCGGCTTTCGGTTTGCCCACGTACATCAGACCGCAATAACCCGTGCGCCCGGGCATGCCGGCAACGCCAAGGTAGGCTTGCAGGGGCACGTTGTCTCGTTGCTGAATCTTGTAAACCATCGGCGCATCGGCCGGAAAGGTAACGTATTCCTGCCAGCCGGAATAGCAAGTGACCAGGTCGCCGACTTTCAGATCCTCTGAACGTGATTCCACCACCCGGGCAACACTCTCGCCGACAATGGGCTCGTCAATGCCGATGGGGTCCATGTAACCTTTGGCATCGTTCATGCGGGGGCGCATGTAAGGGTCCAGCGAAAGCCAGAGTACCTGGGCAACCACCTCGCCCTCGCTGGGGGAGCGCACGGGGCGCTCTTCCAGCACCAGATCACCTTGCTGAATTTCACCCCGTGGGCGCTGCTTGAGCACAACGGCTCGGTTCTTATATTCGCTCACGTGTTCTCTCCGGTTGCATAATGAAACCAGATTAGGGTGCAGCAGAATGGATTTCCGGTCAACTTCTCATCATGCCGACACAAGACTGGCCCCGGGGTTTCATTCTACGGCTTGATGGCTATAATCGGAGGCCTGCTCAGGACGAGCTTAAAAACCGATTGCTCTTCAAGGAATGAAGATATGCCCCAGGCAAGTGGATTGCAGTTTACCGCCCGTGTTGGCGGACTCCCCTCAGATCTATTCTCAGTGGTTGGCTTTAAACTGACCGAACGCCTTTCCGAGGTGTTTCAGGGTCGTCTTGAGTTGGCCAGTACCGACCCCTCCATTCAGGCAGCGGAGACTCTCGAGCAACCGGTTGATCTTGTTATCTGGCAGAATGGCGTGCCGCTCAGGCGCTTTGCCGGTGTGGTCAACGAATTCGTTCGTGGTGATGCCGGCCACCGGAGGACCCGCTACGAGCTGACGATACAGTCGCCGCTATGGCGTCTGGGATTGATGCACAACAGCCGGATTTTTCAGACCCAGAGCACCGAGACGATTGTGCGAACTCTGCTTGAGGAGCGCGGCATTATCGATTCGGTCTTCGATCTGAAGCGCACCCCGGAGCAACGGGAATACTGTGTTCAGCATCGAG